>JAZMZV010000132.1:0-69497 GCA_045586185.1 Thermoguttaceae bacterium | reverse complement strand
CATCAGTCCAGAAAACAATCAATTACCTTAATTTATATATTCTTCGTTATCCATGATCCCACGCCTAAAGGCGTGGGCTACGAAAGGAATTTCTAACGTTTAATAGAATTTTTCGTTATCTATGTCTTAACTAATGGGCTTTTCCGTCCTGCCCCTACTTGTCCCGTTTTCTGATTGATTTGATGTACTCTCGGTCCTCATCGGAGAGCAGTTCCAGGGGAATCGTTACGGTTTTGCCGTTGTCTCGCAAAACGGTAGCTTTGCCGTCTTTGTAGTCAATATACGTTCCAGTGATTTCCCGCCCGTCTTTTCGATTCGTCCAGATTCTCTCTTCCGGTTCGAGTTTAGCTGGCTGAGCAATGTCTGAAGTGGAATCATAACTGGATTCTGAACGTTGAACCTGATTATCTTTCGTTGACGTGTTTGAATAATGATTTTTTGCCGATTGGTAGATTACAATAGCAAGAATTATAAAACCAATAAGATACATCAGACAAGACGGCTCTTCTTTCTTTTTTTTGAGGACAATAATCTCGTCGCCTTCTTCGATAACAGGGCGGCGGGCGTACGAGATGTTCGCTGATTTGTAGTTTCTGTTGCTAATGTGCGAATGTTTGACCAACTGTTTCAGGGTTCTTTTATCCATAATGCTTCACGTCCCGTTTTCAAAAAGGTTGTTTCACTCTCTCGGATTAAACAGGAATCCAAGATTCCTAATCAACGCTACCCATTATATTCCTTCTAATTCGATTTTCAAGAGGTTTTTTGAAATTTTTTCTATTTTACAGAAAAATAACAGATGTTTTATAATGGATTTTCTTTAATGCGGTGGACAAATATTTCTCTTTACACAAATTGGTAAAATTGCTAAAATATGAAAAATAAATTAAGGAACTAAAGGGAAAAAATCGATAAAGTGTATAAAGAAATCCGAATATGCGGGATTATGTCGATAAACGATATAAATAAACGCGAATTCCGGACGACTTTTTTGTTGTTTTGATAGCGTCGTTTTATGCGTCCTGAATTTGAGGACTGGCGCGGCGCTGGATTAAGTAATTACGAGGTTTTAATTATGAAAAAATTGTTGTCGCTGTCCTGCCTGATTATGGCGACGCTGTCAGTTGCGTTTATGGGCTGCAAACCGTCAACTCCGGAACTGTTGAACGTTTCCTACGACCCGACTCGCGAGTTGTACAAAGACGTTAACGAACATTTTGAAAAGTATTATCTGGAAAAGCACGGAACGCCCATTAAAGTGAACCAGTCTCATGGCGGTTCCGGAGCGCAGAGTTCCAGCGTTATTAACGGTTTGGAAGCGGACGTCGTTACTCTGGCGTTGGCTTACGACATCGACGCGATTATCGAAAACACCAATCCGCCGATTATTGCGAAGGACTGGCAGAAGCGCCTTCCGAACAACTCCTGCCCGTACACGTCTACGGTTGTTTTCCTGGTTCGTAAAGGGAACCCGAAAAACATCAAGGACTGGAACGACCTGATCGACCGCGACGACGTTCAGATTATCACGCCCAACCCGAAGACGTCCGGCGGCGCCCGCTGGAACTTCCTGGCGGTTTACGGCTACGTCTTGGACAAGGAATTTGAAGGCGGTTTGGACGGCTATATTGCCGCTCTGGCAGATCCGGCTCAGGCGGATAAAGTTGCCGCCGCTCAGGAAAAAGCCAACGAAGCGATGGCGAAGATGTTCAACCAGAAGAAAGTTCCGGTTATGGACAAAGGCGCTCGCGGCGCGACCAACACGTTTGTTGTCAACCAGAAAGGCGACGTCCTGCTGGCGTGGGAAAACGAAGCTCTGCTTTACATGCAAAACAGCCCCGACGCTGACATCGAAATCGTAGTTCCGAGCATTTCCATCGTTGCGGAACCGCCGGTATCCATCGTAGACGCAAACGTTGACAAAAAAGGCACTCGGGCGATGGCTCAGGAATACCTGGAATACCTGTATGAACCGGAAGCTCAGGAAGTCATTGCGAAGAACTTCTATCGTCCGTCCGATGAATCTGTTATGGAAAAGAACAAGGGAAGCTTCCCGGAACTGAAACTGTTTAAAATCGACGACGTATTTGGCGGTTGGGAGAAATCTCAGAAGGACTTCTTCAACGACAAGGCGCTGTTTGATCAGATTATGAAATAGTGAGGCAGTTGCGAGTTGCGAGTTGCGAGTTGCGAGAAAAATTCTTGCAGCTCGCATTAAGCGCATACAACTAAAATCAAAGAGGTTAACCATGGCTCGTAAACGAAAACGTCATCACGTTCTGCCGGGATTCGGACTGACGCTTGGATTCACGACGTTTTATTTGAGCGTGCTGACGGTAATCCCGCTGGCGTTGCTTTTTTTGCGTTTTTCCGGCGTATCATGGGCGGATTTCAAAGAGACGATTTTTGAACCCCGCGTCATGGCGGCGTTTCGTTTGACGTTTGGCGCGTCCTTTTTGGCGGCTGTTACCAACGCGGTGTTTGGATTTCTGGTCGCGTGGGTGCTGGTTCGGTATTCCTTCCGCGGAAAGCGTATAATTGACGCTATTGTCGATTTGCCGTTCGCTCTGCCGACGGCGGTCTCCGGCATTACGCTGACGGCTCTGTACGCTCCAACCGGCTGGATTGGACGTTTTCTGCCCTTTGAGGTTTCGTATACCGCCATCGGTATTTACATCGCTTTGACGTTTATCGGTTTGCCGTTTGTCGTCCGCGCCATGCAGCCGGCTTTGGAAGAGGTCGACAAGGAACTGGAAGAGGTTTCGGCGTCTTTGGGCGCGACGCGCTGGCAGACGTTCTGGAAAGTTATCTTCCCGACGGTGGCGCCGTCGCTGCTGGCGGGCTTTACGATGGCGTTCGCCCGCGCTATTGGCGAATACGGGTCTGTCGTGTTTATTGCTGGCAACATGCAGGGCAAGACGGAAATTCTGCCTTTGATTATTTTCTATAAGTTGGGAGAGCACGACTACGTCGGCGCGACAACCGTTGCGGTTTCCATGCTGATAGCGTCGTTTGCGCTGCTGTTTTTCATCAACATGATTCAGCTGTGGGGATCCCGCTACAAGGACGAGGAGAATTGATACGATGAGCGCTATAGATTACAATAAATGCCACATCACGTTTTGCGCTGCGCCGGGTAAAAAATCTCAGTCGTTGGCAGCGTCCAAAGAGGGTTCGCAGCCTAAAGCTCAGCAGCCGCCAAAATACAAAAGCCCTCTGGAACGCCGTCTGGAAAGCACGACGGAACCGCGCTGGGTTCGGTATCTGCTGACGTTTTTGGCGTTGGGATTCCTGTTTTTGTTCCTGGTTCTGCCGCTGATTTTCGTATTCGCACACGCGTTTAACGCCGGGTGGAAAGTGTACTGGGCGGCTCTGGTCGAACCGGACACGCTTTCCGCAATTAAACTGACGCTTTTGGCGACGCTGATTGCCGTGCCGCTTAACGTCCTGTTTGGAATCTGCGCGGCGTGGTGCATCGCAAAATTCAATTTCCCCGGCAAGGGAATTCTCGTTACGATTATCGACCTTCCTTTTGCCATCTCGCCGGTTATTGCCGGTATGCTGTTCGTGTTCATGTTTGGGGCAGGGACGTTCCTGGGCGACCTGTTCAACTCCTGGAACATCAAGATTATTTTTGCCGTCCCCGGCATTGTCATTGCAACGACGTTTGTAACGATGCCCTTTGTCGCCAAGGAGCTTATTCCGGTCATGCAGGCGCAAGGCTCGGACGAGGAAATGGCGGCTCGCGTTTTGGGCGCCAACGGCTGGCAGATGTTCTGGCGCGTTACGCTGCCGAATATTAAATGGGGTTTGCTGTACGGGATTATTCTGTGCAACGCCCGCGCGGTCGGCGAGTTCGGCGCCGTTGCCGTCGTCTCCGGACAGATTCGCGGCAGAACGACTACCGTTCCGCTGCATATTGAACAGTTATATAACGAAATCGACCCGATTACTGGCGTAACGGCGGCGTTTGCCGTTGCGTCTCTGCTGACCATGTTGGCGCTGGTAACGTTGGTTTTGAAAACCATTGTTGAAATGAAAACGGAAATCAAATGAGCATTGAAGTCAAAAATATCACAAAATGGTTCGGACAGTTCAAGGCGTTGGACAATGTATCGCTGACGGTCAATTCCGGCGAGCTGGTGGCTCTGCTCGGTCCGTCCGGGTCAGGAAAGACGACGCTGCTGAGAATTATTGCCGGTCTGGAAGCCCCGTCTGACGACGAAGGACAGATCCTCTTCAGCGGCGCGGACGTTTCCGATCACAAAGTCGGCGACCGCAACGTCGGGTTCGTGTTCCAGCATTACGCCTTGTTCAGAAACATGACGGTTTTCGACAATATCGCCTTCGGACTCAACGTGCGCCCTCGCGCCACGCGCCCGACAAAGCAGGAGATTTCCGACAAGGTCATGGAACTGCTTCGCTTGATTCAGCTGGAATCGTTTGCCGACCGGTATCCCAACCAGCTTTCCGGCGGTCAGCGACAGCGAGTTGCGTTGGCGCGCGCTCTGGCGGTGGAACCCCAGATTCTGCTGTTGGACGAGCCGTTCGGCGCTCTGGACGCCAAAGTCCGAGTCGAGCTGCGCGCCTGGCTGCGCCGCTTGCACGACCAGATTCACCTGACAAGCGTTTTCGTTACCCATGACCAGGAAGAAGCTCTGGAACTGGCAGACCGCGTCGCTGTCATGAGCAACGGGAAAATCGAGCAGTTCGACACGCCGGACGTCGTTTTCCATCACCCGGCGTCTGAATTCGTCATGAACTTTTTGGGAACGGTCAACCAGTTCTCCGGGCGCGTCAGCAAAGGACTCGTTCAGATCGGTCAGTACAAGTTCCGCATTCCGGACGACGTCAATCTGAGCGAAAGCGGAACCGCCGCCATTTTCGTTCGACCGCACGACGTTGCCATTTCCAACCATCCGCAGCCGGATAAAATCTGCCTTCGCGCGCTGGTAAAGAACGTCCATTCTGCCGGCGCCCACGTTCGCGTTGACCTCATTACGGAAACCAACGACGAACTCACCGCCGAGCTGTCCCATCAGGAAAACGAACAGCTTCAGGTTGCCGTTGGGAAGAACGTTTTCGTTCACCTGAGAAATCTCCGCATCTTCGGTCAGGCGTCAGCGCTGAACTCGGAAGACAGCATCTGAATTAGTTAGGAGTGAGGAGTGAGGAGTGAGGAGTGAGGAGGCGGCTTGACGCCGCCTTGTCCAATGTCCCGCTAAAAATCTGCGGTGTAACCGAAAACCTTTCTGGATCGCGAGCGATAGCTCGCTTTTTTTCTGTAATCTCAATCTGTTTTACCTATCTTTCTTATCTTTCTATCTTTTTACTAAAAATTTCTGTTCAGCGCTTCTTGAATGAAAAAATTTAGTGTATAATATACAATAAGTGTAAAAGCGATTTTCCGTTTGCAGTCGGTCGTCCCGGCGCAAATGTCGTTTATATAATCGTTATCCAGTTTTACCCAACGAGGGAGTAAAAACATGGCTAATAATCAATACCGTTTATTTCAGTCCAGCCGCGTTTTGAAACGCGGTCGGATGTTCCTTTGCGTTCTTTTGTGCTTGTTTGGCGTCAGCGTTTACGCTCAAACTGTATTTCGGTACAGCGCCGATTCGCCGACGACGTCTAACGCTTCCGGTACAGACATCTATCAGGTTCAAACGGCAAGCGGAGCTGCGTTAGGCGACGTGCTGAAGCTTTCGGGTACAGCCTCGCAAAATTCAGGCTTGGATATTCGAGGCGCTTATTTGAACTTTACGATTCAGTCTGATACGCCTGGCGTAACGCGAACGATAAAGAAAACCAGCGGCAACGGTCGTTTTTACAACTTTAACGAAGCCGAAGGAACGAACGCCGCAATGACGCTCAAAGATTTGTCCATTCAGGGTTCTGACAGCGTCATTACAAATGCGATTGGTCTTTTCCTTCACAATTCTACAAAAGGCAGCACATACGATCTGACAATAGACAACGTCACGTTTTCAGGATTTAAAAACGGCAATTACAAGGGCGGGGTAATCTGTATTGAAAACAGCGCGCTCGCCTTAAATATAACAGTGAATAACGGACTGACTTTTGACACAAACCGGACGAACGCCGCATACGGCGGAGCAATCGACATGGAAAACTCTGGCAAGCTTGTCATTACCGGAGACTCCATTATATTTAACAATAACTACGCTAAATCGTACGGCGGCGCGATTCATGGTTCTAATACTACTATTACCGGCAATATTGTCAAATTTACAAATAATACAGCTGATACCGAACTGGGCGGCGCCGTCAACCTGTATAACGGAACTCTAACGATTAAAGGGCAGGGCGACAATCCGACAATTGAAATCAGCGGCAACACAGCGGCAAAGTTAGGCGGCGCGATTAGAGGGAACTCTGCTTTTTCAAACGGCGCGTTTACCTTTGCAAACAACACTGCAGGAACCGACGGCGGCGCGATTTACTGCGATTCTGTAACCTTTTCCGGCGACGCTACGTCTGCGGTGTTTACTGGAAACAAGGCTTCCGGAACTGGCAACGACCTTTATATAAACGGCTCTTCCGGTACAGTTTTAAGCTTCGCCGACAGCGGAACCTATTCTTTTGACGGCGGCATTCACCTTGCTAACGAAGGCGTACAGACTGTCATCAACAAAGCTCAGGTTACGATTGCCGGTCGAGCAAACGATTCTACCAATAATTATCAATTGCAAAGCGTTTCCATTTCCAACGGCGGCAAGCTGACGGCGAAATTGGACAACATCAATTCTCTTACAGGTACGTTTAACGTTGGATATTCCGGTTCAACCGGAACGATGGAACTGAACGTTGGCTCAGACGTATCCAAAGAGATGACGTTCTCCAGTTCGTTTAAAGTTACCGGCGACGGCGCGCTGGTCAAATCCGGCGCTGGTACGCTGACGCTGTACGGTACAAACTCGTATGTGGGTGAGACAACAGTTTCCGGCGGAACGCTCGTTCTGGGAAACGGCGCTAATTTGGCGTCTTCCAAAGTAACAGTTGGATCAGGCGCAACGTTTAAGACGGGAACAGATATATCCAGTTCAGAAATCGTTCTCAGCGGCGGCGCTTTTGTAGTTGGCGATACGTCTTATTCCAGTGAAATAACGATAGATACGATTACTCTCAACAGCGGAAAAATCTGTTTCGATTTTAATTCTACCAGCGGCGACGACGCGGACTGGTTGAATGTGTCTTCTGCCACCCTGAACTCCGGATATATTGATCTGTCGTTCAACGGCGACAGCGCTGACGATTGGTGGAGCTATATCAATGAGAATTACAGTACCGGGTTCTCTCTTATTCAAGGCGCTATCGCGAACTACGCGCAATTCAACCCCAACAACGTCAGAGTTTCTGTCAACGGGACGCCATCCAACGCGTGGACGCTTGCCGCTGGCTCTGGTCAGCTTTTGCTTCTGGCTTCTGATGGCGGAGACGATCCGGGTCCTGGTCCTGGACCTGATCCCGGCGATAATACGTGGTATGACGCCAATACGACTGATATTTACGAATCGAGCTGGACGATTGACGGAACGAATAAAGTCGGCGCCAAGTTTACCGACGGCGGTTCTGACGCGACGTTTTCCGGCAGCGTCAATATGAACGCCGACGGGACTTTTAACGTTGGGGCGAACAAGAATCTGACGCTCTCCAACGAGATTTCCGGTTCCGGCGCAATGGATAAAACCGGAGAGGGAACGCTAACGCTCAGTTCTGCAAACAATAATTTTACCGGCGCGACAAAGGTTTCAGAAGGAACGTTGGCTTTAACCGCTCAAAACGCGATTTCCAATTCCTCTTCGGTTGAAAACAATGGTGCGATTACCATGGGCGCCGCGCAGTCGCTTAATAACCTGTCGGGAACTGGAACGATTGACAACGGCGGAAACGCTTTGACGCTCAATAATACTGCGGCATCCGAGTTTTCCGGCGTAATTTCCGGCTCGGGGGCGATGGTTAAATCGGGGTCTGGAACTCTGACGCTTTCCGGCGCCAATACGTATACCGGCGCAACGACGGTAAACGCCGGCGCGCTGACTCTTGCCAGCGGCGGCGCTCTTGCCAGTAACGAAATTACGGTTGGTCCTAACACAACAGCCGAGATGACAATCGCGTCGGGCGCTACTGTTACAACCAACGGCGCAATTTACGTTGGTTTGGACAGCGGTTCAAACGCTGTGCTTAATATTGAAGGCGGAACGGTTAATACCTATTGGCTTCGACCGGGACGCAACAACGGTTCAAAGGGCGTAATCAATATTTCCGGCGGCGTTGTTAATGTCAGCAAACCTTCGTCCGTTTCCGGTTACGACGAATCGGAAATCGGCAATAACGGATCTGGTAAAATCACCGTCTCCGGCGACGCCAAACTGAACTTTTCCGGAACGGTTCGCATTGCCAACATGGGCAAAGCCGAATCCTATATCAACATTCAGGATTACGGCGAGGTTACCGTTAAAAGTTTGTTTGTCGGTCAGCGCGGAACGAATTTGGGATCCATGACGCTTTCGGGTCATGCGAAACTGACGATTGATAATGAACTTAACGTCGGTACGAACTCCGGTTCCAAGGGTACGGGTACGATGACTTTGAAAGATTACGCGACTGTTACGCTCGGCGGCACAGCGCGATCCTACGTTGGCTACAACGCGGGAACCAGTACGCTCAACGTTTCAGACAACGCATCGTTTACCGCTACCGGAAAAGGCTTCCTGATCGGCGAGTCGGGAGCAGGCGTCATTAATCAAACAGGCGGAACGATTACATTAAAAACGACAGAAGGTCAGGTATTCCTTGCCGACGCCAAAACCGGAAAAGGGACTCTCAACATCTCCGGCGGAAAACTCAATTTACAAAGTACATTGATTGCCGGCACCCGAGGCACAGCTATAATTAACTTATCGGGAACCGGTGAAATCAACGCAGACGCGACTGTCGTTCTTGCTCCCGGATACGAAACGACGTCCAATACAACTGTCAATCAAACCGGCGGAACGTTTAACGCCAATAACGGAATCGTTTACGGAAATTATTTTGCCAACCGCGGTACTGGCGTTTACAAGCTTTCCGGCGGAACGCTCAATTCGCCGTCAATTAAATACGGTTCGCAAACGCCTGCCAGCGCTTCGTTTGAAGTTTCCGGCGGCGTCGCCAATATTACCGGAGAGGTTGCTGTTCCGACTACGGTTTCCGGCGGTTCGCTCAACGCGAATTCCATTGCGATTCCCGCTGGCAAAGAGCTGGCGGTTTCCGGCGGTACGGTCAATCTGGGCGCTGGCGGCATTACAGCGGCGGGCGCGTACACGGTCAATCTGTCCGGCGGAACTCTGGCAACCAAAGGCGCAAGCTGGTCAAGCGCTCTTAACGCGACCGTTGCAGACGGTTCAACTGTAACGTTTGCTCCGGAAGCGGACCAGTCGATTACATGGAACGGCGCGCTGTCCGGAACCGGCTCTGTTGCAAAGAGCGGGGTAGGGACGCTGACGCTTGCCGGCGAAAATACGTATTCTGGCGAAACGACCGTCTCTGGCGGAACGCTCGTTCTGCCGGCGTCTGCCAGCCTGGCGACGTCGCAGATTACGGTCAATTCCGGCGCAACTTTCCAGACCGGCGCGAGTGTCGAGAATTCAGACGTCGTCCTGGAAGGCGGCGCTCTCGTTTTGGGAACGACTAACGCTGTTACAGATATTACCGTCGGAGATTTCGCCCTGACCGGCGGATCCGTCTGGTACGATTTCTTTGCATGCACATCGTCTGAGAATTACGATTATCTGTATACCAACGACGCTACGCTGACGTCTGGTACGATCAACATCGCGTTTACGAACAACGACGAAGACGACTGGTGGAATCAGAACACCGACAGCGGCTACGTCCTGATTGAATCCTACGGTTTGACGGCTGACAACCTGAGCAATATTCGTCTGCTGGTCAATTCGGAACGGACAACCAAATGGACTTTGGATACAGACGGCGACAACCTCGTTCTGAAGAATCAGACGGAACCGGTCGGGGATCTGTATTATCGCGCCGAGTCTGAAGAAGACCGCGCTGAAGAGAACTGGACGATTGACGGAGACGATAAGGTTGGCGTTACGTTTACCGAAGGCGAGCAGAACGCTGTTACGTATTCTGGCGGCGTTGCAATGGAAGACAACGGCTCGTTCGAAGTTGCAGATGGGAAAAATCTGACTCTTGCCGGCGTCGTTTCCGGCGACGGGGAAGTAGAAAAGCTCGGCGACGGTACGCTGACTCTTTCCGGCAACAATACCAATACCGGCAAGACGACCGTTTCCGAAGGAACGCTCGCTCTGACCGGCGCCGCCGTCAAGGCGAACAATTCAATCGAAGTTGCTCAAGACGCGACTTTGGAATATAACGTTGCCGCTGGCGATTCCAAACAGCTGACGTTTTCTGAAGAATCAAAGGTCTCCGGCGCTGGAAATGTAATCAAGACGGGCAAGGGAACGCTCAAGATTCTCGCCACCGACGGTCTGTTTGAATCGGATAACTTCGCAGTCAAAGCTGGCGAACTGGACTTCAAAGGACAGTACAACGGCGACTTGGAAGTTGAGTCTGGTGCGACGCTTTCGCCGGGCAACTCCGTCGGCGACCTGACCGTCTATGGCAACGTCAAAGTCGACACCGGAGGAACGCTCCTGTTCGAGTTCAGTTCTTATGAGGACGATCCGGCTATGCGGGAATTCGACACGCTTTCTATTCAAGACACAGACGTGTCTAAAAACCTGATTCTTGATACAGGCTCGCTTATCAAACTGTCGTTTCTCGGCGGCGACGCCTCTGATTGGGCGACAGAAGGCAATGTATACCAGCTGGTTTCAGACGCAGGATTTGCTGACGAAGTTACTCCCCTGGAAGGTTTTCTTGGGTACTACGAGAATTGGTTCCGTCTGGAAGGCAGACCGGAAGGTCTTTTCCTGATCGGCTTGGGCGCTCCTGAATCCGGCTCTGGAGTCCCGGAACCGTCGACGTGGGCGCTGCTGATTCTCGGCGTTGCCGGGTTGATGTACTGGCGGAAAAGAAAGTAATCAATCTCAATCTCGAAAGAGAAAGTTATTAAAATGGGGTTTGGCGGTTAGCCGTCGAACCCCAATATTTTATCTATTTTATCAAGGCGATTCGATTTTTTAAAAAATTTTCTGTTCGGCGCTTCTAAAATGAAAAAATCTGGTGTATAATATATATTAACTAAAAGTGTAATTATATATTTGCAGTCGGTTGTCCCGACTCAGATGTCGTTTATATATTCGTTATCCAGTTTTACCCAACGAGAGAGTAAATCATGGCTAATAATCAATACCGTTTATTCAAGACCAGTCGCGTTTTGACAAATGGAATTTTGTCGGCGCTTGTATTAGGGCTTTTTGTTTTGACTGCCAGCGCAATGGCAGACATTGTTGAACGCTATAACGCCGGCGGGACGCTGACAGGGTCGGGAACTGACGTTGCCGCTGTTCAAAACGCGGAGGGATTGGCAGAAAACGACGTCATTATCATTTCCGGAACGGCGACGCATAATACAGGCATTGCTCAAACGATTCAAAATTTCACGATTCGTTCTTCGCAAGCTGGCGTTAAACAGACCATTAAAGCAGGAAACACTCGATTATACAACTTTAACGATGGCGTGAAGACGTACAACATCAATTTAAAAGATCTGGATTATCAGGGCTATTCAAGCGCCGTTGGCAACGCAATTGGTCTGTTTATGCACACGTCTCCGAATTTGACGTTAAATATTAACACAGATAACGTATCCTTTACAGGATTTAAAGCCTCTACTCATCATGGCGGCGTTTTTGGACTTGACGGAGCTGGGAATCTGAACATAGTTGCAACAAACGGACTCGTTTTTGACGGCAACCGGTCAAACGCCTCTACAGGCGGGGCGATCCATGTCAATAACGGAACGCTTTCTATAAAAGCTGACACGCTGACATTTAAAAACAGCTACGCTCAAACAAACGGCGGAGGAATTTACGCTGGAAATAAATTGACAATCGAAGCGGATTCCATTACGTTTGAGAGCAACTCCACCGGAGGCGGTCAGGGCGGGGCTTTCTATTCGAAAAATACCACTCTTATCAGCGGTAATACGATATTGTTCAAAAACAATTCTTCAACCGCTCATGCTGGGGCGATTCGACTTGACAATTCCTCTGCAACGCTGACAATTAAAGGGAACTCTGTTACCTTTGACAACAACAACGGCGCTGGCAACGAGGGCGGGGCGATTTGCTCACACTATCTGGTTATGAACGGAACGAGCGCCTCTTCTGTAACGACGTTCAAAAATAACAAAACGAAGAACTTCGGCGGAGCTATTTGCGCCTATACAGAAGCAACGTTCAAAACCGGCTCGTTCTATTTTGACAATAACAGCTTTTCAACCCGATATACAACCAACGGGTACGGCGGCGGCGCGCTGACGACAAACAAACTGACCATCAGCGACGTCAACGTTCTCAGCTTTACCAAAAACAACAGCGCGTATAACGGCGGCGCGATCAACCTGACAGCAAGCGGCGTTGCCAATATCGAAGCGAAAACGATTATCTTTGAAGACAATGTTGCCAACGACCACGGCGGTGCGATTCATGGGCAAACAGACGCCCTTGTCAGCATTACGGGCGAGTCCATCAGCTTTGCTCGAAACTCCAATAAATCCGGGGACGGCGGCGCGATTCGCATGGCGAACTCAACGGTAAACGTTTCTGGAAAGAACGCCGATACAGTTATAACGTTCAGCGCCAACGTCTCAAAAGGACTCGGTGGAGCGATCAGCGCCAGAGCGAATTTGTCTAACGGCGCGTTTACCTTTGAAAACAACTCGGCTGGCACGTACGGCGGCGCGATTCACGGCGGAATTGTCGCCTTCTCCGGCGACGGAACGTCTGCCGTCTTTACCGGCAACACGGCTGTCAGCGGCGGCAACGACCTCAACGTCAGTACGTCTTTGAGTTTCACCGATAATGGAACCTACTCGTTTGACGGCGGCATTCGTCTTGCCAATGACGACACCACAATGACGATTGACAAAGCCCAAGTTACGGTTTCCGGTCGGGCTAACGATGCCACCAACGATTATCAGCTGAAAAATGTAACAATTTCCAACGGCGGAAAACTTACGGCGAATTTAGACAACATCAATTCCTTTACCGGCGCGTTTAACCTGGGATACGGCTATTCACCCGGAACGTTGGAACTGAACCTCGGCGCAGGCTTGGCTAGAGAGTTTTCATCCTCGGACGTTAGCTTTTCCGGCGACGGAACTTTTGTCAAATCCGGGGCTGGAACTGTTACATTTACTGGCTCTAACAACTCGTCTTTTGGCGAAGCAATAGTTTCCGGCGGAACGCTCATTGTACCAAGCGAGAGTTCTCTGGAAACGTACAAAGTTACTGTTGAAACGGGCGCGACGTTCAAAACTGGCGTGGATATGATCAGTACAGAAGTCGTCCTGGACGGAGGTTCTTTTGTCGTTGGCGATACGACAACTTCCAGTGAAATTTCGATAGGCGTTCTTACGCTGGACAACGGCGGCAGAATCTGTTTCGATTTTAATAACGCCTACGGCGACTACGACGCTGACTGGCTTCATGTTTCTTCTGCCGCGCTGAATTCCGGGTATATTGATCTGACGTTCAGTGGCAGCAGCGCTGACGAATGGTGGACGGTTATTAATGGTTACGATAACGGATTCTCCGTTATTGACGGAACTATCGTTGATTACGACCAATTCGATCCCAGCAGCGTTAAAGTTACAGTGAACGGCATGCCGACCAATTCATGGACGCTTGAGGCTCAATCTAATCAGCTTGTGCTTTATGCAATAGAAGGAGAAGATCCCACCGTCGACCCCTGGTATGACGCCAACACGTCTGATGTCGATCTGCCGAACTGGACGATTACCGGAACGGATAGAGTCGGCGCCAAGTTTACCGAAGGCGGGGCTGACGCAGAGTATTCCGGCGAAGTCAATATGAACGGAAACGGGTCTTTCGACGTCAGCGCTAACAAAAATCTGACGCTCTCTAACGCCATTTCCGGCGAAGGAGCCGTTACAAAGATCGGCGAGGGAACGTTGACTCTTTCTGCAAACAACACGTACGCCGGCGGAACGACGATTTCCTCTGGAAAGCTGGTTCTTACCGGCTCCGGTACACTGGGAACCGGCGGAGTTGTTAACAACTCGGTTCTGGAATTCGCTCACGATTCCGCCGCGACAATTGGAAACGTCATTTCCGGCACAGGAAGCGTAGCCATGACCGGGGCTGGAACGGTAACGCTCTCCGGCGCCAACTCGTATTCCGGCGGGACGACGATTTCCGCTGGAACGCTGAAAATCGCCCAGGTCAGCGGTTTGGGAACCGGTCCCGTTACAATCAACGGCGGAACGCTCGACACAACAGCTGCGGGAAGCGGACAGACGTTCAACTACGATTTAACCATCGGAGCGAACGGCGGAACTATAACAGCTGCCGGATCAAGCTATTCGACTTTCAAATCCGTTTCCGGTTCGGGCGACTTGACGACAAACGGATACGTTCTCTTTAACGGAGGCGGCGGATATAATGGACACGTTACTGTCAAAAGCGGTTATATGTGTATCAAACCAGATTCGTTCGGCGTCTTTGATTTAACGCTTGATGGAGGTCAAGTTAATGTCGCCGAAGCCGGAACCATTCACATTGGAAAGCTCAACGCTCCCAATGGAGGTTCATATCTTTTCGGCAGCAATGAAAACAATCAATACGTTTTTGAAATCGGCGTTGGCACAACCAGTACAGATGTTGCAACATACGGCAGCGCTATTCGCGGCAACAACAACGGAGCGTATAACGTAACAATTAAAAAGGTCGGCGAAGGTACGCAAATATTCAATCGTACCGGTTACGCTTATTCCGGAACTCCCAATTCGATTAAAGAAGTTATTGTCGACGGCGGGAAAATGATTATTGACGCCAATAATACCGATGCCTTTAAAGCTTCGAATACAAATGGATTCTGGGGAACGGCTCCCATTACAGTCAATTCGGGAGGAACTTTGGAATTTAAAAGAAGCTGGACAACGGCTCCCAATGTTCAAATGACAATTAACGGCGGTACGCTTACATTGTCGGCTGGCCAATACCTTAATAAAGTAACTTTGAATTCCGGAACGGTTGATGGTTCTAATGATATTCGTGCGGGATATAACGGAACTGGCGTTTGGACGGTTAAAGGCGGTACGTCAACTATCAAATCCAACGTTGTGCTTGTACTCAAGGGCGATTACAAAACCTTTACCGTTAATTTTGACAAAGATGCAACTTTAGATGTTAAAAAGAGCGTTTACGGATTAGACGGGTATACTGGCACAGCAGTAACATTTAAAGGAACGGGAGACGGTCCTGGGAATATTCTTATCCGTGGAGAATCTGGAACTATACATAATTTGGGGAATATTACGTTCAACAACATGAACGGGTCTATTGCCTCTGCTATAACAGGAACCAGCGCTGTTACTAAATCCGGCGCAGGTACAGTTACACTGTCCGGCGCTAATACGTATACCGGCGCGACAACCGTTTCCGGCGGAACGCTCGTTTTGGCAAGTTCCGGAAGCCTGGCGTCTAACGTAACAATATCGGGCGGGGAGTTTGCTGACGGCGCCAATTCGATTACGTCCAACGTTACGATTAACGGCGGAACGTTCACCATCGGCGATACGAGCGCTGCGTCCAGAATTACCATCGGAGATTTTGCGCTGACCAGCGGAACCGTCAAATTTGACTTCAACAGCGCGTCCACAGCAGACAATTATGATTTCCTGACAACCGGCGCGGCAACGCTGACGTCTGGAACGATTAACGTTACGTTCAACAGCGGCGACGTTGATACGTGGTGGAGCAACTGCTCGGACAGCGGATACGCTTTGATCAGCGCGTCTTCTTTGACGTCAGGCAATATCCAGCTGCTTGTGAACTCTGCTCAATCGCAGCAGTGGTATCTCGACACGACGGGCAATACACTCGTTTTGAAGAAGCAGGGATCAGAGCCGCCAACGGATAAGTATTATCGCGCCAACTCGCCGGAAGCTCTGGCTGAAGACGCGTGGACGATTGACGGAACGAACAAAGAGGGCATTAAGTTTACCGAGGGCGACAAGACAACGGAAACCTATAACGGCGGAGTTGAAATGAACGCTCCCGCTCCCAACGGTACAATTGAAGTTGCCGACGGAAAGAATCTGACGCTCGCTGGCGTCGTCTCCGGCGAAGGCGCGATGGATAAAACTGGAACAGGAACTTTGACCCTGTCCGGCGACAACACGTATTCCGGCGATACGACGGTTTCTGAAGGAAAGCTTACCCTGACTGGCGACGCCGTCAAGGCGAGCGGTCCGATTGATATTGCTGCCAACGCTGCGTTGGAATACAACGTTCCTTCAGGTGAAAAATCGCTGGAATTCACCAATAGCAATGCCGTTACCGGTTCAAACGCTATCAAGACCGGCAAGGGAACGCTCAAGATTTTGTCAACCGACGGACAGTTTGCTCCGGAGAACTTCGCAGTTGAAGCTGGCGAACTGGACTTCAAAGGCAAGTACAACGGCGATCTGATTGTCAAGACTGGCTCAACCCTCTCGCCGGGCAACTCTGTTGGAGATTTGACCGTCAACGGCAGCGTTATAATTGAAACTGGCGCGACCGGCTTGTTCGAATTCAGCGCTTATAACGAAGACCCGACGCAGCAGCAATTCGACACGCTTACCGTCAACGACGGCGCGTTTGTAATCGATGAGAATTCGATTATCAAGCTGTTCTTTGAAGGTGGCAACGAGGACGCCAAACTCTGGGCGGCGGAAGGATCTGAATACAAGCTGGTTTCCGATGAAGGCTTTGACAGCGATATCCCGAAGCTTGGGAATTACCAAGACTGGTTTGATCTGGTTGGCGGAACCGACGGTCTGTACCTGATCGGTCTTTACGCTCCCGGACCTGGGCCGGAACCCGGCTCTGGCGTCCCAGAACCGTCGACCTGGGCGCTGCTGGCTCTTGGGGTTATTGGGTTGATGTACTGGCGGAAAAAGAATTCGTAATTCGTAATGCGTAATTCGTAATTACGCAAGCGTAGTACAATATCTAACGAGCGAGAGTAACGTGAAAGCGAGACTCTCGCTTTTTTCTTTTAGCGAGTTGCGCTCGCGATCCTAGAAGGTTTTTGTGTTGGCAAAGAGTATTTTTCTAGGGCATTGTTCCATTGGCAGGCGGGGACGCCTGCGGTTGACGAGGACGTCGACCCTCCGAAACGCAAGCGACCAACGGGAGCGTGTTTTGGCAAGCGCGCGGTAGCGCGGATTGGGAGCGGCGCCTCGCCGCCGACGTCAAGCCGTCGCACTCCAAAAACATTTAAACCCGATTAATTAGTTCTTAATTCTAAATTTTATCTATCTTTTTTATTTTTTTGTGGGAAAATGCTTGAAATGTTCAAAATGTCGTGTATAATGTACAATAGTAGTAAAATACTGCAAATATGTAGCAATATATACAAATCACATAATTATAACCTGAGTGAGTATACTCATGTCAACTGGAAGCAATATCATGAAAAGCCATTGGAATTTGGTTAAACTGGGTCGATGCGTTAGTCTGATAGCGATTGTTACGCTGTTAGTCGGCGCATGCAGCGTAACGTTGGCGGAAACGGTTTGGAACGCCGGGTCTGCAACGGTAGACGACTTGCTCAACGAAAGCTATTGGGACAACGGCGCGCCTGTTACGCTGGGCAATCCGGGCTATATTGACGAGGGAACGATTTCCGTTTCCAATACCAATTATCGACCGGGCGCGGCAGGGCAGGACGTTGACATTACGTTCGGCGGTTCGTCACAAACGACGATTGACGGTCCGTTTATCCCGTTGGGAAACATGACCAGCGGCTTGGCGTCGTTCACGTTTGAAGTTACGGATAACGCGACTGTTACGGCTTCCGGCAACTTCTGGGGCGGTACGAACGCGGCTTCCACGTTCTCGCCAACTCATGGGAATTTTTTCCCGCTGGTTCAGTATTATACGGGAAACAGCTCTTTCTCGGCTGGAGAATGGTGGACTGCCATGAGCGCCAGATCGTATATTCTGATTGCTGACAACGCATCGGTTGAATCTCGAAGCGGCAACTCCGGTATTGGATGGAACGCATCCTCTCACAGATCCGTTCTGGAAATGGCAGATAACGGAAAGCTTTCTATGGTTAATGCTGAATTTCGAAACGGTACGGTGAACATGTACGACGCCTCCTCGACAACGTTGTCTGGAACGTTGAAAATTTACGAGGGTTCATCTAAAGTTTACCTCTTCGATCAAGCCAAATTGACGGCTAACGGCGACACCAGCATTTACAACGCCGGCTCCGCTCTTAACCCGAAAGAGACTTCAGAAGCTGCGTTAAAGACGGCAATCGTTTACGACAGCGGCGCTATGACGTTGACGGGAGAATCCAAGGTTTCCAGCACACAACTTCGCATTTTGAGCTCCGGCGCTGTCAACGTTACTCAAGACGCGACGCTGACCATAGACGGCACAACTTATATCGGCTACGATTCCGCCGGCGGCGTCTTCAATCAGACGGGCGGAACGGTCAACGCCAACGGCACGACGTATTTTTCCTGGCATGCGGATTCGACTGCCAACCTTTCCGGCGGGCAGTTTATCGTCAACGGAACGATTTACGGTTCAGACCAAAATGAACGAGTCGGCGCCGTCAACATGTCCGGCAACGCTTCTCTTAAAGCGACAACAATGTACTGGGGTCAGCACGGCGTTACTAATATTAATATGACGGACAATTCCTCTATGGAAGCCACTAATTTCTATATGGCGTATCATTATGACGCTGCTGACACGTCTGAAACGAACATCGTCATGTCAGGAAATTCCCGCATTACAGCTAACGGCGGGGTTACGCCGTTCTACGGCGTGAACTCGACAGACGCTCACGCTTACGTTTCGGTTGTCATGAAAGACGATTCCGTTTTTACCATCGCTGGCAACTTCTGGGGCGGAAAGAACAACGCCACAAACATCACGCTGCCTCTGGAAGGAAAAGATTACGCTCTGGAAATGACGTTTAGCGACAACAGCTCGTTCTCAGCGACAAACGAATTTTGGGTTGCCATGTCGGCGAAAGCCAACGTTCTTATTGAAGGCAACGCCCGCATTTCTTCTGGAAGCGGCACGTCCGGCATGGGCTGGGCGACCGGCGCGGAAGGTTCTGTAACAACCATGACTGGCGGCGCTCTGACTGTTATCAACTGGAACAACCAGGGCAGTACAACAAACGTTGGCGGCAACGCCTTGTTCAAAGCCAACGGAAACCTTATTATGGATAAAACCGACTCGTATATGACGCTTTCAGACGACGCAGTTATCAGGGTTGCGGGTACGACTAATATCGGCAACAGTTCAGATTATTCAGCAAACTTCACGCAGACGGGCGGATACTTCTTCGCCAACGGCACGACGTATTTCTCCTATCATGAGAATTCAAACGTCAATATTTCCGGCGGTAAGTACATTTCCAACAGCGGTCAGCTGTATGCAACAGACCAGAATACTCGAACGGCGAATATTACGATGTCCGGCGACGGCTATCTTCAGGCGAAAGACCTGCGCTTGAGCCAGCACGGCACGACGAATCTGACCATGTCTGGCGCTTCCGCCATTCGGACTAACATTTTCAGCGCAGCATTCAATTATTCTGACGGCGACAATGTCCATACCGACGTTACGATGGGCGATTCCGCCAGCGTTACAACCGGACGCATGACGTTCTTTGGCGGAAACGCAGAGCAGGGCCATACCGGCGCTGGTTACGGTTCCGTCACACTCAACGACAATGCCAACGTAACAGTTTATGCTGACACGCTCGTTGGGGCGGGCGCTGGAACGGGAATTGTCGAAGGAAAAGACAACTCTGCTGAAATTACTCTCAACGGAAACAGTACGTTTACAACGGGAACGTTCATCGCCGCCAACGGCACGAAGTCCCTGACCAACGTCAACGACTCGGCAACGTTCAACGCAACGACAATCGACATCGGAGCGGAATCGACGTTCAATCTCAACAGTGGTACGATTAATCTGCGTCCTTACGGATACATCAAGGCGACGGAAGGAACGTTCAACGCCAACGGCGGAGCGATTAACCTGTCGGCGTCCGACAAGATAACGTATTCCAACGGCGATCAGATGATTGCCGGTCTGTACAGCTCGCAAGACGCCGCCAACGCCGCCAACGCGTTGACGACCGCGCCGTCCGGCTGGCAGACTGCGGTTTTAGACGTCAACGGACAGTACGCCGTCGTTGTCGGTTACGGAGCCGCGCCGACGGGCGTTAAGTACTGGGATGCCGGTTCCTGGGCTGGCGATACAGGAAACAACACCGGCTTTATTCTCGGCGGCGACAACGCGATTAGCTCCTACGACAATCAAATGGTTGTTTTGGGCGGAACGAACGCGTTTACCAATACGATTCCCGCCGGTACGACGCTTGTTTTCAGCGGCGGAACTTCAACTCAGGACGGCACGATCGCCGGCACGGTTTTGCTTAACGGCGGTACAATGACCGTTTCTAATGGAAACAAAAACGTTACAGGTTATCTGGAACTCAACGGCGGTACATTCTCAGCGCCGAGCAATTTCTGGAACGAAAACCGAATCGTTATTAACAGCGGTTCGTTTACCGTTGGCGGAAACTATCTGCCGATGAGATATTCCAGCTCGATCGAAGTCAACGGCGGTATATTTACCGTTCCTCGATTGATGATTTGCGACAACGAAGGAAACTATACCGGCTCTTTTGTACAGAACGACGGCATTTCAGTCGTAAACGGCGTCATTGACGTTGCTCAAAAACCCTCTACCAACGGTTCGTTAATTATCAACGGCGGTATGCTGACCAGCTCTGGCGCGATTAACATTGCTCTTCCCGCCGATTCCACCGGTTTGATGGAAGTTACCGGCGGAACTGTTAACGCCAGCCGCATAATTGTTGGACGAGCTGACGCTGGCGACGCCGCGATTTTGAGAGTTTCCGGCGGTACGGTTATGGTTACTCAAGATCTGTGCGGTTCAGGCGGAACGGCTTCCGGCAAGACGTTTGTTTCCGGAACAGGGCAGATGATTTTCGATTCGACTTATGCTGACTTGCCGATAATTCGCGAGCAGACGTATTTGGGAATTGAAGGTTCCGGAGCTGACGGAACTGGCGCGCTGCGATTCATCCAAAGCGCCGATTCCTCTTCGCCGATTACTCTTACCGGCAACGCGACGATTGGAATTCAGGGCGGTCAGACGCTGACCATGAAAGCCCCGATTAATGCGGAATCTTCAAATTATGTTTTGACGGTTAAAGGCGGCACTGTTGACCTGACGTCTGAAGAAGTCAGCTCGGTGAAAAACATCGCTCTGCAGGGAGCGTATTTGAACGTTAACAATCTGAATTTCAACGGCAACATTTACGGCGACGATAAATCCCGAGTCGTCTTTGCCGGTGGCGCTGCTGACGAGTTCACAGGTACGACGATTCAGGCGGGCAACGTCATTTTTGACGACACCCTTTTGGAAATGTCAGCAAATAATTTAACGATTTCAGCGGCGGAAAACATTACCGTCAGAAACCACTCTCTTGTCTGGCCGTATGGAAACAACGTAGCGATTTCCGCTCAGGCGATTGAACTCAAAAACGGATATATGATTGTTGACGGCGACAATTCCACCGTTACAGCAAATCGAATTTCCGTCGACCAGGGCGGCGAAGCCTACTTCGCGTCGAAAAACGGCTCTGTAACGACGGAGAGCTTGGACGTCTCTGGCGGCAGCGTTAGCTTCTGGGGTTCGACGACAGCGCAAGTCCCGTCTGTAACGCTGGGTTCTAACGGACAGGAAGCTTTGCTGGGCGTTGGCGAAAACGCCTCGCTGACGATTGACAGCGCGTTCGTTCCGCTCAACTTTACTACTGGCGCGGCGTCAGCGTCGTTCATTGTAGAAGACAACGCCAAAGTTACTGTCAACGGCAACTTCTGGGGCGGCATTGACTCTGCCTCGTCTGTCGTTCCGCTGGACGGCTATGATTTCGTTCCCTATCAGGAATACAGCGGCGCCAGCCAGTTCACGTCCGAGGAATGGTGGGCGGGCATGTCCGTCAAGACGTACGTTTCAATTTCCGACAACGCTTCTGTTACATCCAGGTCCGGCAGTTCCGGTTTTGGATTGACTCAAAACGCATATGGTTCTGTTTTGGATATGACCGGCGGAAAGCTATCCGTTAACGAAATGGACAACTTCGGGTCAACGATGAATTTCAGCGGCAATTCGGATGTTACAGTTGCAGCCTCATGGAAATCCAACAGCGATCAAAACTTTACCAACGTCAGCGACAATGCGTCGGTTAAAATTGCCGGTACGTTATATATGGGTAACGATGCCGGTTTGTCAACTCTCAACCAGTCCGGCGGTTTGTTTACTGTCGGCGGGGATGCGTTCTTCTCCTTCCATGGAGATTCAAACGTCAACATTTCCGGCGGGTCGTTCTACGCTAACGGCGGATATCTGTATATTACAGACCAGAGAAACCGAGTTTCCAATATCAAGCTCTCCGGCGACAGCTACCTGAAAGCCAACAATTTCCGTACCAGCCAGCACGGATACACGTATTTGGATATTACCGACAGCGCTGTTCTGGACGTCAACGAATTCAACCTCGCATACAACTGCGACAACGGCGATAACGTTCAGGCGTACGTTACGATGTCGGGCGATTCGACGCTTCGCGCGGCGAACTTCTATTCCTTCAAAGGGAATAACGACAACAACCATTCCGGCGCAGGGTACGCTTCGTTCAGCATGACGGACAACGCCAAAGCGTATATTACCGGCAACGCGTGGGGCGGATCCAACGACGCTGACAACGTTCCGGGCCTGGTTTCCGGCAAGGATTACAATCTGGAAATGAACTTCGGCGGCGACAGCTACTTCAGCGCCAGCGAGTTCTGGATGGCTATGGCGGGCAAGGTTCACATTACCATTGCAGACAACGCCAACGTTGTCGCCCGCAGCGGTTCTTCCGGCTTGGGCTGGTCCGAAAAAACGGACGGCTCTTTGCTGGAAATCACCGGCGGAAACTTGTCGGTCAGCGCAGACGCCTTCTTTATTGGCCACTCCAGTACAAATGCTGACACCGGCCGCGCCAACGTTATTCAGACGGGCGGAAACGCGACGTATTCCAACATTGCAATTCGTCACGCGGATTCCGGCTACGATTTCTCCGGCGCCGATTCAACGCTTACCGTTGGAAACATCTTCGCGGACTCCGGCTCGTATATCAACATTGCCGACGGTACGGTAAACTTGGGCGCGATGACCAACGCTGGAGCTGCAACGCTTAACAGCGGAACGATCAATCTTCAGCCGTACGGTACAATCGTTTCGACCGACGGATCGTTTACCGTCAACGGCGGCGCGATTAACGCTCAGGCTTCCGATAAACTTTCTTACGCCAACGGCGATCAGATGCTTGTCGGTCTGTTTGCAGACGAATCAACTGCGAACAGCGTTTACAATATTACTAACGTTCCCTCCGGCTGGGTGAAGTCGGTTGTCCCGATGAACGGTCATTACGCGGTTGTCGCCAGCTACGGAACTGCGCCGGAAGGCGTTAAGATATGGGTTGCAGACGCCAGCGGTTCCATGGGCGACTCTGGCAACTGGGAAGGCGACGCCAACAACTCAACCGGATTCGTTATCAGCGGAACCAATACGATGGACAACATTACCGGCAAGACAGTCGTTGCCGGCGGAACGAACGCGTTCAACGGCGACGTCCCCAATTCCGCTACGATTGCCGTCAGCGGCGGAACGACTAACTATGCCGGTTCCAACGTTCACGGCAATTTGATTATCGACGGTGGAACTTTCAACTGGACGGCGTCTGAACCGCGAGTCAATCAGGACGGCTATCTGGAAATTAACGGCGGTACGGTAACGAAAACCGTCAACGGCTGGTTCCGAACGGAAAACAAGTTCGTCATGAACGGCGGCTACTTCAAGATGCCGGAAGGCTATGCGATGCTTTATAACAGCGAAACGACAATCAACGGCGGCGAAATCGTTATGAACCGTTTGATCATTGCCGACACGACAGGAAACTATACTTCCAAGTATACCCACAACGGCGGTTCGACGGTGATCAACGGTCAGGTTGAAGTCGGTCAGAAGAACGGCACGACAGGTTACTTTGACGTCAACGGCGGTTCCGTTACGACGACGGGCGACTTCTTCGTCGGTCGCGAAGGGAACTCAAAGGGCTACTTCAATGTAACAGACGGTACGTTCAGCAACACGACATCGATTGTTGTCGGTCGGGATAACTCCTCCACCGGCGTAATGAACGTTTCCGGCGGCGACGTTTACGCCAACCGCATTATTGTCGGTCGCGCTGGCGCTCCTGACAGCGGTTTATTGAACGTAACCGGCGGTACGGTTTGGGTTAATCAGGATCTTTGCGGAACGGGCGGCGCTCCTTCCGGCAAGACGTACGTTTCGGGCGAAGGTCAGATGATTTTCGATTCGTCCTATACCGATATGGCGATTATTCGCGAGCAGTCTTACTTTGGAATTGAAGGTTCCGGCTCGAACGGAGCAGGGGCTTTGCAGTTCCTCCGCAACACCGATTTCGCTACGCCGATTACTTTGACCGACGACGCGACAATCGGCATTCAGGACGGCGCAACGGTTACGGCAAAAGCCGCCTTGAACGCGGAATCGGACGACAGCGTTTTGACCGTCAAAGGCGGAACGCTGAAAATGACTCAGACCGAAACCGGTTCCTTGAAGAACATCAATCTGGACAGCGCTCAGCTGCAAATGGCGCCTGACGCCGACACGGCTCACTTCGGTTTCGCCTCCGTTGACCTGTCAGCAGATTCGTCTCTTACGTTCCCGGCAGGCAAGACGATTAACATCGGAAATCCGGACGATACCGAAGCCTTTACGATGTCCGTCATGGGCGAGGGTACGTTCACGATTGACTCGACGCTCTATCTGGACGCTTACACAACCGACAGAGCGACCGGCATGGACAAACTGGACTTCAGCGGCTTTAACGGCGATATACTGTTTGCCGAACCGCTCAACCTGACGGTTCATCTGGACGACGCTGCCGACTTCCTCGGACAGGTGGTAACGCTTGATTGGCTTGTCGGCGTTCCTGAAGAAATGTACAATATCGACAATATCAACCTGACGCTGGTCAACGACGCGGGAATTGACTTCCTCTACTGGCTCAACGCTGACGGGTCGATTACTCTCGGCGACCATAACGCCATTCCAGAACCGTCCACGTGGGCGCTGCTGGCGCTGGGTGTTTGTGGTTTGCTTTATTTGCGGAAGCGAGTTAGGAAGTAGGAGTGAGGAGTTAGGAGAGTTCGCAAGCGGAAAACGAAGTTTTTTCGCTTGCGTCGGAGGAGTGCGGCGCCCATAGGCGCCGCCTTGTCCAAAGATTTACACATACTTTCAGGCTTACTGGATCGCGGGCATCTCGCCCGCTTTTTTTATCTCAAAGAAAATCAAAAACTATTCCCTATTCCCTATTCCCTATTCCCTATTCCCTACTGCCTACTGCCTACTGCCTACTGCCTACTGCCTTTTTCCATCTTTTTTATTCTTTTTCTTTTCAAATTGCTTGTAAAAACCGGAACTTGTGTTATAATAGTATTATCGAAAATATTATAGTGGTAATATATACCTTCGTTTCGAAACGAGAGTTTCCCGAATCAAAATATTGGAGTAAACAATGACTTATCCCAAAACATTCGTTAGATTTTCAAGCGTTTTACTTGCAGTCGTTTTCGCATGGGGCGGACTGGCTTCCAACGTCTATGCAGACGCCGATTCCATTTCGATTAACTTCGGTCCACATTTCGGTGCGCCGACCGGCGGCGCCTTGGGGGTCGTTCCCGTCAACTACCAGTACTGGAACAATGCGATCTCAACTGCAGGCATCGGAATCAATAAATACACCGCGCCGGGAGATAATAGCATCAACGACACTTATAATACATCTGGAACCATTAATTTGATCAGCAATACCGGCGCTAATACGGGGCTTACAGCGACGTGGAACTGCAATAATACATATATGTATAAAAAGGATAGTCGTCCATCGCTTGACAACAACGCGATTTTGTACTACGGATATCTGGACGACAGCAGCGCGAATCAAAGATTTAGTATGACGGCCCCGTATTTTACGTACGATATTTACTATTACGCCTCTACGGACAGCGACGGTTTCCGCTATGCAACAATTAACTCTGTCAATTATTACGGCTATAACTCTCAAACGACGCCTGGAACGGGTAACTGGGGAACGTCAGTTAAGGGGGATATAAGCGCTTTGACTGAAGGCGTAAATTATTTGAAAGTATCTTCTTCTGATTCTCTAATTACAATTTCAGGCGTTGCAGGACAAAAGGTTAACAATAAAAATTATCGCGGCAGCTTTGGCGCTGTACAGGTTGTCAATACGGCAAATTCGCTGTCGACTACGACAACCGAAACTTCGCTGACGTTGTCGTCGGATTCGATTAGCTGGAATAACGACCTGACGGGCGCAACCGGTCAGAGCTTTGACGCGAACGTCTTCGGTTATAGAATTATTTATACCGGAGCGGCGATTGATACGTTTACAGTTGATCTGAACGGCGCAACCAGCTTGCCGAATATTAAATTGATCGGATCGGCAACCAATCTTGCTTTTTCCAACGTTAATCTCACCCAACTGGGAGAAACCGGCAAAGTTTTGGATCTTTCAGGAACGGGCGCCAATGTTACGCTTCCGGCATTTACTCAAATAGCCAAGCAGGGCGTTGTTAAATTTGGTTCAAACGTAACTTTTACTGAAACGCCAGCAGACCAGTCTTTTATTACTGGCGCGTATTTTGCAGATCCTACAACGTCTTTTGCCTGCATACAAGACGGCGTTGTTAAAAAGGTGGAGACAACGTCTACCGTTGCTGAAGGCGCGAATTTACTTATAACAGCGGTAACGAATGATCATACCGTCCGCACGCTCAATTCGTTGATAACTCAAGCAGACTACAAAAATAATCAGTCTTTAACTTTAACCTCTGGCATGATGACGCTCCAGACAAATAACCATTGGGTTCAGGGCGGAGGTACGATTACTTCTGGGTATCGAAATGCCGACGGCGAATACGATTTGTATATTTGCGGTTTGGGAAGCGGTCTGGATATGCGAATCAATGGCTCCACGATTGTTGACAATCCGGGTTATGACGATGGAGAGACAGTCATTCCCGCTGGCAAAGTCAATGTAATTAAAACGGGGAAAGGCATAGTTTCTCTTTCCAATGCAACCAGCGCCAATACATATTCTGGAAAAACCATGGTTCTGGAAGGCAAACTCCAAATTGGCGAAGCAATACGTTCTACAGAGTTTTATGTTGCTACTAATGCACAACTGGACTTTTCTTCCAGAAACTATAAAGATGACAGTGATTTCCCGGATTTTGAAGTTACTGCGACGTCGTTTTCCGGCTATGGAACGGTCCAGATTGGCAACGCCAATAATAAAATTACCTTGACGTTGAACAACGTCGTCAACGACGGATCGCAGTTTGCGAGAGTCAATGCGTACGGGAAGGCGCTCAACCTGAATAATTCTGAACTTCACGCGGAGTATGTTGATAATAACAGCGCGATAACGCTTGCGAATTCTACTCTGGTCGCGGATACGCTCAACGGCAGCGCAACATCCAAGGTTACAATTACCGGGAATTCGTCTTTTAATGTTGAGAACATTGCAGGTACAGTAACGTTGGAAATACCTGCGAACGAAACCCAAACGATCAATACGGTTATCAGCGGTTCCGGCGAACTTGTCAAAGCGGGCGCGGGAACTTTGGCATTGACCGCGAATAACACGTATTCGGGCAATACGCAAATCAACGGCGGCGTTCTCGACCTGACAGAAGGCAAACTGTACTCTGGCGCATACACTGTTGCCGATGTTTATGTTAACGAAGGCGGAACGCTGAAGGTCAATCATTTTGGTTATGCCGCAGACGGGAGAGGCTCGTTGGGCGGGCTGACCTATTCGTCTTACGATTCAACCAATTTCCATTTCAATGGCGGTACGGTTCAGATTACCGAATCCTTTGGCGAGGCGATCAATCGTAAAATCGAATTGCAGACCAACGGCGGAACGATCGACCTTGCCGAGGGCGTTGAACTCACTCTCGGCTCCGACGTCCACGGCGCTGGCGGGCTGACCAAAGCCGGCGCGGGTACGCTGACGCTGTCGTTACAACCCGCTTACACCGGCGCAACAACTATCAGCGCTGGAAAGCTGATTACGACTGCCGGCGGAACGCTGTACAATCTGTCTGGCGTTGCATCTGCAACTCTTGACAACAACGGTCAGGCGATTACAGTAAATAACAGCGCTGATACAGTATTTTCAGGAACTATTACCGGCGCTGGTTCCTTTACCAAAACCGGCTCCGGTAAACTGGAAATAACCAATAAAATGGCCTATACCGGCGATACGACGGTTAGCGCAGGAACGCTTCAGCTTAACGGCGCCGCTGGCGGCAATAAATTCTTCCAAGGCGCGGTTACCATTGCTGCGGGAGCAACTCTAAAATGCAACGTTCACGATACGCTTGGCTATAACTCTGATGAGAAGGTGTTTAACATTTACGGTACGCTGGATAATGCCTCTGGCAATGAATCGCTCAGAAATACAACGTTAAATTTGTACGGCGGAACGATTTCTTCATCAGGCGGCGGTCAGCTTGACATTTTGAATAAAGACGGTACGTCTACAGGCGACAAAATCTTTGCCTACGCTCTTGAAGGCGCTACGGCGACAAATCCTACTGTTTCAACGATTTCATCGAAAATAAATCTTCGTACTAACGGTACGTTAGAAATTAATACGGCGGCGAATTCGAAGCTTTTAATATCAGGCGTTATTTCAAAGGGAAGCGATTCTTGCACCATTACCAAGCTCGGGGCTGGAACGCTTACGCTTTCCGCTCAAAATACCTATACCGCTGGAGCGATTGTAAAAGAAGGAACGCTCGAACTGACGCGCCGAAATCAAAAAGCCGCGTTTCCAAAGGGAAGTACTATCACCGTTGACGGCGCGACGGCAGTTCTTGCTGGAAATGGCGATATTCTGGGGTATACAGCCGGCGCTATTGGAAGCCTGACTTTGAAAAATGGCGGAACGTTCAAAAACGATAAATCTGGTACGCATATTACGGTTAACAATCCGATTTATATGAACAATGGCATAATTGCCGCTGAAGGAGCCGGTCATGACGGTACATATAGTTTTCTGTTTGATAACGCCATTCATGTAACAGGTGGAGTGAATAACAAAATTACAGCGTTGGGATTCCGACTTCGTACGCTTGACGGTACGTCTTATGCCACAGGCGATTTCGCCGGTTTGATTGACGTTGCTGATGGAGCGAAATTGACGATTTCCTCTGTTATTGATTCAGGTTCTTCTGCAGCTTTAACGAAATCCGGCGCGGGCGAGCTGATTATGACTTCTGCTAACGCCTATACAACAGGAACGACGATTTCTCAAGGCGCGCTGACGCTTGAAGAATCTGGCGCGCTGGGAACGGGCGCAGTCGCGATTGCTCAAGACGCCGTTTTGAATCTCAATCACG
This sequence comes from Thermoguttaceae bacterium, assembly GCA_045586185.1. Taxonomy (GTDB): domain Bacteria; phylum Planctomycetota; class Planctomycetia; order Pirellulales; family Thermoguttaceae; genus RUG11551. The sequence goes on along the minus strand of JAZMZV010000132.1, from coordinate 39,703 downwards.
AAGGTAACGCAAGGTTTGACAATTCCGTTTCCGGTTCCGGAAAGATTTACAAAAACGGCAACGGCGTTTTGAAGATTCTCAACAATGATGAAGACGGTTTTGTCGCCGAATCCTTTGTCGTCAACGCTGGCGAGCTGGACTTCAAAGGCTATTACAAGGGAAGCTTGGAAATTGGCGAAGACGCGGTCTTCTCGCCGGGCAACTCCATTGGAACTCTGACTATTGACGGAACTGAAGTTGATCCGCAGATGAGCGCGTTTTCTTTGGATTCCGGGGCAACGCTGCTGATGGAAGTTGGGTATGACGAAAATAACGTCTGGACTTCTGACCAGCTCATCGTCAATGGAAACGTCTATATTGATCCGAATTCCACAATTATCCTTACCCTGCTTGAAGGAACCGCTCTTCCTACTGGCGAGTTTACTATTGACCTGATTTCTGGAACAGGGGCAACGGAGGACACGCTTAATGCGTTTGCAAGTGTGTTGAGCGCTCCATATTTCAAAGATTACAGCATTGATTTGAATGGCGGGGTTATTCAACTGACCGCATCGATTGACTTCAACGCCGTCCCGGAACCGTCGACCTGGGCGCTATTAGCGCTTGGCGTTGTCGTGTTATTCCTGCGGAAGCGAGTTAGGAGTGAGGAGTGAGGAGTTAGGAGTTCGCAAGCGTAACGCTAAGATGTTTGCTTGCGTCGGGGAGTGCGGCGCCCTTAGGCGCCGCCTTGTCCAACGATTTACGCATATACACTGACTTACTGGAACGGCATTTCTGCGCAAAGAGTTTTTTCTAGTTACAGCAAAGGCGCCCGAGGGCGGGCGCCATCCGTGAAGGTTTTCGGTTTCGTCGTTTTGGTATGCACGCTTCTCGGCGTTATTAAAAGCGGCGCCAAGGCGCCGCACTCCGAAAGACACTCCAAATTATTTCTTTTCGTCTTTCTCTCCGATTTTAAACAGTCCGTAGGTTGCGCCGGAGTATGTAACTTTGATTACGGTCGGGAAGTTGTCTTTAAATTCGCTGAACGTTACCGTCCAGGGAACGGAGGGCGCGTTCGGCTCGAAGAGTTCAATTTGCGCCAGAGCGCCGGTTTGAGCGTCAAAATAGAATTCCGTCTTTACGCCGCCGTAGCTGGAAACGAGACAGTTGTACATTTTCCCGTCTTCAGTAAGCGGGAACTGTCCGAAGTATGTCAGCCCTTTGAGGAACGCGTCGTCTGCGGTAACCATTTTATACCAGGCGAACAGAGCAGGGGCGAGGAACCCGGCGTTTGCGGGCGTCGACTGCACAGACCAGTCAGCGGCGGAAGACGTCTTGATGGCCGTTTCCGGCAGGGTTATGGTCAGCCCGTCTGCAGAGAACGCCATGGTAAACGCGGCGCCGTCTTCCAGAACGCCTTTGAGCGTTGTCAGTTTGGACGCTTCCGGCTTCTTCCACGCCTTGAGCGTATTGTCTTTGGCGAGCTTGTTATAGTAGTAATTGACGTATCCCGGCCGCTTTTCGTAAACGGCTTTTACGGCGTCCGGCAAGACAGGACCTTCCGCCTGTTTTTTAATCTGCTCTTCGATTTTCTTTCGCTGTTCCGGCGGCAGATTGGGCGGGAGCTTGGAAAGGTCGAACTTCTTTTTGGGCGTAACCTTTTCCATCAGTTCCGTTTCGCTGTGAACGCCGCTGAGACGAACGAGGATTGTTTTCGGCTCGGACATGGCTTTCCCACTCTTGTCCGGTTCTCGGTACTCAATCGGGACGCGCCAGGATTTCGGGTACGTTCCCAAGGCGTTTTTGAACTCGTTGACCGTATAAATGCGTCGAGAGCCAAACTTAAGCAGGACGTCGTTTTCCCGCAAGCCCTGAACGTAGGCGTCGGAGCTTTCGAGAATGTCCTGAATAGCCGGTCTGCCGTTGGAATCGGACTTGGCGAGCGCGCCCAAGGTGGAGTGGTCGCACCAAAGCCCGGCGCGAAGCTGAGGAATAAACCGCTTGATCTGGTTGATGGAAATGGCGTATCCGACGCCGACGTTGACGCGCCCTCGCTTTTCAAACGAGCAGCGGCCGTTGATTCCGATAACCTCGCCCTTGAGGTTGAACAGCGGCCCGCCGGAGTTGCCGGGGTTGACCGAGGCGTCTGTTTGGATGCAGTCGGCGTATTCCAAGAGCGTGTCCGCTGGGTACTGATACCGATGAACGCCGGAAATCATGCCGAAAGAAACGGTCGGTTGAAAGTCTTCCGCCAGCAGGAACGGGTTGCCCAGAACCAGCGCCCAGTCGCCTTGCCGAACCGTATCGCTGTCTCCCAGGGGAGAGCAGGGGAAATCGTTGCGTCCGAGAAGCTGAATCAGCGCGACGTCGCCCACCGGGTCGATTCCGACGACAACGGCGTCGTAGAGTTTCCCATCGTTCAGCCCGACTTTAGCGAACGGACCGCACGGCTGAACGACGTGGTAGTTCGTCAAACAGAACCCGTCTGGAGTGAAAATGACGCCCGATCCGCCGCCTTTTCCGTCGGATGAGAATATCGACGCGGCAGACGGCGCGATCTTTTCAATTACGGCGATTCGGGCGGCTTCGAGTTCGGCAACGTCGGAAACGGCGGGTTCGTCGCTCAATGCAGCGGCTGTAAGTCCAATCCAAAACAGGAAAAAGTATTTTAGTGAAGCGTTCATGGATATAGGTTTAAAATGGGGTATTGATAAAAAACTATTTTTAATTATTATATTCATTGTTCAGGTTATGTCAATAATATAGAGGCCAATCCTGGAATTAAAATAAAAATTATTTTTCAACCGATGAAAATGAAACAGCGTTTGCTATAATATATGTATACGAGAGTATACTTGTTTAAAATAATATTCAATTCAAACAGCAAATTTTAGAGCAATGTCACTTTGTACAGTAACTGGAGCAACGGGCTTTATTGGCTCGCAACTGGTTAAAAAACTATTGGACAACGGAGAAACCGTTCGCTGTCTGGTTCGAGCAAGTTCGAATACAGACCGGCTTAACGGTTTGGACGTTGAATTGATACAAACAGACTTCAGCGACAGCGATTCTCTTAAGCGCGGAATTCAAGGGTCTGACATTGTCTATCATTGCGCAGGGTGCATTATAACTCTGCATGATGAGGAAATGTATCAAACAAACTGCGGAAACACGAAGCGCCTGGCTCAGGCGTGTTTGAATTCGGATTCAGCGCCGAGATTTATATTTGTTTCTTCTTTGGCTGCAGGCGGACCGATGCTAGGCAAAGACGCGCCGCTTCGGGAAGAATGGATGACAGAAAATCCCGTTTCCGTTTACGGCAAAAGCAAGCTGGCGGCGGAAATGGAGCTGAGAAAAATCAGTTCCAGTTTGCCGATTTCTGTTATTCGTCCTCCAATGGTTCTTGGTCCTGCCGACAAGATTACTCTGAAGATGATTCAGGCGATTCAGGATACCGGTTTCCATTGTTGTCCTGGCTGGGAGAGAAAACTCTATACCGTAGTCTTTTCAGACGACGTTGTCAAAACGCTTGTTTTGGCGGCGGAAAAAGGAACTCGCCTAACGGACTGTACAGAGTCTGGCAATCCGGAGAATTCTTATCAAAGCGGAATCTATTACGTCGCCCGGGATGAGAATCCGGAGTACGGCGAGCTGGGCGAAATCATTGGCAAAAAGCTGGGTCGAAAATGGACGATTGCCTGGCATTTCGCCCGACCGGTCTTCTGGACGATTTGTACGGTTTCAGACGTCATCAGCCGAATGCGCCGCCGCCCCTCAATTGTCAATCGTGACAAAGCCGCGGAAGCTCTTGCCGGCAACTGGATTTGTTCTGACAAAAAGGCGAAAAAAGAACTTGGGTTTGTCGCGGACGGCGATTTATCCAGTCATTTAGACGACATTATCGCCGATTTTCGCGCCCGCGGATTGCTGAAGTAATTCGGAATGCGGAATTCGGAATGTGGAATTGGCGCAAGCGCATCAATAATTGTTACAGTTGAAACGCTGGTTGAACTTCACAAGAATTGAAGCTCCTAGCCCCTAGCTATTAGCTTGTGGATTCGTCGTTCAAGAGGTTACTGTTAGAATCTCAAATCAACAAGCTAGCGGCTAGCAGCTAAAAGCTCCCTCTACTCCCCATTCCCTACTCCCTATTACCTATTCTCAGCTGATTTCAAACGACTGTTCTGTCAAGTCGTCGAGAACGTCCATGTCGGGTTCCAAGCCCCAGCCGGGGGCGTCGGAAAGGCGAATCTGCAGTCCGTCGTCCGTCTTTTCGAGTTCGTCTGCGGGGAAGAGCAGGGCGTCGAACCATTCCTTGGCGTCGAACCACGGGACAGGGAACCGGGTCGGCTGACCGCATCTGACAAGGTCGGCGCCTGATTGGTTGTGGGAATCTTCGAATCCGGCTTGTTCGGAGTTATAACCTGGACCTTCTGCCTGTGCGGCTTCGCACCCGAAACCGAACATGGCGTTGTTCTTTTGGCTTGCCAGAGCGTACATCTGACGCTGTCCCAGCGGCGTTGTCAGCTCGCTCCAAACCCGGGCGCCGACGTTGAACTGCTTGCATTGCGCCAGCTGCGATTTCGTCACAATCCAGCCGCCGACTCGCTGCGGGTTGAACCCGTACAGGTCAGCGGCGCGGGCTTCTACAGCGATGTTGAGCATGTCCGGGTTAGACAGCCCGTCCGTCATGCCGAAGGGAATTTTCAGGCTTTCGCACATTTGTGCGGAAAGCGACAAATTGTACTGCGAAAACGGCTGATTGTACAGAATCGGGCAGAAGTCCCGGAAACGATACAGCATGTCTGAATGTTGTTCCGACAGAGCCCCGTCGAACGACAGGAAAAACATGCTCTCGCCCAGAGCCGGCCACAGCGCGTTGACCATGGAGAAGTCCCAGCCGGGGCGAATTTTCAGCTCGAAGAAATTGAACCCGTCTGTTACAGCTTTGGCGACTCTGTTATAGAACGCGTCGAAATCGTCTTCCTGGTCAAAGGACAGGTAGACGTCCAGCGGCGGCAGTTGAGACGCTTTGGGCGCGGTAACGTCGAACCCGCCGGGCGTTTCTGGATACAGATACTGCGCCGCAGACTTGCCGGCGATTTTTGAGCAGGCGTCCAACAGCGCGCATTCCAACAGATACTTTGCCGAATTCGCGCCCTGAAATTTCGACCATTTCTCGGTCATGTCCGACGGCAGCGAGAATTCCTCGCCCAGCCACAGCGGCGCCAGCAGCGTTTGCGCCGTGAAAAAGACGCTCTCCGTCCATTCGTCGCTCAGGCGCGGTTCAAGCGGGACGCTGACTTCTCCCCAGCCGCACTGGTCGCCAACCCAGACGCGCGCCAGAACGCTCGACAGAGCAGTCTGACGATACTGCGGCGGTCCGTACGGACGTTTAAGAGGAACGGTTATCTGATACAGTTCTATGGAATCCAGTTGCATGGCTAGGGAATGGGGAGTAGGGAATAGGGAGTAGGGAATAACGATAACGCAGCGACCAACGGGAGCGATGATAATATCTCTCGCGCGGAAGCGCGGACTGGGAGCGGCGCCTCGCCGCCTCGCCACTCGCAACTCGCAACTAATTTTCGTGAAGTTCAACCAGCGTTTCGACGGGGACAGGCGCGAGTTTGGCGCGTCCGCCGAGGTCAACCAGTTCGATAACAAACGCGCATCCGACCGGCGTTCCGCCTGCTTTTTCGATGAGCTTGCAAGCCGCTTCCGCCGTGCCGCCGATGGCGATCAGGTCGTCGATAAACGCAACGCGAGATCCCGCGGGAACGTCTGATTCGTGAACGTGGAGTTCGCTGGTTCCGTATTCCAGCTCGTACTGATAGGAAACCGTCTTTCCCGGCAGTTTACCCGGTTTGCGGAGCAGAACGAACGGCAATCTCATTTTCAGAGCAATTACCGACCCGAAAATAAATCCGCGCGCTTCTGCCGCTGCAATTACCGTCGGGTTCCAGGGTTTGATCTTTTCAATCAATTGATCGCACGTTTCTTCAAAAACGGCGGGGTCAAGCAGCAGAGAGGTAATGTCTCTGAACAGAATGCCAGGCTTTGGGAAATCCGGAATAATGCGAATGTGTTCTGCAATGTTCATGGGAATTGTACTTGTTAGAAGGGGGAAGTAATTAGTAATTAGTGGTATGTGGTAAGTTAGAGAAACGCTTGCGTCCTAACTACTGACCGCTTAAAACTAACCACTAATAATTATACCGAAGATTTTGTGGAAAGGAAGGGGGGAGAGAATAATGCGGAATTTGTAATTCGGAATTCGGAATTACACAAAGCGACAAGCGAGCCGGGAACGCTTGCGATTCGGAGACGTCTTAGTACCCGTGCAGGACATAGCGACCAACGGGAGCGGTTTTTGGATTTTCGCGCGGTAGCGCGGATTGGCTCCCCCGCCTACGGGGGCGGACTTACGTCCGCGATCCAGAATGGTGGTTGGCAGACGTCAATGTCTTTTTGCGGGGCATTGGACAAGGCGGCGTCAAGCCGCCGCAGTCCCCGACGCAAGCGCTCCCTCGAGATTTACGCTTGCGAAATTCCGCATTCCGCATTCCGAATTACGAATTAAAAAACTCTTCCAGCGCCGCGGCGACCGGGTCTTTGGAAACCGGGGTGGGATCCGCCAGCGAGTCGTCCCAGTCAAAGAGGGAGTCTTCGTCGTTCAGAACCTCCGCCTGAACGGACGTGAATTCTGAACTGGCAGACGGCTGCGGCTGGTCTTCTGTAACAACGCGTTCGATGGTAACTGTCGCGTTGATCGCTGCGCTGTTAGAAGCGACAACCGGAGCAATCTGCTCGACAACGGGCGATGCCGTCTCCTGCGCCGGAGCGCTTTCGACTTTAATCAGTTCGACAGCGACCGGTTCGGCGGATTGCGGAACCTCGTCGACAACGACTGGAATTGGAGCGCTGACCGGTTCTGAAACAGCGTTGGCAGGCAAAGTCGCCGGGGCGGTTCCCATGCGTTCCTTCATCTTTGTCATGAAGTTTGCCGGGAAGGAAATGTTTTGACCGTTGGCGCGGCCGTAGCCGAAGTTGGTTGCGAAGGTAATAAAGTCCTGAACGTCAATCAGGTTGGTCGAGTCGTAGTCTTCGTACCAGGAAGCGTTGGCTCTGTTGGGCTGACTTCCAAAGTAGGTGGCGAAAGAGATAAAGTCGTTGACGTCAACAGCGTTACTGTCGTCCACGTCATAAATAACGGGCCAGACTTCCGTCGTTGTTTGCGTAACGTTTTGGTTGACGGCGGAACCGCCTTTGGCGCGTCCGAGATTGTACGGCGAGACCGAAATTCCCGTTGTGGCGCATTCGCCGGTTTTGAAGGCGTCGATTGCAACGCCCGCCCCGTTTTCCGCAGGCGCGAACTGAATTCGACCCAGCAGGACTTTGTTCCCGTCGGCGCCCATGCCGTCGAGGTTGGTTTGAGCGGAGACGATAATCTGACCGTTTACCAGGTTCATGGAGAACGTACCATTGGCGCCGGAGAACGCGGGCGATGTTTGGTAAACAAACGCGCCGTCCTGCGTAACCGGGGCGAACAGGTTGGAATCGTACGAAATAATCAGGTTGACTTCTCCAACGGAAGACGTATCCATTTCCGCCCAAAGTTCCAGATAGAAGTTTTGCCATTCGTTGATCCATTCTTCCGCGACGACAGTCTCGCTTTGTCCGTCGTCGCCGATGGAAGCGGAGGACGCGGTTGAAACGACTGCTGAAATCGACATCGACGCGTCGGTTTTGATAAACGGAATGACGTACTGGTTGTCAACGAGGTTTGCCAACGGCTTGCCGCTGACGCTGAGAATGACGTTGCCGTTCAGATTAAGATGGTACTCGGTTTCCATTGCCAGCTGGTCTGAACTGGTTACGGTTAACGTGTGCGTTGCATCGTCGTAGGCAAAGTGAAGGTCTGCCGGCTCCCAGGGAATAAACTCGTCTAACGGCGCGTAATACATCTCGAACGAGACTGCGTCTCTCCAGTGAGCGTTTCCTGACAGCTCAACGTTTTCCTCGAACGTAACGTCGATTTGGAACTGGTCGTCGTTAATCGCAACCTGCGATGTTACGGCGATAACATCCAGCGGAATGGTATAGTCAAGGACATAGTCCGTCGTCATGGACAGCCCGTTGGTTGTAACAAAGTTTTCCTTCTTGAATGTAATCTGAACGTTTTCGTTCTTGTACGGATAGGAGTCCAGCAGTTCGATGGTAACGGTCTTTTTGTCCTGACTGAGCGCGATGGACTTGATGTTAATCTCTGCGCCGCTGCACAAAACTGTAACCGGATGCTGCGAGAGGTTAATTAAGTCCTGTCGCAACGCGTCGGAGAACGTTACAGAAACGGACTGCGTCTTGTAATCCAGCAGCGTTCCGTATTCCGGAGACGAGCTGACCACCTTCAAGGCGGTTGTGTTGTCAATGCCCTGATTGGAAAGCCGCATGGAGTACTCGCCTCCGGATTCGCCCGTGTTGACGAGTCTGAAAACGTAGTCTCCCGACCCGAGGGAAGAACTGATTGCCGCTCTCCAGCCGGTTGCCGTTGCGGTTAATTGGGCTTCCGTTTCTCTTGTACTGTTGGCGCGGCGATAGTACAGCTTGACGCTTGACAGTTCGGAAACAGGCGAGTCTGTTTTATTGATAATGACGTTGATCGCCTTTGTCGCGTCGATGTAACAGGCGTATTCGTCGTCGGCGTTGGCGGTGGAGTAGGTGAACACAACGCCGCTTCTGGGCGAATCGAGTTCGTTGTCCGGACGCTGCCCGACGGCTCCGACGGCTAACGTGTCGGCATCCAGAGCAATCGACGTCCCGACAAACGCGCCCATCATGGTCTCGCCGGCTAAGACGTCCTGCTGAGGCGTCCACTGGTCAAACGCGTTGAGCTCGAATACCGTCGCTTTTCCGGTGTACGGAAGAACCGTAGTGTTATTGATTTCAAACGAATAGTACATTGACCCAACGACGAGGCAGGAATCGTTCATCGCCAGCGCAGAACCGAACATCTCGCCGTCCTGTTCGCCATAGAGCATGTCGCTGTAGATTATGGAGCCGTTTGAGTACTTGTAAATATAGACGACGCCGTTGGAGTCATAGCCTCCATAGGACGCTTGCGGCGCGCTGACAATGACGTAATCTCCATAGACGAGAACTTCGGAACCAAACATGGCGTTGGCGCTGACTTCCAGGATGTTGTCTTCGGTAACGCTGTTACTGTCCATCAAAGACAGAGTTTCCAGCTGTTCCCAGGAAGAGGACTGAGCGTTGTATTGATAAACGATCGCCAGACCGATATTGTCTTTCCAGCCGGAACCGGAAATGTATCCAGCGCTTTGCGGCGCGCCGACAACCATCAAATTGCCGTTCTGCTTTGTATTGACGCTCACGCTGGAGCCGAATCCCTGAATGGTGTAATCGTCTATCGTGTTGACGTCGTTTTGAGAAATGGGCGAATTCTGTTCCAAAACCCAGTTTCCGCTCGCGTTTTTGACGTAGAATCCCACCTGATTTGACGACCCGATGAGGACTTTGGAATCGTTGATAACCTGACAGTCCAGACCGTAAACCAGATTGGCGCCGAACTGTGACAGAGTGTCCGTCAGCTGCCAGGTTCCGTTTTTGTATTCGTAAATGTACGCCTGACCGATAAGCCCGCCGAGGTCCTTAATTGGCGAGCAGACGACGGCGACGTTTCCTTTGATGGAAACGGCGTACCCGAGCTGGTCGCCTCCGGCTAAATCGTCCGGCGTGAGTTCCTGGAATTCCGTCCAGCCGGTTGCGCCTTTGGCGTAGATGGCGGCGTACCCGCTGCTGATTCCCTCCTGATTGGCGTAACGTCCGCCGACAATCATCCAGGAGCCGTCGACGTCAACCGAAGACCCGAAAAACGCGCCGCGTCCGAGCGAGTCAGACGAGACAATATCGGAAAGAATAAACGTGTTTTCGTATCCGCTGTATTTATCTAACGAACCGGCAACCCACGAGTTGTTGTGAGCGATAACCGCTGCGCCGTCCTTGTCCTGATTGAACACCGTTCCGACGGCTGCCAGAAGTTCGTATTCTCCCGTCTGACCGGAAACGCGAACGGCATACGTACTGCCGTTTTCCGCCGTTTCAACGAAATTGAGAATGCAGCTGCTGAAATCGTCAGTCTGCGTTCCGGACATGATCTGCGTGTTGTTGGAGTACAGATCCATGACAGCGGCGTTGTTGTCGTCTTTGGTCAGGTACAGGTTAATCCATTCGCCTTTTTGCAGCGTGAACGAGTACCAGTCAACGTCTGAATTGGACGCCAGATTTCCGCGCACGACCGCAGTGTCGTTTTGAAGGTTCAGCCCGACAATCGGTTCCGCTTTGGCGCTGGTATTGTTGCTTGAACCGATTGGCTCCGTCTCTTTTTGACCGTTAAGAGACGCGGTCAGCGTGTACGAACCGACTTTGGCCGTTTCATTTTTAACGACGACGCAGAAATTGGATGTAACGTTTTGAACGAATCCATACTGCCATGCGCCGGAGGTCGTTTGACCGGAATATTCCGGTTCAAGAAGCTCGCCGGATTCGCTGTCGCCCTGATAGACGTACAGAGTCGGCTTTAATCCGTTGGTGGTTTCAACGTAAACGTTGAGCGTCGTCCCGGCGGGGATGTTTTGTAACACGTAGGCGTCTGAATCGCCAGCGTACAAATACCCATTTTGAGAGGTTTGAACGGACTGTTTGGTAAACGTTGCGGAGTAGTTGTCTGCCGTATACCCAACGGCTTTGGCGGAGGACCAGTCCGCGTAGAAATTGAGCGTGTAGTCCTGAACGCCCGTCGCGGTTGAGCCGTCAAGCGGGTTGCCCGCCAGGTCGGCAAACGCGCCGCTGGACGACTTCAAAACGAGCGTGTAGTAATCGTCCGGCAGGCTGGAAACGACAATGTTCAGCTTCTTTGTGGATTCGCTATAGGAGATTCTTTCAATGTTGACGGTTCCGCATTTCGCGCCGGTCAGAGCCAAATCGTCTATGGACGGGGCGGAAAGCAGGGCTTCGTTGAATGTAACAGTAATCGTTCTGGAACCGATGCCCGTTAAAACGTTGTCAACGTGCGCGCCCTCGTGAGCGGAATCGATTTGAAGCGTTAACGTAACGTCTTCTGTCGTGTCAAGAGCGCGCCCGGCGGTGTCGGTCAGGGTTGTTCCCTGAGCAATCTTGACGTTGTACTTGCCATCGACTGCGCCTCCGCCGGAAGGAACGGTCAGACGAACAGTCTTTCCGTCCAGAATTTCGTATCCTGTGGATGCAACCGCTTTGCCGTTGATGGTTATCTTGCCAGCCGACAACGCCGCGCGCAGCGCGTCCAATTTGATTTGAGCGTTAAACGACAGGTCAATGGTCGCTGTAGCTGCGGTAATCCGGTTGTTGAACGTATTGGCAAAGCCCGTCAGTTCAAACGCGCCGTCGAGGTTTGGCGCAGTTGTTCTGGGGTATCCTAAATAATAAATGTATTCTCCAGAGCGGCTGGCGGCGGCTTTGACTTCCGCTTCGTAATCGCCGACAGGGAACGTAGAGTCTGAATAATACGCCGTTCCGTCGGAGCTGGTAAACGACATCGACGCGCTGAGATTGTTGGTGAATTCGCCGATTGCCGGGCTGGACGGGACTATAATTGCAGTGGAGAGGGTTCCCGCTTTGTCCAGGGTAATGCCGAACGACTGAATTTCGCTCAGCGAGTTGAGAATGCTGGCTTCGTTCTCCCCGATTTTCGCGAAAATCGCTCCGGAAGCGGGAGACGCGCTGACAATCGTTTGACCTCCGAATGGAGACGTGGACGCGTACTGGGTCGTGGTTCCATCGGAATTGAGCAAATAAACCCAGACTTTGGACTGTTCCATGTGGGAATCTTTCCAGCCGGAAACGAGCAGTTGATTGTCGGCAAAATCCAGAGAGCTTCCGAAGTTTACCGCTCCGTTAGTTTGTGACGTAATCGAGTTGAGCGTTTTGAGCGATTTCCCGTATCCGTTGATTTGATACAGGTAAACCGTTCCCGACCCTTGAGCGTTTGCCCGGTTGGGAGCGCTGATGGCGATTGTATCGCCGTCAATGGCGACTTGCGAGCCGAAGCCGTCGGAGTATTCCAGCGCAGCGGGAGAAATGACGTTGGACTGCGCCCAGTGAACGCCGTCGTAATAATAAAGGAACGCAGCGCCGGTATTGTAGATGAAATCCTGCGGCGCGCCGACGATCATCCAGTCGCCGTCAATGTCGATTGACGCTCCAAACGCTTCGCTGACCGAGGCGTCGTGAGAGCTGACGCTGTTGTCTTTTCCTGCCACGAGTCGCTGAGCGAAGACAGCGGGATTCGAGGAATTATCCGTAATCTGATACATGTAGACGCTTCCGCAGACGCTGCCATTATATATATCGTCTGTCGCGCCGACCGCCAGCCAGCCGTCTGACAGGCTGACTTCCGTTCCAAACAACACGCCCTCTTTGGAAGCGTAGTTTTCCGGGTACACAATTTGAGCCTTCGTCCAGGTTCCGTCTTCAGCGTCGAATGAAAACAGCAAAACAGACCCGCAGGCGACTTGCTTGTAGGAAGCGTTCGGGGAGCCGACGGCAAGGAGATTTCCTTTCAGCGACAGGGACTGCCCGAATCCCGCCGCAGAGAAATCAGACCCGGAAAGCGTTGTGTACAACGTCCAGACGTTATTCGTTCGCTTGTAAATCTGAACGGTTCCGTATTGAGCGCCGGACGCTTGTGAGCCGACCGCCGCCCAGTCGCCGTCTATGCTGACGCTGACGGCAGAGTTTGTTTGAGCAAACGACTGCAAATCGTCGTCGGTAATCGTTCCCGGCAAATAGGATGAATGACCGTAAACGTACGTCTGTCCCAGGTTGTTCTTGAAAACGCTTGACTGCGACAAACTGTCGGAGGTAATCGCGTCTGCCAGAACGCCGTTTTGAATTGCCGTCAGCTGGAATTCGCTGGTAACGTTTGAGACCTTAATATAATACGTTGCCGTCGAGCCGCCGATGTTGTAAATCGGGTCGATGGCAATCAGTCCGCTTTCGGTAACGGTTCCTGCTGCAATTTGCGTATTGGCGGCGCAGCCTGAAGCGGAATAAACGCCAATCTGAGCGCCCGCGTTAGTTCCCGGATTGAGCGCCAGGGAAAGATACGATCCTCCAGCAACCTGAACCTGATATAAGTTGTAGGAATTCGTATTGGCAAAAATGGAATTCCCAACAACGTTGGCAATATAGCTTATGGTGCGCGAGGTGTTGTCTGACGCAAAAATCGGAGAGCGCCAAACGGTTCCGCTTGACAACTCTTTGGGGCTAATAATGCTGGGTGAAATGTCCAGCATGCCGTTGAGAACGACGTAAATAGTGTATCCGCCCGTGGTCGAGCCTGCGCCGGAAACGGTAATTGTGTATTCTGTATTTGTAGCGTTTCTGGCGATGATTCCTTCAACGGAAGCTGGACCGCCATTTCGAGACGCCGTTCCTTCGCCGGAAGTTGACGACCCGTTTTTAATTAAAACAGACGGCTTGAGCGTCGATCCACTGTGCGGGACGACGTAGACGCTGAACATATTGCCTTTGTCAATGCGAATGGTGAATTCGTCTTTTTCGCCGTTTTGAGAAATCGCTCCGCTGACGCTGGACTGATACATCAAAGAGCCGTCCGTCATGCACGCCGTTGTTGCAGGAATGGAAATGGAACTGGTGGAATTGACGAAGAAGTTCCAGTTGGCGCTGTTGGCGGCGAGTTTGTTGCCCGCCATGTCGACGAAATCGTCTGACAGCTGAATTGTGTACGTGTCGTCTCCGAGCGGTTGGTCAATCGTTAAAACAACGGTGTGAGCGTCCAGATTGAGCGACAGGTCAAAGTCAATCGACGTCCCAACGGAATTGACGATTGCAACGCCGCGTTTAACTGCGGCAGCGTTGTCCGGCAGGTTGATGTCGGAAGAAAAAACGAGCGTAACTTCTGTAACGTTTCCCTGCGGAATGGAGACGGCAGACCCGGTAAATTGCGAACCGGAAACGAGCGTTCCGTCTACGGTGAAGTGTGACGCCGTTGTCAGGCTCGGCGGCGTTGTATCGACGGTAAAGCTGAGCGCGTCTGAAGAAACGCTCGATCCGGTCAAGGACGTCAAACCGGAGAAAACGCATTGCAGCGTTCCCGTCATGGTTGAGAACGAACTTGTTTTGACGGCAATGGTTTGACCGTCTACCAGCGTGCATGCGCTTGACGACAGCGCGATGCTCATGTTGTTGACGTTGAGCGTTGCCGACGACAGCGAAGAGTAGTCTATAACCTCGTTGAATTTGAAAATCAGCTCGCTGGGCATGGAGGAAATCGGCGTCGTTCCCGACGGAGAAACCAGCTGCGCTTTGAATGCGTCCTTGGTAATATTGCTCACCGACAGGGAATACGCGCCCGACGATCCGGCGTCTGCTCCGATTCGTAAATAGTATGTTCCGGTTTCGTAGCCGTCCGGCAGTTCGATGGAGCCGGTTAAATACGCCCCGCCGATTGACGACGTGAACGTAATTGCGCTGACGATTTTGCCGTCCTGATTTTCATAAGAAACAATATTGCCGTTTTCGTCCATTAAACAGACGTCCAGGTTGTTTAATGAAAGACCGTACAAAGGCGATAAAATAATTGAAGCGTCTTCTCCCAGACGTTTGGTGATTTTGACTCTGTAATAATCGACGTCGCCCAGCCCTGTATAGGACTGTATGAGCTGGCTGGCGGTATTGCCGGTTGCTGGAGAGCAGGAGACGATTCTGTTTCCAGCCGCCAAAACGCGGCTGCCGAAATTTGTTACGCCTTCGGAATCGATTGTTCCTGTAACAGTCCAGGAAGAATTCCCGCTGGAGTATTCCATGACGTATACAGAGCACGCCATTCCCGGCGCGCCAACAACGAGCTGCGTATCCGATAAATCTACGGAAGAGCCAAAATTCCCGACAAACATGCCGGACTCATAGAGCGTGTCCGTCCAGTTCCATTGACCGGTTTCGTCCTGTTTATACAGACCAACGATGCCTTTTACATACCCGTTAATGTATCCGGGACAGCCGATTGCCAGTCTGCCGTTGTCGAGGGAAACGCTGAACCCGAAGCGCATGTCGTTGGGCGCTACAGAAGCGCTGCCCGGCTTGGATTCTACCGAATCGAGCGTCAGAGTTTGCGTTTGCGTCCACGTGGAACCGCGCAGAGCGTAAACGAACGCAATGCCGTCCGCCTGCAGCGTTCCATCTGAAGATTCGTACGGAGACGCGATAACCAGCGATTGTCCGTCGCAATCCATGGCGTAGCCGAACTGGGCGAAGTTGACGGAGCTTTCGCTGACCAGCTTCTGAACGAATTCCCAGGAGTTGGAATTATTGAGTCGATAAACGTATACCGCGCCGGAAGTCGTTGAACCGCCCTGATCGTAGGCGGCGGAGACGAACAGCCAGTCGTCGCAAACCAAAACGTTGGATCCGAACTGAGCGCCGACAATCGCGTTGGACGCCGTCAGCCGCTGGGTCGTTTTCGTCTTGGTATTGTAGACGTACGCAGAACCGGTTTGAACGCTGTTGACTGTGTCAGTCGGCGCGCCGGCGACAATCCAGTTCCCGCTGATGGACAGACTCGCTCCAAATTGACCGCTTGAAGCGCATTGAGTCGGCTTTTCCCAAGAGCCGATTTGCGTCCAGCCGTCGTCAGTCGCGTTGGGAACGTACATGTACACGGCAGATGAACTCGCTTTGGGCGTGGACGCGACCAGCATGCAGGAATCGGAATCGTAGGCAACGGCGGAACCGTATCCGGAACTTGCCGTTTGAGTTGTATTGACGGCGCTGGGAGTGAATTCGCTGGCGGTTCCGGAAATAGTTCCATAGATTTTCCCGTTGGAGTTGACGATGTCAAGCGCGGACTCAATCGAGTTGTCTGTTTCTGTTTCTGTAACGCCGTTGCGCGAGACTTGCAGCTCGTAGGATTCCGCTCGAACGTTTGATCCGCCTGTTACTTTGACGTGGTACGTAATGGTTCCGGAACTTGAACTGGGATTGCAAAATGACGGAATCGTATAGTAGCCGTCTCCCGCATACGACGCTTCTGCAATTTTGGAGGACCCGCGATACAGTTCGACTACTACGTTTTGGCTTTCCGGAGCGTAAAGCTGAACGCTGCCGTAAGTCCCCTTTGCCATGGTGAACGAGTATGAGTTGGTTGTTGTAATGGCGGCTTTGTCGAACGTTCCGGCGAGCGTTGAAACTTCCGCTATCTTGCTCAATGAGCATTGATACTTGTAGAGGCGAATGGTCTGCGCTTCAGAAATGTTGGCGGTTCGAGTAATAACCAGCGTTGCATGGGTTCCTCCATATTGAATCATGCCGTTAAAGTTTATGGAGTCGCCGTCAATAACGCCGGTTGCAATAACGTTGTTGCTGGAATCAACTACTTTGGCGGTAAAATTATCAGACGCAATCACTCCAGAGTTAAACTTGACTCTGAGATTGATTTCGTACGGCGTTGTTGACGTGTTCGCTCCAAACGTGAAATCGTAGGTGAAAGTTCTGGATCCGGCATTGATGGTTTCGACAGGCTCCTGATGGCTTTCAGAACTCGACGGACTGTAAACCGACTCGAAAGTACTTTCGATGGATTGAGACGCCTCCATGGCGATTGCCGGGTCTACAATCAGCGTTGAATCGACGGTAAGCAGAACTCTGCTTTCCAAAGCCTCCGCAGACAGCGAACGTTCCAGTTTAGACGCGGACTTGCGCGCCGACTCCTTGCTGGTTGTTCCCAAAAGTTCTTCTAATCCCAAGAGATTGCGATAGTTTGATTTTTGCATAATGGTCTATTGTGGAGCGTTTAATAATAACTCTGATATATTTGTTCTGATTGTTTGAGTTAAAACAGCTTGTTTTTGTTCCATATATTTATAATCTTATCGACTGTTTTTAAAAAATACTGTATAATATTCGATAAAGCGATTGACGACGCCCGACGCGTCTGAGCGTCTCAAGCTTTTAAGTTTTTTAACTAAATTGCCGATTTATCCAATATTATGGAAAATAACATGAAACAATTCGTAGTGGACGTTGTCAAAGAGGCGTCGAAGCTGGCTTTGGCGGTTCAGCAGGAAATGGTTACCCCGACTACGGTAGAAAAGGCCGACAAGTCCCCGGTAACGGTCTGCGATTTGGCGATTCAGGCGCTGATTTCTCGCCGTTTGGTGGAACAGTATCCCAACGACGCCCTGGTTGGCGAGGAATCAAACGATGTTTTTACCGGAGAAAATGGACAAAAATTGCTTGAACAGGTAACGGGGTTCGTTCAGCGTTTTGAACCGTCTGAAACGACGTCGTCTGTTGCTTCGTGGATTGAACGCGGTCGAGACGAAGGCGACGAAAACCGCTACTGGGTTCTCGACCCGGTTGACGGAACGAAGGGATTTCTGCGCCGTCAGCAGTACGCGATTGCTCTTGGCTTGACGATTGATAAACAGCCGGTCTTGGGCGCCTTGGGCTGTCCGTGCTGGCAAGATGGAACGGTCTATTTCGCCGCTCAGGGGGAAGGGGCGTATTCCATCCCGCTGCGCGGAACGGACTTGACGCCGATTCATGTCTCGGACGTTTCCGACGCTTCGCTGGCTCGCGTTCTGCGGTCGGTCGAAAAGGGGCATACCAACGTCGGGCAAATCGACTACATCGTCGAAAAGCTCAACATCCAGACGGATCCCGTAAGTATAGACTCTCAAGTGAAATACGGCGTTTTGGCGTCTGGCGGGGCGGAGATTCTGCTTCGACTTATTTCTCCGAAAATGCCCAACTACAAAGAGAAAATCTGGGACCAGTGCGCGGGCGTGGTCGTGCTTCAGGAAGCGGGCGGAAGAGTTACCGACCTGGACGGCAAACCGCTGGACTTTACTCACGGACGAACGCTGGCGGAAAACCGGGGCGTCTGCGCGACCAACGGCAAGATTCATTCCGCCGTCCTGGACGCCATTGCCGCCGTCGGCGCGTAGCGTTTTTGAGAAAATTCGCTTTTTTCGAGATATTCTGAAATGCGGTTCTGATTCAAAATAGAATCAGAGCCGTTATTTTTTCTGGACGCAAATGCGGAATCCGACTTTGACGTCGCGCTTGTCGATAGGCAGGTAGTCGCGAACGCTGCAAAAATCGGAAATTTTAATCTGTTCCAGATAACTGCCTCCACGAATCGTTTTGATTGGCTGTTGAGAATTCTCAGCAGGCGTTTTAGGTTCGTCATGAGATTTATACTCGTTGGAGCACCATTCTTTAACGTTGCCGGGCATGTCGTATATTCCCCACGAATTGGGCGATTTGCTTCGCGCCATTGCAGGGACGGTTAGAAAATCTTCAAAAGAAACCGCTTGTTGAGCGCAAGTCTCGGAAGAATCTTCGCCGCCGGCGCGGCAAGCGTATTCCCACTGTTCTTCAGAAAGCAATTCGATATTTTCGTTCAACTTTTGGGACAGCGCTTTGCAGAATTCCTGAGCGTCCAGCCAACTGACGTTTCTTACCGACGAGTTTTCGGCGTTGTTCAAGGCGCGAATAGCGTTGTTCGCTGGACTGTTTGGCATGACGGCAAACCACATCTTTTGAGTTACTTCGCAGTCAAGCGTCCAAAAGCCGTGAGGGATAGTAACTTTTTGCGGTGTAGAATTTGTATTGACTTTCGGGTTCCATGTCAATTCGCGATACAGGTCATTGAGAAGCGCTTTCTGTTCAACGCTTTTCATTGGCGAGTCAGGATTATCGTTGTATTTTTCCAGCAGACGTTTATTCTTTTTATCAAAATCTGCAATCTCTTCGTCAGAGAGCAGACGATATCGTTTTGAGATATCCATCAGCTGCTCAATCGTCATGTCTTTTGAAATGACGACGCCGTCGTTTCCCATGAGGAACGACCCCGGCGGACACCATCGAAAGACGTATTCAACGCCGTCCGCAACGCGAACGAGCTTTTCTCCCGCCTGCTTTCCAACTGGAAATGGCGCGATAACGTCTTGAACCGGAGCTTCCGTTTTGACGGCTGGAACTGAGACGTTGACAGAATTGTCGCCTGAATTGGTCAAGTTGGTTGGTTTGAAGTTATACGCCCACGAGACGACGCAGACAAGAGCAATCGTTCCGACGACAGCCATGGATAAAGGCTTGCGAAAAGATTTCGGCTTCAGCGCCTCAATGACTTCCGTCATGGAAGAGTAACGCTTCGCCGCGTCTTTTGCGGTCATTCGATTTAATACGTTTTGAATGCGAGCGGGAATTCCCTTTCGGAATTGCGCCAAGGGCGGAAGGCTGCGCGTGAGTTGAGCTTCCATTTTCTTTTCCGAGGAAGAAAAATCTTTCCCGCCAAAGGGGACGGTTCCTGTCAGAATATAAAACAGCGTACAGCCAAGGGAGTAAATATCCGATCTCGGGTCAGCAGAACCGAATTCAGAGCATTGTTCAGGCGGCATAAAATCGGGCGTTCCGACAATTTGAACGCCGGAAGCGTCGCGCGCCATAGCAATCGCCAGACCCAAATCCAAAACTTTTACGGTTTTATCAGGCGTGATCCAGAGGTTTCCCGGCTTGACGTCTCGATGAATAAATCCTTTTTCGTGAGCGTACTGAAGACCGCGCGCCGCCTGAGTAACAATCTCAACGGCTTCGTCAACCGACAGCGGATTTCCCAACTCGATTCGACGTCGAACGTACTGATGAACCGTCTGCCCGTCGAGATATTCCATGACCATATATGGCCGCCCTTCGTACTGCCCGGCGTTATAGACGGAAACGACGTTTGAATGCTGCAGCTTCGCCGTCGATTCAATTTCCGTCTGAAATCTGGCAATAGCCTGGGGATTGAGAATATGTTTGGAACGGACGAATTTAATCGCTTCCCGACGTTTCAGAGCCAGATTCTCCGCTTCGTAGACGTCTCCCATGCCTCCGCGCCCCAGAAAGCGAATCAGGCAGTACTGCCCAATCGTCAAGGGCATTTGAAGCGGCGCGTCGTTGTCGGCGGCTTGATGCAGCTTTTGCATCAAGCTGGAGACTTCAGTCTGAAACGGCAGGGCGTCCGGGATGTCCACAATCGTATGCGGTTAAAATAAGTTGCGTTTCGAAAAACGTTACTCGTCCTCTTCTGGCATGTCAAGGTCGTTCAGTTCGCCAAAATATTCTGTCAGATAGGTGTTAATCCGCTTGCGAATCTGTCGAACGTTTGACGGCGTCAGATTCATCATCTCTGCTACGTGAACTGCTTTTTTATGCTCAAAGGTCAGCTGATAGTAGATGTCAATGTCGCGTTTGGAAAAATGAGTTCCCAAAACCCGCATGAGGTCTTGAAAGTAGATGGCGTCTTCGTTAAGGTTTTCCAAATCAGACGCTGAAAGCTCGCTTCGTTCTTTCTGCTCCTGCTTAATAAGAGCCTCCAAAACAGAAGAATGAGGGTCGGCAACATCAAGCGAATCCGGATTGTACCCTGTGTGGGTAGTCTGTTCCGCTTGGTGTTTTCTTTGCAGATTGTTAATGTGATTTTCAACAATGATGTGCAGCCAGTTGCGGAATTTGTCGGTTGGCTTGGTCTTGTGGAAGGTATCGATGGATTCCATGACGCGAATGCAGACGTCGTAGATGATCTCTTGCCGAACGGCTCGGTTTGTAATGCCGCGGCGATAGCACCAGAAGCTGATAAGCCGTCCATAGAGCATAATAAAACGTTCCCAGGCAATCTGTTCTCGGTTGCGGAGTTCTTCTAAAAAGGACGACGGCGTCGGCTGATTGAAGTCGACCGCGTTGGACGGGGAATCGGAATCAGAAGTCATGGTAATTACAAGGTTAAGGGAAAAACTTGGTAATTGCCCGTTATGGCAGAGGTCTAATTATGAAAAAAGCCCCTGCGAGAGTCTGCAAGGGCTTAAAGCTGGGGAACAGGGATTTGAACCCCGACTAACAGAACCAGAATCTGCGGTGCTGCCGTTACACTATTCCCCAGTGCGGCTGACGTCGAAAACGCTTTCAACAATCAACGAGAGTAAATGTACCACGTTTCCGTTTTTCGTCAATAGGGGGGGAGGAATTTTTTCAAAAATTGGGTGTTGGGGCTGTCTATAGGTTGATTGAGTGAGGAGTTAGGAGGGAGGAGTGAGGAGTTAGGAGGGAGGAGTGAGGAGTTGACGCAAAGCGTTAGGCGAGCCGGGAGCGTTAGTTCCCGGGCAATCGGCGTCTTGCCGCCGGCGAACAAAACGACGCGAAGGGAGAATAAAAAAACGACGCAGCCGAAAACCCTTCTCGGATCGCGAGCGAAGCTCGCAATATTTTTTAAGCCGCAAAGAACGCAAAGTTATCTTTAAAACTTTGCGAACTTTGCGAACTTTGCGTGAGTTTTTTCCGGGAGTTTATGCATCCCGGCTCGTCTAATCGTTTCAGTATTTCTTTCGTGTTTTTCGTGTTAAAGAAAAAAGGCGAGCTTCGCTCGCGATCCGAGGGCGTTTTCGGCTTCGCAAGACGTTAGTAGCGGGGCTTTGGCTTCATATCGTCCACGTTTCTTTTCCGATTTTGACTTCAATCTGGCGGTCAGGGGCAAGCGAAATTGACGTCTCGACGTCCTCCGGGCTCTCGCCGGGGGCGACGGGAATGAGCGCTGTCGCGTAGCAGACGGCTGCGTCGGCATCTTTCTTTTGGACGAACGCGAACGCGGGTCGGCGTTCTTTCTCCATGTACCTGTTGGAAATCCAGCCTTCTTCTTCCGCATACGAGACGCCCGGCTGTTTCGCCTCGACGAGAATCAGGTTGGCGTGTCCGTCATGGAGCGTCGTAGCGGTAAATGTTTCGGGGTTCCATCGCCATTCGCCGGGCATGAGCTGAAAATGCTGTCGAAGCTCTCCAGACGCCGTTCCGGACAGGACGTCCAGAATGACAAAGAACCGCCCATCGACGAGGGTAAAGGTGCGTTCGTGGCGAAGCCCGTCGACCGGCTCGTTTGCCAGCGTCAGGGAGTCGATTCCCGGCGAGCCGTCGGCGTTGGGGACGGACTTCTGACTGAGCTTCTGACCGCGGGAGCGAATCGGCTTGTTGTCAAGCGACACGAGTTGATGAACCATCGGGGAGCGGAAGAACTGACGCCACGTCGGTTCGCCGGAGTAGTTGTAACAGCCGCTGTCGGACATGAGTCGTTCGCCAAACGCGGACAGTTCAAAGGACAGGTTGTCCGCCTGATTGTGTCCGAACCGGGTTGTATTGGAGTTCTTTACAACAATAAACCGGGCGTCCGTCGACCAGTCCGAGCGGAGCGTATAGTACCCGGCGGCGGGCAGTTCCTGAAATCGCGAGTCAGGCGGCGCGCCCTCTTTCCCTTTGCTGGCAAAGTAGCGCCAGTCAGGGCGGTCAAACAGCGGCAGGAACGGCTTGATCCAGGTTCGGTTAGAGTCCTTCTCGCCGGGCCAGGCGTCGCCAAAGACGGGAGACGTTCCATCTGGATGGCTCCAGACGACCACCGCGTTAATGGACTTTTCCAGGTTGTCCATGAATTCCGGCGGGAACTCGACCGGCAGTTCAAGCTGACGGCAGATTCGAACCAGCCGGGCGAACTGGGTCGGATAGGCTTTGTGATAGCTGGAAATGTATTCGTTAATCACGCCGTCTGAGAGCAGGACTTTGCTCTGGAACGACGCCATGAGTTTGGCTGCCGTTACCAGTTCTTCCGCGCTGGACTTTCGTTCCGGCAGCGCAGCGGCGGTAAAGAGAAGCCCTTCGACGTGGTAAATGTCCCAGTTCCCAAGCGACGCTCGATTTTGGGCGGCAAGACAGCAGGCTTTAATCCGCTGGCAGTGAACGTCCATCGAGTAAATAATATCGACCATCAGCCGGCTGTCGAGCGACGGGGACTTGAGGAAGAACTCGAGCGTCGTCGACCACGCCGCCATTCGCGAAGCAGTGTCCAGCGACCGCCATCCCGGGTGTTTGAAGGCGTTTTCCGGCTTGTGCATGTGGGCAATCCAGGAACGCATTTCAAACGCCCATTCCTGAGCGAACTTTTCGTCGCCCGTCCGGACGTACTCAATGGCGAGGGACTGCTGCCAGTAAAACCGGTGAAACTGCCAAATCCACTCCATGTCTTTGTGCGGGTTTGTATCCCAGTCGATTTCGTCTTTGCCGCGAAAGACCGGGTCGTACGAGGGCTGACCGGGAAAGACGTGTTCCAGCGCCTGCTGAGCCGTCTTTCGGGTTGACGCGCTGGATCGAGCCGCCAGGTCGGACGGAGTTGACACTTTAGTCGTTGCCGCCGCGTCTGCCGATTTGCGATCCGTTTTCAATTCGTAGACGGAAACGACGTTACGGTTTCGGAAATGAGCCAGCAGGGACTCCTGCTTTTCCAACGGCGTTGCGCCTTCGACGGGAACGTTGACAAGCGCCAGGACTTCGTCCAGATGTTCGCTCACGCCTGGGGCGTCGTCCGCCTGCGAGACGTTGACTCCCAAAATCAAACTGCCTGCCGCGGCGGCGGAAGCGGAAAGGAACTGTCGACGATTCGAGTTGATTGAGTAGTTCTGCATGTGATGACCTTTCAGTAAATTAGTACAAGTGTTTGCGCGGGGCAGCCAGTACACGGATTTTACGGATTAAACGGATTTTCGCCGATTAGTTATTTTATGTTCGATATCAATTGACAAATACTCAAGATTAAATAAACCTCGAGTTAAAAAATATAGGTTATTTCGAAGAATTAATAATCGGTGTGAATCCGTTTCATCCGTGTTTTCCGTGTGGGACTTAATCGTCCCGCATTTCCCCATATTTTGCTCACAGACGCCTGGATTACTTTTGATTATATGGATAGCGCCTCGCGTGTCAAGCGGTTAATTTCCCGTTGAACGCATTCGTCGTCCGGGGTTTGGCTGAGAAGGCGTCCGAGGGCTGCCAGTTGAGCGTGGACAGGGTTGTTCGCGTCGAATTGGGCAAGCGGAATCCGGGCAAGCAGGTTGGGCGAGCCGAAACTCTTTCCGCCGGCGCAGCTGGTCGAGCAGGCGAGGGCGTTGACGGCGCTGGAGTTCATAATCGCCGACAGATAGCAGGCTTCCGATTCGCTTTGAGCGGGAATGAAAACGCACGTCTCCTGCGGGAAAACCGGACGGGGCGGCAGCCCGGCGACGGAGCGCGGACCGACGGCGGCAGCGCGAATTCGGCTGTCCATGCGCCGCCAGACGCATTTCCAGTCCGAGAACGTGTACTGACCGACGTTGTACATGGAATAGAACTCGCCCCGGCTTTGGAACCGCTTTTGCGCCGCTCGATTGGCAAGCAGTTCCTCGAATTGGAGCAGATAGTTCAGCGCGAGCGGGTATTTCGTTTCCATCAGTTCCCGGCTCAGCCCGGTTCTTTTTACGGGGTCTTGAACGACCAGAATAACCGTCTCGTCCAGATCGAGCGCGCCTTTGCCAACGGACTTCCATCGCGCCAGCGGGTAGAGCAGGGCGGATTCTATCACCGCTTCCACCTCCGGGACGTTCTTTTTAGAACATCGCGCCAGATTCCGAACGCGAACCCGGCTCTGGTCGACAACGTCCAAAACCGTCAGCCAGTAGACGCCGTTGGCTCCCCCGGAATTCGCGCCCAGTCTTGCAATATAAGATATTAGATTATCTTTATTTGAACTTGCAATAGACGGGACTGAGAGGCTTTGAGGGGACTCGGAAATAGACCAGACGGACAGCGGATCGGCGGGATTGGACGGCTGCGCCCAGCATGTTTTTCCTCTCATTTGAGGCGCGGTTGACAGGGACGCTTTTTCCTTCGTCGCGCTCTTGATAGAATGTATCTCTGTATACTTAACCGGGTACTCCGTTTTGTCGCCTTTTGACGCTGTTACAACGCAGGCTTTAGCGGCTGGCGTCCTGAACAGATTGAGTCGGGAGAAATCCTCAACGGACGCTATTTTTATGGGTTCTCCGTCCGGAAGCGTCCAGCGTCTAAATCCCCCGGCGGCGAGGGTAAAGAACAGACTTTTCGGGAGGACGAAACCGATTCTGCCGTTTGGTTTGAGCCGGTCGCAGGAGGCGTAAAAGATTAGTTCAGAGAAGTCTTTTTTCGCCCCGCCGTGTCGAGCGGCAGACCCGGTCAGATGAAAGAGGTTGTAACGACGCCAAAGCTGTTCCGTTTCGCGGCGATAGACGGCAGAAAGATTGTCCCATGCAATCCAGGGCGGGTTCCCGGCGGCGACGTCGTACTGTTGAGAAGATAAGCTATCAGACTGACTAATAACTTCTTTCAGAAAGTCGGCGCATTGGACGTTTTTCAGCCGATCCGGCAAGACGAGTCCCGTCAGTCGATAGACGTTGATTCTCAGGTTGGCTTTGCAGGCGAAAACGGAAATCGGGTTGACGTCGCGCCCCGTCAGATTTTGAACAATCAGCGGCGCGGTAACGGCTTTTCCCGTCTTACTTGCCCGGCGGAGGATTCTTTTGAGACCTTGAAGGAGGAAAACGCCGCTGCCGCAGCAGGGGTCGAGCAGGGATTCAAATCCGCTCTGGCAATAGTTAACCGAGTCGAGAATTCTGTCTGCCAGCCAGGGCGGGGTGTAGTATTCTCCCAAGGCGTGTCGGACGGCGCGAGGGAAAATCCGGTTGTACGATTCCCGAAACAGGTCAACGGGGTTGTCGGAATCGGGCGCGTTCGTCCAGTTTTTTCTGCTCGCCGCATCCGACTCTGAACAAACGTCAACTGAAACGCCGTCAGGCGCCCAGGATTCGTCCAGGTCGTTTTTCAAATACCGTTCGGCGGCGTCCGCGCCAAAAGTCGCTTTTAGAGCGTCAAAAACCGCGGAAACAAATAATTTTGATAAATTCTCTTGAATTATTTGTTTTCGTAAATCGTCAGTATCGGAGCCTGAAAGCATTTATTTTTTAAAAAAATCGTAAAGTTTTGGATAGAAACGACTATCCACCTTGTAAAATGTTCGTCATATATTATAATATAATATATAGAGGGGAAATTTGTATATTCTCTTTTTCGGGAAAAAACAAGGCCTCTCGTAAGAAAAAATTTTTTACCTCATCTGTCAGGCGCAGCCTGAACAGTTATTTGTAAATATACAATAGTTTTAATTCATATATAAAAATC
Source organism: Thermoguttaceae bacterium (assembly GCA_045586185.1). Lineage (GTDB taxonomy): Bacteria > Planctomycetota > Planctomycetia > Pirellulales > Thermoguttaceae > RUG11551. Next base: position 13,594 of record JAZMZV010000132.1, on the reverse strand, counting down.
GCGATATTTTTGGCGTTATGAGTTCCGAGTTTGATCCCTATCGAATATGGCTTGGCATTCCCGTCAGCGAACAGCCCGCAAACCTTTATCGTCTTTTGGGCTTGGCGCTATTTGAGTCGGACGACGACGTTATCAGCAACGCGGCGGACCGTCAGATGGCGCACGTTCGCACGTTTCAGGCGGGTAAATATTCAGAACAGTCTCAAAAACTTCTAAACGAACTTTCCGCAGCGCGAGTAACGCTGTTGGATAAAAAGAAAAAGGCGGAATACGACGCTAAATTAAAGTCAGAGCTGGACTCCTCCAGCGGGTCGAGCATGGTCAATTTAGGGAATGCAGTTCCTCCGCAGGGTTCTTTTATCGGCGGTCAGTCGTCAGTGAATCTTGCGCCTCCCCCTATCAACGCGCCGGAAGGGTCTTTGCTGGGGGTAAACCTCGGTTTGTCGTCTGCGTCTAAAAAGAAATCCGGCTTGTCAGATAAAGGCGCCCGAGAGAAGTCCGGCAAAGGCGCTTCGACAGCGTCCTATTCCGGCGGTAAGCGAGCTGGTTCCAAAAAGAATAACAATGTCGGCGTAATTGCAGGCGTTATTGCCGGAGCCGCGGCGCTATTGATTGTTGGTCTGATTTTAATGAACTCGTCTTCCAAAAACGAGTCTGAAGAACCGCTCGGTCCAGACGACTATGCTCAAAGCGAATATTTCCAGAAACGGGCTCAGCTGTCTCAAGCGCCGTCACAGCAGCAAGCTCAGCCAACGACTCCCAAACCGTCTGACAGGAAAAAGGGAGACAAGCGAAAGCCCAAAAAGGATAAAGCGGAAGAAACCAATAAAGAAAACGACTTTGCATTGCAGCCGCCGGTGGGAGACGCTCCCGTCGTTCCGGAACTGCCAGCTTCCGACGCTGGAGCAAAGAAAGCGGATGCCGAATCGCCAGAGAACGCAGCTGGAGAAGGGACGGACGTCCCGGTAGACGTAACGCAGCTGGCTCAAACGCCGGGGCAGGTTAAAGTCTATGATCAAGTTCAGGCAAAGTCGATAACGCCCTCTACGCTTTTGACCGACGTGGAAAGCGCCCCGGTAAGCGCGCTGCATCAATCGGCAGACAGCTCTCATCTGTTGGTTGGCTCTCCAGACGCTGGCAAGGCGTCCGTTGTCAATGTTTCAACAGGTTCTGTTGCGCTTTCGCTTGCGCCGTCTACGGTCGGGCGATTTGCAGATTGCAACGCAACGCGAGATGAAAAAATGTACTTCCTGGCGGTCAATCCCAGCAAGCCAACGCTGATGCAGTATCAGGCGGATCTTCTTTCCGACTCTCTTGCCGCGCAAGCTGACCCTACGGATTTCCGACCGCAGTCGTTTATTTTCCGTTTTGACGCCAACGGTCAGCCGGTAAAAGAGACGGACTCCCAGTTCGGTTCGTTTGTTAAATTCAAGGGATATCAAATTCTCCAGATAGCGGCTCCTGCAAGCGCGGATACCGGTTTAATGGCAGTTGCGTTGACGGACGGTTTGATTCACGTTATCAATGTAGAGTCTGGCGCAGACTTTATGCGGTTTTATCCGTCTGATTCTGCCGCGCCGATTCCTGTTTGGACAAACGACAGCATCGAAACGGCGAAAAAAGACAAGACAAAATTCCAGGATCTCTTTAAGGTAATTAAACCCTCTGTCGTTCCAACGACGCTGGTATTCCAGTCTGAAAAATACCTTGCAACGGGCAACTCCCAGGGCGAGGCGTTTGTTTGGAACGTGGAAGAATATGCGCCAGTCGTTGACACTGCCATTTCCAGTTTGCAGCAACTGACGCATGAATTCGCCGCCCAAGAGTCGAAATCGCCGGTAATCAATATGCGTTTTGATTCTACCGGTCAAAAATTGTATGTCTTTTGGGTGGACGGACATGTCGGCATGTGGGACTGGAAGAGTAATCAGCTTGTTAAAAAAGGCTTCGTAGAACAAAAAGTCAAATACGCTCAGATTCTGGCGAACAAGTATCTGTTGGTTCAAAACGTTAAGGGCGAAGTGTCCATTTGGACCTGGGATACAGAAAAGGTCAATCAGGTTGGCGTTTTCAAACGGTTGACGGATCTGGTCATTGCCGACCCGGAACATCTCCTGTTTTGGGCGTCAGAGCAGGACGCTTCCGGTTCAAATCTGACCATGTACGCTTTGCCGACGGACTTTGTTGAAGCGATGAAAACGCCGGAGTTCGCCAAACTTTTCAAAACGATTATCATCTATTCCGTTCCGGAAGAATCGCAATGGAAAGCCAAAATGGCGGAAGCGGAATCGATAGTTGAAAAACATCTCAAAGATTTGACTGACGACCAGAAAAAGGTCAAGATTCGTGAATTTGTCAATAAAATGCAGGACAGTTCGTCGATAGAGCCAAATCTTCGCTACGCCTTATACCAGACTTTTATTCAGACGATGGCTCAGTTGAAAGACAAAGCTCAAACCTTGGATTTGGTCGATTGCGTTTTGAAAGAGTTTGACGCTGATAAAACAACGTTGAAGCTTGATGCGTATATGGAGCTGCTTCCTCAACTGAAAAAGAACGAGGCTCTCGTGGTTGCCAAAGAGACGCTGGACATGTGCGAAGGTCTGCTCAATAACGGCGGCGACAAAGAAAGAATCAAGGAAATTGCGCGAGCGGTAAAAAAGGCTTGTCCGGAATTTGAAAAACGCGCTAACGTTTTGATTTTCAAATGCAATAACTAGCCTGACCTCGGCTCTGAAAGAATGTATTCCATAACGATAACCAATCAGCAGGACGAGTATCCGGTTAACGAGTCGTTGATTCACGACGCCGTTGAAGCTGCGTTAAAAATTCACGGCGTTGTCAACGCGGTAATGGATATCGCCGTTCTTGACCCGGAAGAAATGCAGCAGGTCAACGCGCGTCATTTAGGGCACGATTATCCTGCTGATGTGTTGAGTTTTCTTTTGGAAGAAACAGACGATTCCATTGAGGGCGAGGTTCTGGTCTGCCCGGCGGTTGCTAACGATTGGTCGAAAAAGTACGGCTGGGAGCCGGAAAACGAGCTGGTTCTGTACGCCGTTCACGGGACTCTGCATATAATCGGATTTGACGACCTGACGCCGGAAGACGAAGTGGAAATGCGCGCAGCGGAACGCGAGGTTCTGGCTGAGTTCAATTTGACTCCGCCGTGGGATTTGAAAGACGGCGCTGCAAACGCTTCGGATTCAGACGTCTGATTTTAAGCCGCTCTTTTTTTGCTTGCTTGTTTTTTTATGTCCAAAATTCAAACCGCCATTATTGCCGTTGCTGACAATCGTTTCCCTGTAACAGATGAACTGATTCAGCATTTGTCGCACGATTGCGACGTACAGCCGATTGAAAATCTGACGTTTGATGGGAACAAGCTCACGTTTCGCAATGACTCTGCAACGTATGCCGTTACGCTTATTGACGGGAAAATCCCAACGGAACTGCTTCGCGCTCCGTGTTCTTTAGCGTGGCATTGGCCGGAGGCGGCTCTGGAAATTCAAAAACATTCCTGTCATATTATAGTCGGCGTTCTGGACGAATTCGCCGGCGCGGTTGACGTCGCTCTGCGGTTGACGCAATTGACGGCAGCCGTCTGCGTCAATTCCGGAATTTCTCCCCTTGGCGTTCTTTGGACGGGCGGTAAGCCAGACAATCAGGGCGCGCCCGGCTGCGTTCACAAGCCGGAAGAATTTGTCGCCCATTCGCAAGGAGCTTCCCGCGACGCGCTGCCGATTGAACTTTGGGTTTCGTTTATACCGTCCGCTGCGCGTAACAACAATCAGTTTATCATGACGACTCGCGGGCTGGAAGCGTTTGGCGTTAAAGAGCTGGAAACGACCGGGCAGGGGCAGAATCCGCAATGGATATATGAACATCTGTTCAATTTCGCTCATTTTTATCTGACTCATCCGGAAGACGTCAAAGAGAATCAGACGATCGGCATGTCCAACGACGAAAAAATCGACATCCTGGCGGCGTCGTCCCGTCTTGATCCCAACAAAGACGTGCTCATGCTCAACTTCGACGCGATCGAAACAAACCGTCAAATTGAAGAAGAACGCAACAAATTGCCTGGCGTAGAAACAGAGCTGCCTTCGGCGCCTGCTGTCCCGCCAGACGACTTGCCGACGTTCTGAAAGGAATTGAACGGTTTTCTTTGTTTTGGTTATCGAAGAATGGTTCTATTGTATTGAATGTTCATTCTTCGTTCCTTAAGTCCAAGATACCACTCGGCGCAGACTGCCAATTTAATTTTGCCGAGTTCTTTCAATACTACTTTATAATCGCGATAGGAGTTATTAATAATATGGCTATGACTGTATTTATATAAACTATCAGTACTGCTCTGCTGAGAAAGATGCAAGTCTCTGCGGTTTGATTCGCGAATCAGCTTTTGAAGCACGCTCAGAGCGCTCTTCCAATGCGCTAATTTGATGCTGAGCAACAAATTGGCTCGACGGAAAGGATAGAGCAACTGATGCTTTCTCTTTATATCGAGATCTTTCAATGAAGCTTTTCGATATGCGTTATATACAATCAAAAGGCATGATAAAAGCGTTAATGCAACAAAACAAATCGTTAACAGCGCTTTAACAAACGCAGATTGACAACAACTGGAAATACACTCGTTCCAGTCAGTAAAACACTGATTTTTTAATAAATAATTTTTAATTGGGAAGTAAATAAATGGAAAAAGGTAAATAAAACATGCAAGTTGACCGCCAAATGGCGACAGCCAATTTAAAACGTTTTTAATTTGTCCCCAAATATAATCGACGCTGAACGCTGGCGTTTTACTCTCCAAATCCCCGGACAATTCGTCTAATTCATTTTCGAGCGATTGTTTTAACTTGTCAAGCGAGTCTTGATTAATTCCAATTAAATCGTCAAATTCAGAGTCAACCCAATTCTCTCGGATTGTCGTGCATTTGTGAAGTTGTTTTGTATGAAAATCGATATAGTCTTTCAACTGGAGTTCGGGGTCGTCCGAGTTGTCGTCTGATAATATATCAGGCTTTTTCTCATCGCGCACTGTAACAAATAAACCATTGAAAGCGGCGCGGAGCCAAACGGTTTCATTAATCTGATGCAAACTAAACATTTCAGGCACATTTGCATCAACCCCGGCTAAATCCCAATATAATTGAACCTTTATGCCAACAAACAGAGCATGGAAATAATGATACAGCTTGTGGTAATTTAACAGAGAATATGTTATTTGACAAACAATCAATATTAAAGCTAAAATGCTTGGAATAATGGTAATGAACGTTGGAGCGCTGACAGCGTTTAACGAATCCATATTGATGTATGCAGAAAAAAGTGCAATGCCAAACAATAATACAAACGCTATGATTGCATACGCAAACGTTGTTATTTTCATCGCCTTAAAATAATGCGATTTCAATAATCTGGCATATTGGCAAAATCTAAAAAGCGAATCGGTATTTTTATCAATTACATTTCTTAAATCGGACTGGTCGGTTGTTGAATTATAATCGTTGTAATAAGAAAAACGTTTAAAATTATTCAGACACGCTCTGTTTACAAGACCTGCCTTTTTAAATACCTCTCGGATTTCAGAGTATTTTACAATGTTTTGGAAATGCGGAATAGACTTCGTAAGAGTATACTCTTCGTCGTCAGGCTGATCCTTGACAATGATGGTAATGTCGCCGCATGACTTATCATCAGCCTTATCGCTTTGACAATTGTTTGACGTTCTTTTATTTTCTGTATGGATGCAAACTACAGGACCAATTGAAGCGAAACTGATGCCATGGGGGATTTCATAGGGATTCAACTTTGCTTTTATGTTTCCCAGAAGTTTGTAAACAATCATTTCTTCAGTTCGACTGAAATCGTCTTCTGCCTGACTGCCGTCCTGGTTTGACTCTTTATCATTTTGGTATTCGTTTGCCAATCTTTCAAATTCATTTTTTAAATCTTCATAGTTGGCAGAATCGTTGCCTTGCTGACGAATCTTATAAACCTGATAAATCAAGTCTTTAAGTCTGTATGCGTCTTTAACTTCGTCTTCATACTTGGATAATTCATGTTGAATTTTATCCAGCTTTTGACGCTTTTTCTCGGAAATAATATTATTGCCTTCAACAGATGTGAAAGAATCCAGATCTTCAGAATAAATGTCATTCCATTGCTTTTGGATCTGTTCAATATTGTTAACAAAGGCGAATAATGCATGTGAATGAATGCACATGAATTTTCTGTACTCCTCAAACTGCATTTCATAAATATGAGAGTTTGACAAGAGCATATTAAACAGTTCTTTGGTGTGCGGCTTTTCGTCTGTACAGAACGATTCCAGCAGCTTGTAATCTTCAAGCAGATATTCAAACTCATTTCCCGCAGGCAATTCAATTAAACCGTCGATAAGATTAAAATCGATTTTATTTTCAGGTCTGGAGAAACGGTTGGGATATTTCTCTGCCAGCTCGAATAAAGTTTGGAACGGGATGCTGGCAACAGCAACGATTTTGATATTAAAATGTTCGTTATCGCGAAGGTCGGCAGCTATTTCTGACCATATTTTCCCGGATTCCTCATCCTCCAGACCGATCAGAGCAATTAACGGAACCGTATTGTTTTGTATATATTGTCTTGTGTAAACAGTTTGGTTTAACAATGCGTTAAAACAATTTGAAGAAGCGCTGCCCCACGCTTTGGCAAGAGAACGAAGCTGATTTTTCGCCGATTCTTTAACGGCGTCGGTAATGATCGCGTCTCGGTGTCCGGTCAACGCCACAACGTATGGGAATACTGGAACTTTATCGTCTCCCCTGTGACAGAAAGCAAAATCTTTGACGGCGTCAATCTTTCGTTGGATTTCTTCTTCGAAAAGATTGGCGTTATTATTTGAGTTGTTGACTGCGGCTTGAACAGACGCGCTTTCGCTGGCGCTGCTGTTGGCGTTATCAGCCGGAGACGCATCTTGAGGAATGTCCTCTGCAGAATTATTGGGAGCGTCATCCTGGTCGTCGTTATCGTCGGAATTGTCGGCGTTTGAAGACAACTCTCCTGAAGCGTCATCTGCTTGGTTATCAGACAAGACCTCGTCTGAATCAGCGTCGGCGCGCGCCTCGTCCTCTATGCCTGAATCCGCGCTGTGAGACGGCTCCTGAGCGTTAACCTGAGAATTATCCGCATCCGTTTCCGAGGAGTCGTCATTTGTCGTTTGCTGGATTTCGACTTCGGAATTGTTGACGTTTTGCATATCGGAATCGGAAAAATTCTGGCTGTTATTATTGAATTCGTTGTTAATTGGCTCGGACATGGCGTTTCCTGGAAATAGCGTTGTTGATAATAAACGAATTGTAACGGATCGCAGAATCAATCAATACGCGATTTATTCCGTAATCCTTCTTTTATAGTTTAATCCAAAAAAATATTAAAGTTCCCCTTGATAGGGCAAAAGCGCGGTAAAAAGCAAAACATCGGCAGCGCCGTTCCCGCGGACGGTTTGCCGACGCTTTGCTCTTATCGTTTGGGGATAGTTAACTCTCTTTCATTTACGCACAAATACCAATCGGCTTTTTTCCCGATTGAAATTTGTCCCAATTGATGGAGAAAATATTGAATTGCATCGTTGGAATCGGATAATTCCTGCCAAATTTTCTTTTCCTCCTCATCTGGAATTTCATCCTTGCTTGTAAGGTTTACATAATGAGGATTGTCGATAACGTTCTTTGATTTGTCGCTATATGTCCTGGCTCTTTCGCAATATAGCAAGCGAATTCCCATTAGCAAATACGCTCGGCGGAATGGAAAGAGGCTTTGCTCGTTTCGGAGATCTTTATATTTTTTCAAGTTAAGTTTAGTGTATAACGTCCAACATGCAATGATGGAAAGCGACGCTCCTACAAACCATTTGCCCCAGAGAGTAGCTAAACGACCAGCGTTGTCGTTTATAAAAGGTACTGTCATGATATAACCCAAGCCGGCTAACAATACAATCAACCGCATTCGAGTAATAAAATGAGGATGTTTGGAAATCCAATTCTTGATTTTTGATGATGTAATATTAAGAAATCCGTTGTTTTTATCTTTGTCTTTATATCCGCTAAAATAACTCAGTTCTACTCCGATCCATAATTTGTGTATCAAACGATAATTAATAACCCGTTTATTGAAAGTATTGATTTGATGTTCGTTATCTAATGGCAGCGTTAAAGTTAAATCCAATCCGTTTAACGCAGTGCGAATCCAATCGAGATTGCAGGATTGGTGTGAATGAAAATTGCCAGGGACGGTTTCATCCAAATTCGCCAGGCTCCAGTATATCTGAATTCGTAATAATTCAGCTAAAGTTCTGAATTTATGATAATGAACATGCGGTTTAAGAAATAAGGAAGCAAAAATATCGAGAAAAATTCGGCATCCGAAAAATATAAAAGGAATCAGAAGAATCGCGATCAAGGTTTCCTGGATGGTAGTCCAATTGGTGAATGGGCTAACGCGTACATTCAGTGGGAGAGTAAAGAAATCATGAATTAATTGACATAAAGTAAATTGATTGTCATTCCTTAAAATCAGATTTTTAAGGAGTTCAAGAGTTACTGTTATAACAAGCAAAAATGCAAAGCTCCAACAGAAGCGTTTAGTCAGAGCTCTGTTTTGGTTCCCGTAGTCAATAGCTATTTGATCCGTAAAATGAAAATGTTTAACAAGCGAATCCAATTCATACGGTACGGCGCATTCATTCAGATCAAGAAGTTGTTCTTGTATGTTTGGGGGAAGCATTTGTTTTTGTTCTTCCAGGAACTCCTCAACGCTATAATTATTGATATGACTATTAGCAAGAATCTTTTTATTGAGCTTGCCAAGTTTCTCCACGACAGTTTTAATCTCCGGGAAACTGTTTAATGGGTAAGGAGGCTCCCAATTTTTAGAATAAATCATCTTATAGTCTGTGTCGCCATAACGGTCTTTTATCAAGACTGTAATCTTATGCTCTGATTCTTTTGAATTATGAGCTTCCGGATTGTCGTTATGCAATCTGTTGCAGCCAATACAGATAACAGGACCTATTGCTGTAAACGTTAATTCCGCCTTTTTTGTGGATAATGGGAGAATTATATGGTTAAGGCGTCCCAGAAGTTTGTATTGTATCAACCTGTCTATTCGGGGTATTTGAACGTCTTTATGATCTTTGAACAGTTCGTCATGTATTCTGTTGATATCTTCTTCTTTACTTTTTTTTGCGTACTCCGGTCCATTAAAATAACTTCCAATCTTGTCAAGCAATGTAAGTCTAATCTCAGACAGCTGGTTATACAATTCATGGTCTTTGCCGACTTCAATTTTATCCAGCATCGAACTCGGAGCGACGTCGCTGTCTAACTCAAAAGCTGAAATATCGAATTTTGTTAAATTGGCGGTCTTCCAGTTTTCCGGATTTTCTGTCAGAGAAATAATAGTGTGAGAATGGTAACAAATAAACTTTAAATATTCGTTATACTGATGTTCTTCAATTCTATTTTGACGAAGAAGAATCTCTAACGCGTCGTCTTTATCAAGTTTTGTGTTCTCTTCAATTTTTTCAAGAACCGGTTTAATAAAGTCGCTGTTATCGGGCAACTCGATAAGCCCGTCCGCTTTATTGAAAATAACTTTAAAATCGTCCTTTTTCTTAAGGGTTTCCTGGGTTCTGAGCAAGATTCTGGTTTTAGTAAATGAGACTGCTATGATTTTAATATTGTAATGTTCCTCATCGCGAAGTTCAGACGCTATATCTGCCCAAAATCTGCCGGAGTTTTCATCGTCTAAACCGATCAGAACAATCAAAGGGACGGATTTATTCTGTATAAAATTCTTTCTGGCGAATTTCAAGTGGTTCAGAAGACGGTCTGGGCATTTTAGCGTGGCTCTGTTCCACGCTTTGACGAGTTTAAGAAGCTGAGCTTTAGCAATATCCTTAAGATTCTTATCATAGTCTTTGTCCTCTGGATTGGTTTTCGTTATTGCGTCTCGATGACCTGTGAGGGCTACGACGTATGGAAATATTGGTATTTTCTTATAACCCCTCTTCACCTTTTTCGTACAGAATGAAAAGTCTTTAACCGCTTTAATCTTTCTCTTGATTTCGCTTAAGTCTATATCGATTGACGGCGAATTGTCGTCTGACGATGCGTCTGTACCTGACAGGTTGTCCGGATTTTCCTCAGCGTTGCCGTCTTGCAGTATTTCTTGAAATTCAAAATCATTGACGTTTTGGGCGTCGGAACCGGATTGATTGTTTTCGTTATTATTTAAGGAATCGTTGAATGATTGGGACATGGCGCTGTTGAGGGTTGTCGTTCGCGGTATGGGGAACGGATTAAAAGAAATGCGGAGAAAAATCCAAATATATAATTTATTCGGAATCCGTAAATTCTATTATAGTCTATAATGGGATTTTTTCCACTCCCCCTTTGAGAGAAAAAAGGAAAAAAGACGTTCGCATTGTCTTGCGAAGAGTTTATGAAAAGAGAATTTTCGCGGTTCTCAGAGTTGTTTGTATACGAGACTAACGCCTGATCTAAAAAAGCTTACTCCCTGTTCTGTTGGGACGGGAAAAGGGATTTTATACTATTTATGGCTCTTCCGGTGCGTTGGCGTCTGACAAGTTACCGGAAGAACCCCAAATTTATCTTTGCTGGCGTTCTTGTTAAAATTGAAAAACAGGAGCTCTGTTAGTCGGTAAAAGCGCGGTGAAACGGAGCTTTATCGCGGCAGGTTCAAATCCTGTTCGCCAACCGTCAGCAGCCAGTTGACATTTTCTGAAACCGCTTCTGATCCCAATTGACGTAAAATCGTTTGTTGACCTTTAATCATTTGATCCTCGTTATCAAGTTGCGAAGCGTTAAGGAGCAATGACGCTCGGTCAAATGGGAAGAGTATCTGTTCAAAACGTTTTTCTTCAATTTTTGCACGTTTGAACTTTAATTGCATCGTATAATAAACTACCATAGAAGTAATAAATGATACGGCAATGCCAATAATGACAAAAGTCCAAATTACCCAATTGGGCTGGATGAGCGATGGCGGGTAAATAAAATTAATCCATTCTTCTTTTAGCGGCTCATTATTGATTATCCAATTAATAACTGTAACGATAATGTCATGAATAGTAGAGAAGGTAACTCTGGCAATATCGCCCTTTAATTGCAAGTAGAAAAAGAGAACCGCAAGGAAATACATCATATATCGATGAGTCCAAAAGGCGGGCGCTCCTTTTTGATCATTTTTCCTTTCGTTTATCTTTTTGGGGAAATAATTTCTTTGCCCTGACACCCACTTGTTCTTAACAAAGTTAATTCTTTCCAACGTGGACGCTTCAAAGCCTGAATCTTCGGGAGGATTCATGAATACGTCCAAACTGTTGACTGCCGCGCGAATCCATTCCGTTTCTGGAATCTGATGGGAACGGTAGTATCCAGAAACACAATGGCGAATTCCGGCAATACGCCAGAAAATTTGGATTCGAAGCGCTTCTGCAACGGCGCGAAAACGGTGATAACGATAATGGTATTTTAGATATGTGGCAAAAATGAATATTACAACCAGGATAAATGACAGGATGAGAAATGACCATGCTGAAATAGGCAGACACCAAAAGGCATACTGATTCTCTGTTCCGAAATAAGTCCAAACAAAATGAAAAGCTGATTCCGTTTCTTTTGCCCAGCCGTAAATTCTAATGCTCCAGAATGTTGCTAAAAAACCTAAAACAATGAATAAGGCAGTAAAAACAAACGAATATAAGCTGGATATATATCCAGAATAAGACTGGTATTTCATCGCCATTCGGTCTGCAACGACATAATGCTCGACCAATAAACGAGTATTATTGTCTTCCCACGGACGCAGCTTGCCAAAAAGTTCGGAAAATGGAGCGTCGACATATGAGACATTTTGAGGTAACTGGGAATCATGATCATCAGAAATGTCAAACAACCAATTGAAGGATTCCGTTTTGCATTTTTTAAAAAAAGAATCACAATTGATTTTTTCCTTGCGAATTTTATTGATTTTCTCGCAAATGAATTTCCAAACGTAATACAGGCATATCGTAATACATGATCTGCGACGGAATTGATGAACGCTGAATTGATTCAAAGCTCCAATCTTGGTCAAAACATCCTTGATATCTTTTTGATCTGCAATAGGCGTTTTGCAAAGGAGGTCAGAATTCATCAAGTTGTTGCGAAAATCAAGTTTTGAAACTGCAACCAGCGGATCGCATTTGTTAAACCATTGGCTATATTTTATTTCAAGCAAATGTTTAGCCTCATCCGCTTCCGAATTAGCGTCTGAGACGGCTTGTTCTTTGTTCTTTTTAAGCGTAGTTTCAAGCTTTCGCTTTTTGTCTCTCGTCCAGTATAATACAGGAATTGAAGACATGTCCAAATTTTCATCGAGTGAAAAAGCGAGATTGTCTCCATTTGCGTCATCTCTGGGAGTGAGCAGGTGAATTACCGGACCAACGGAACTAAACGTCAGTAAATCGCCCAGCTCTTGATTATCTAAATTAAGGAATTCTGTATAACCGTTGAGCTTTATGAAAACAGTGTCAGCGGTTCCTCCCTTGAGATGAGTTGATGGAACTCCGTCCCAGAAGGCAAACAGAACATGAGAGTGCACCGCCAAAAAAAGACCCAGTTTAGCGAACTGCTCCTGGCGTCGACTCTCAGCCTCTTTACTGTCGCCCCACATTTCAGATTCATGACCTTGATTGTTCTTTGTTAGTCCCAGGTCGAAAATAAAACTGACCTTTTCCTTCAATTTATTGTATCTGTCTTTGTCTTCGACAGTCTGGAGAAACAAATTTTCTGGCATCGGCAGAACGGCGACGATTTTAATATTCAACTCAGGATTGCGTTTCATGAGATCCCAAGCCGCTTCGGCGGCAAGCATATCAGATCCGTCTGCCATGCCGGTCAACAAAATGAAGGGCGCCTTCGCCTTGCCGCAGGATTTGCGCCATAATTCTGCCATCGGCTGAAGTTGAGATATAAACGCCTCTTTAATTTCCTTTTCTGAAAAAACAGGGACTTTTTTTGATTGTACAGGCTGATCTCCCTGAGCCAACTGTTCGTCTTGAGCAGTAGGCTTTTCTTGCTCAGATTGTTGGGGAGCTGACTTGGTAAAACGCCTATGACCGGTTATGGCTGTAATATAAGGATAAATAGGGATTTTATTGTTGTTATCTGTTAAATGATAAAGCAGAGAGGTAAAACTTTTATCGACAGCGTTTGAAGACATGACGGTTCTCCAGTATGATGGTATTTAACAATATTTAACGATTTATTATTATAGATTTTATTCATTAATTAATTTTTTTCAATAGGTTCCAAAACTTTTTTAGAAAAATAATCCAGAATTTGTGAAGTCAATCGGGTACTGAAAGGGCGCACCTCTTTTCAGTTTTTTATATAATATTTGGCAATTGATTGTTTTTTGGACTAAAAAAAGGTGGAAATTTAACTATAAATCGGGTATTATAAAATTCCCGTCGGTCGGTGTCGCTTCGCTGAATTTGGAAGCGGACGAAGTGAGGAAATTTTTTAACGAAGTGTTAAGA
>JAZMZV010000131.1:0-45644 GCA_045586185.1 Thermoguttaceae bacterium | reverse complement strand
GCGTTCTTTGCGGCTTAAAAGGCGAGCTTCGCTCGCGATCCGAGTTGGGAGTCCGCTTCGTCATTTTGGCATGCACGCTTCCCCTTCCCCCTATAATTCTCCTGTTGTGCAAAATTATTTCCAATTTTATCAACAGGAGATTTTTAATGAGCAGTCTAATAACGCAGCTTGCGCCGGAGTTTACCGCGCAGGCGATAATGCCGGATAAATCGTTTGGAAAAGTGTCGCTGAAAGATTATCGCGGGAAATACGTTGTTCTGTTTTTCTATCCGCTGGATTTCTCGTTCGTCTGCCCGACGGAACTGCACGGATTTTCAGACGCCATCGCGGATTTCGAGTCGAGAAACGTTCAGGTGTTAGCCTGTTCGACCGACAGCCAGTACTCTCATCTGGCGTGGGTCAACGCGCCCCGGGACAAGGGCGGGCTGGGTCAGCTGACGTACCCGCTCATTTCGGACTTCGACAAGGAAATCTCCCGGGCGTACGGGATTCTCCTGCCGGGCGGAATGGCTCTGCGGGGTCTGTTTTTAATCGACAAAGACGGCATCGTCCGGCACGAAACGATTAACGATCTCCCCTTTGGCAGAAACGTCGACGAAGAACTCCGCATGGTCGACGCGCTTCAGTTTTACGAACAGTACGGAGAAGTCTGCCCCGTCAACTGGAAACGCGGCGACGGGGGAATAAAGACGGCATAGGGAAAAGCGTTTGAAATGATGAATATAAAACCGCGTCTCGAAGAGACGCCATTTCTATAACCGTCGACTTTAGTCTACGGACAGCGAGGCCCCCGAATACTCCCCAATCGAGTCAGTTTCTTTTTCATTCCCTCTCGTCGCTGCGGCGACGGGAGAGAATGAAAAAGGGTATTTGTCGATAATTTATTTTATCGCTATTCCTTTCCCCGGTGGTTGAAAACCGCCGGTTATAGAAATGCAACCCCTTCGGGGTTAATTTGCCCCCCCTCTTTTAGTATACATTTAATCGCTCTTGCATTAACCACCGAAATCGCCTATAATATGATTATATAGTCCATCGTTTGCGTTGTGCAAATGCTGTTTTCTCCGTTTGTTTTCTTCTTTTTTCAACGTAGAATCATGATTAACCGTATATCCATTTCGAGCGTTTTATTTGCTTGTTGGGCGTGCCTTGCCGGTTTGTGTTACGGCGCAGAGAATCCATATCAGCAAGAACTGATTAAATCGATATTTGAAGATTTCGCTGTTAAACATTTTGAACAAATGCTTCACACTGGGAAATATGATTTAAAATTCAAAGCTGTTAAAGGCGCCAGTTTGCTGCACTATGCCGCAATAAGAGGCGATCTGAAACTGGTTCAAGAGCTTGTCTCGCAGGGCGCGGACGTCAATGAGAAAACCAGATTTGGCGAAACGGTATTGCATTGCGCCGCATTTAGCGGTAATCAGGAGTTGGTCAAATGGCTTGTAAAACAGGGGGCTGACATTGACGCTAAAACTGACCGTGGATTTACAGTTTTGCATTTTGTCGCCATAAGCGGTAATCTGGAATTGGTCAAATGGCTTGTCAAAAAGGGGTTGTTCCTCAACGCTGATACCAACGAGAAAACCACGCTTCTTCATTTTGCAGCCTCAAGCGGTAATTTGGAACTGGTTAAATGGCTTGTGAAAAAGGGCGCATATCTCAATGCCAGAAACAGAACTGGCGAGTCGGTCTTGTATTATGCCGTTCGAGGCGACAATCTGGATCTGGTAAAATGGCTTGTGGAAAAAGGCGCAGACGTCAACGTAAAAGAAGTTGCCGGTCGAACCCCCTTGCTGATAGCTATTCAAAACAGAAATCAGGCAATGGCGCTTTATCTCTTGTCCAAGTCGTCTGACGATGTTATAAAAGACAAATATGTAATCCTGAGCGCCGCAAGAAACTGCGATTTGGATTTCCTTAAGCTGCTTGTTGAAAAAGGCGCGGACGTCCATTCAGAAACCCATGGCAGTACAGCTTTGACTGGCGCCGCAGCCAGAGGCAAACTGGAAATGGTAAAATGGCTCGTTGAACAAGGGCTTGACGTCAACGTAAAAAACATTGATGGAATGACGCCTTTACATTTTGCCGCATCAACCGGGAATACAGAACTGGTTAAATGGCTTGTGGAAAAAGGCGCAGACGTCAGCGCAGCAGATAATCACAAAATTACCGTCTTGCATATTGCCGCTTCCCGCTGCGATCTGGAAACGGTTAAATGGCTCGTTTCCAAGGGCGCAGACATCAATGCACAAAGCCAGATTGGCTCCGTCTTGAAGTTTGCCATGAATAGCAATAATAAGGAAGTCATTGAATGGCTCAAAGAGCAAGGCGCAAAAGAGTAAACTCGATTTCTCTCTCATCCAGCCGCGTTACGAGCTTGCTTTTCTTCTGGACATGATAACCAGGAAGAACGGCGCGCCGATTAACGCGGTAACAATTCCAACCGGGGCTTCAGAGGCGATGGCTCCGGTCAGCGGCAGGCTTCGCGCCAGAAGGTCGGCGGCGATAAGCAGCGTCGCCCCGGTCAGGACGCTGGCGGGAACGAGGCGTCGATAGTCCTGTCCGAACAGACATCGGCTGATATGCGGCGCCGCCAGCCCGACGAATCCGATTAGTCCGCAAAGACTCACGCACGCGCCGGCAATGAGCGACGCCAAAACAAACGCGGTCAGGCGGGTTCGGTTCGCGTCGACGCCCAGCGAATGCGCTTTGTCGTCCCCTAAAATCATCGGGTTGAGAGCGGGAGCCGTCAAAACCGCCCCGAGTATTCCAATAACGATAACCGCGCCGCTAATCCAGAGAAGTCGGGAATCGTAAATCTGAAGCGACCCCAGCAGCTGCCACAAAATACCCGGCAGACGTTCGTTGGGAGCTAAAATAAAGACGATCATCAGCCCGGCGCTGGCAAAGGCGCTGTACATGACACCGGTCAGCAAAAGCGTATAGACGTGAACCGCGCCGGACCGTTCCCGGGCGATCAAATAGACGAACCCGATAGATAGCAGCGCGCCCAAAAACGAGCCGGCGGAAATCGTCCACGCCGCCCACAGACCCAAACCAGCCGCCATTGTCAGCGCCGCGCCCAGCCCCGCGCCGGAGGACACGCCCAAAACGTAGGGGTCTGCCAGCGGGTTGCGAAGTATCGCCTGAAACACCGTCCCGGAAACAGACAGCCCCGCGCCGACGAGCGCCCCGGCGAGAACTCTGGTCAAGCGCATTCTCAGCAGCGGCGAATGTATCAGCTCCGTCGGAGGAATCCATACGGAACCGAACAGAATCGCCGCTGTTACAACGATCAGCAAAACGACTGCCAGCAGGAAGAATTTAAACGTCATTACAGACGCCCCGGATTTATTGTACATATCCTTATTATAGCATAAACCCGGCGCGTTGAAAATGGGGGAACCCATGAGACGAATTAGCTCTCTTTCCTTTAGAAGCCGCTGTTATTTATTCCCAAGTTGCTCCCTGTTCTTTAAGCCAATGTTTCAGTAAGATATGATCCCTGGCATAATACAAAACATTCTGTCCTTTTTTGTCTTTTGCTTTAATATCAGCGCCATGATCAAGAAGGAATTGAATCACATCCTGATCGCCTCCTTCAGCGGCAGAATGCAGAACCGTCTTACCGTTATTGTCTTTTGCGTTGACATCTAATCCTTTTTCAACGAAGAATTTAACCACACTCGGATTTTTGCCTTTGGCGGCGTAATGCAAGACCGTACAGTTGTCTGTATCCTTTGCTTTAAGATCCGCATGCTGGTCAAGAAGGTATTTAACGACTTCCAGATTTCCGCCCATTGCAGCGCAATGCAGAGGAGTTCTATGGTATTTATCTACAGCTTTAACATCAGCCCGATGTTCAACGAGACATTTGACCACATCCAGATGACCGCTTTCAGCAACGTAATGCAGAATAGATACGCCAATTTCGGTCTTTGCATTGACGTTAGCCCCAAGTTCGATAAGGAATTCAGTAGTTTCCAGTTGACCGTTGTCAGCAACGTAAAGCAAGACAGATTTTCCGTCATCGTTTACAGCGTTAAGGTTAGCGCGATGTTTAACGAGGTATTTAATCACTTCCTGATTGCCTCCTTCAGCGGCAGAATGCAAGACGGACTTTCCGTTATTGTCTTTTGCGTTGACATCCAATCCTTTTTCAACGAGGTATTTAACTATATCCAAATTTCCGCCCTTGGCAGCATAATGCATGACTGTATAGTTTTCTTTATCTCTAACATTAATATCAGATCCCTGCTTGGCAAGATAAAGAAATGATTCAATATTTCTGGCGATTGCAGCGCAATGCAGGGGCGACTTTCCGAATTCGTCTATACAATTGACGTTAGCGCCATGTTCAACAAGGCATTTAATGACTTCAGGTTGAGCGCCTTGGGCGGCAAAATGCAAGACAGACTGACCATGATGGTCTTTTGCATTGACGTCCGCGCCATGATCAATCAGGTATTTAACAGAATCCAGAGGACCGCCGTCAACAGCGCGATGCATGATTGAAATTCCGAATTCGTCTTTACTATTAACGTCCGCGCCATGTTCAACAAGGAATTTGACTTGTTCCAGATAAGCGCATTTAACGGCATAATGCAAGACCGTATGTTCGGAGCTGTCTTTTGCGTTAACATCAGCGCCTTTTTCAATAATTAATTTGACCAGATCCCATTGATCGGACCTGGCGGCAGAAGTTAAGACGCTGCCAATGTCTGGATCGCTTGCATTGATTTCAGCTCCCATGTCAATGAGCATTTTAACGATATCCCAATTTCTATCATTGGCGGCATAATCTAATACTGACGGAACATCTTTGCTTTTATAGTTGATATCCAGACCCTCGTCAACCAGCCATTCAATCAGTTCCTGATTCCCGCTTTTGACGGCAGGATACAAGAGCGTTTGTCCCGATTTGTTTTTTGCTTCGACGTCCAGATCAAGCTCCTCAATGAGCCACATGACCATCCCAAGATTTCCGCTTTCGGCGGCAGAATGCAGGATTTCGCTGTCTTCAACGCCAAGAAATCGACCGGCTGCTACGCCATCCTGTTTGATATTCCAACCCTGGTCAACGAGCCACTGAACCAGTTCCACATTACCGCTTTGAACCGCAGACCTCATAAGACCGGGTTCTTTGATATCTGCGCCTTGCTGATCAAGCCATTTAACCATTTCCAGATTGCCGCTTTCGGCGGCAACATTTATGACGGACCTTGAAAAGGCGCCCGCTCGATCGTCAACTTTCAATCCAGTTCCAGCTAAATATTTAAGGATTTCCAAATTGCCATTTTGGGCCGCCAGATGCACTGCCGTAAAACTGATATGGTTTTTTATATCGCCGTCAGCGCCATGTTTAACCAAATATTTAACTACGTCAAGATTATTATTTTCGACAGCGCAATGCAAAGGCGTGTCTCTGTATTTGTCTTTCGCGTTGACGTTGAGCCCCTGTTCGACAACCCATTTGACCAGATCCAGATTACCGTTTTCGGCGGCTATATGCAAAACAGTTCTTTTCAGGCTGTCAATTGCGCAGATGTCGAGCCCCTGTTCGACAACCCATTTGACCAATTTCAGATTACCGCTTTTGGCGGCAACGTGAGTCAGCGGCCATTCTGGATCGTTACTTGATTTAGCGTCCAGTCCCAGGTCAATAAGCCATTGAACCATTTCATAATTACCGCTAAAAATTGCGTCTTCCAGGACGCGGGGTTCATTGATATCCTGTCCCTGATCAACCAGATATTTAGCAACTGGCAGATTGCCTTTTTGGACGGCAATACGCAGGATTGACATTTCTTTATCGTATTTTTCTTTGATCTGTGCGCCCTTTGACACAAAATATTTAATCATATCCAGATCTCCATCTCTGACAGCATAATGCAAGGCAGTATATCCTTTTGCATCCTTTGCGTGGATATCTGCGCCCTTGGAAACCAGATATTTTATAAGGTCTAAATTTTTACTTTGCGTTGCGTATTGCAAAACCGTAAGTCCTTTGTTATCTTTAGCGTTGACGTCTGCGCCCTTTTTAACGAGGAGTTTAACTGTTTTCAATTTGCCGCATTGAGCAGCGGAATGTAAAGCCGTACAACCATTGTGGATAGCATTTATGTCCAAGCCTTCTTCTATCAGCCACTGGATCAGATCCAGTCTGCCGCTTTCACATGCAAAGTGTAAAACGCCGGTTGTATTGACGCCAGAGCCTATGTCTTCAAGAATATGAATGCGTTCATAGACCATCTTAATGCGGTCAAAATCTCCCAACAGGGCGGCATAATGAACGACCGAATACTTTCCTTTATCAGAACGATAGCTAAAATCGAAAACCCCTGTTTTGAACATCTCTTCAAAACGATTTATGCTATTGTCGCCAAATCTTTCAACGGATTCCTTTTTTAGCAGTTCGATGTCATAATTGTCTGTTGTTTCATTTTCAGACAGCATGCTGAGTTTATGACAGCCGACAAGATTGACGGCAAGAATCAGCAATATGCATAAAACGATTTTACGAATCATCGGGAATATTCTCCTTTAATTATTTTTTCAAAAATCCCCAAATATGGATAACCAACCTGGCTCATCCGACATGATAGAGCCTGGCGAGACGAGGTGTTGAAAAATCATGGGATTATAATAAATTGTTAAATATCAAATTATCCATATAAGAGGAATTCCCAAAACTGCTAGTATTATACACTCTACACCGTGAATTTGCAATGTTATTTTATTGACAGCAGTAAAAAAGTTGGAAAAATCTTCTTTTGAGGTCAAAACATACGTTTGAAGCTCTTTGCATTCTTTTTTGTTTTTGGTCTCTTGAAGTAAATTTCAAAAGTGATATACTATAATATATTTTAACCTAACCTGTTTGTATCATACAAAGGAATCACCATGCAGAACGCGCATTCCTATAGCTATTTTGCGTTTATCAGTTACAGCAGCAAGGACAAAAAATTTGCTGAGAAGATTCAAAGGAAGATCGAAGGCTACAGGCTGCCCTCCGTACTGAGAAATGAACTTGAAGCAGCAACCGGCGTGGAATATCCTCCGCACGTCAGACCGCTGTTTCGGGATATGACGGATTTGTCTGCCGGCTTGTTGGGAAAGTCGATTTTCAAAGAACTGAAAGAGTCCCGTTATCTGCTTGTGATTTGCAGCCCTGAAAGCGCAAAGTCCGCGTGGGTAAATCAGGAAGTTGAAAATTTCATCCTCATGGGACGATATGAAAGAATCATTCCATACATCATTGACGGAACGCCAAACAGCGGCAATCCAGAAACGGAATGTTTTCCGCCCATCCTTCGCAAATCGCGAAAATACATTAACTATCCCAATCTGACTCCCGAGCAAAATAAATTGCGCCAATCTAAACTGCACGCCATTCTCAATAATATTCACGACGAGCTGAAAGGCGTTTCACTCTCAGGCGAAGGGACCAGAGATTCTCTGCTGAAAGTTATCGCCAGAATGCTGGAAGTCAGCCCTGACAAAATTATTCAGCGCGATAAACAGCGGAGAAAGAAGCAAATCCTGTTGGGTTCCGGCATTGCCTCGTTCTTTTTGTTTTTCTTTACATTTCTGGGAATCTGGTCATGGGATCATTATTATCGGGTTCACGTTGGCCATTTTGCTGATTATGTGGAATATTGGGGAGTTCCCCGAGGTATTTTTCCGCTGTCTTCTGACCAATATAAACATCGGGATAGCCATTACCGCATTTACACTCAAAACAAAAAAGTCATCCGGTTAGAACACGTAAACTCGGCAGGCGTTCCAGTTCCAGTAGACAATACAGAACTCAAAGATCGCCCCATGATCGCGGTTTATCCCATCTATAACAAAGATGGATATTTGGTTCAACGGGATACGCTGGACAACAATGGGAAAATTGTGATGTCGCATAAATATTCCGGCAAGCAAATGAATACCGTTGATTTTTGGCGTCCCAATGAACATAGCGACACAGCGGCTTCTCTGACTAACACAACGTCGTTAAAAGATAAAGATAACATGCTCGAAGCCAATCGCGGCGAAATTACCCGAATGAGATTCAGCCGAGATCCCGAAGGACGAGTAATTGAGGTTCGTTTTATGAAGTCGTTGTATGACGTTCCTGTTACAGACGAACAGGGAATCGCCGGTTTCCGATATAAACTGGATGAATACGGTCGAGTAATTGAAAAAATTTATCTCGGTCTTGAGGGGAAGCCGGTCCCGGACAAACAGGGGGTCATAGTGAGAACTTACAAGTATGACGACAAAGGGAATCTGGAAGATGTAACATATTATAATCAAAAAGCCAATCTGACGTTTAACGACCTTGGTTGGATGCGCTGCATTCGAAAGTATGACAAGTATGGAAATGTTACAGATGAAGAACATGTAGACGTCTTTGGGAATTTATATCTGGATAACAATTGGGTCGCCAAATATTCGTATAAATATGACAAACGCGGAAATCAAACCGAAATCGCATATTTTGACGCCAGCAACAAACCTTGCTTGCATAATGACGACAACGCCAAATGTACGAAGCAATATGACGATAGGGGATATCTAATCGAAAAAAATTATTTTGGCATCGATGACAATCCGTGTTTGTGCAAGCATGGCTTCTCTAAAATCACGTGGACACGCGACGACCTGGGAAATATTACCGAGCAGGAATTTTTTGATGTAAACGGCAATCCCTGCCTGAACCGAGATGGGTTTGCAAAATTATCGATGAAATACGACAGTCAGGGATATTTAATCGAGCAAGCCTTCTTCGACGTCAACGGCAGACCATGCAGCGCCAACGATAATTACGTTAAAATTACGTGGGAATATGACGAGCAGGGAAATAAAACAGGACGGTCATATTTTAACGCCAACAACAAACTTTGCATGAGTAAATTCGGTTATGCCAAATTGTCTATCAAATACGATGAACGCGGGAATACAACAGAAATCGCCACATATAACGAAAAAGACAAGCTTTGTCTGTTCAAATATGGGTATGCCAAGTTAGTCGCCAAATACGATGAATGGGGAAACCGTATTGAAGAAGAATATTTAGGCGCAGACGAAAAACCGTGTTCTCCGCCAGATCGGTTATCCAAATACGAACGGCGATATGATAAACAGGGAAACGTTGTTACATCTGTATCTTACGATGAAACCGGTAAAAAGCGTTGGGTAGTTCTTTATAAATATGACAAATTGGGCAATGAAATCGAACGAGCTCTATACAATTATAGCATGACGCCCTACCTGAATGACAAAGGCTACCACAGAGTTAAAAGTAAATATAACGAATGCGGGAATAAAATTGAGGAAGCTTATTACGGTCCTTCGCGCGAACTTCAGCCGTGGCTGTGTAAAGACAAATACCATAGAGTTACATGGAAATACAATGAGCGTGGAAAACAGATTGAGAAAGCCTATTTTGGATTTAACCGGAAGCCCTGCATGAGTAAAGAGGGGTTTTCTAAATTGACAAACCAATATGATGAACGCGGTAATGATATTGAATCTGCATATTGGGGAATTAACAACAAGCCCTGTTTGAACAATGAGGGCTATGCAAAGCTGACTAACAAATATGACAATCGGGGAAACAATATCGAATCTGTATATTGGGGAACTAACAATAAGCCATGTCTGAACAATGACGGCGTCTCTATAATCAAGCGAAAATTTGACTTTCTGGGTAATAATATCGAAGAAACATTTTATAACACAGACAACAAACTGTGTAATAGCAGGATTGGCGCTGCAAAAATCATGCGAAAATTTGACCTGGCGGGGAATCAAGTCAACAACGTTTACTACGACCTTAACGGCAACTTGTGCAAGGGCGATCCTAAAAAAGCTGAAAACATCGAAAAATACGACGAAAACGGCAATTTATTAGAATACACTTACTGCGATTCCTTTGGCCGTCCATTTGTGGGCAAGGAGGGGTTCGCTACAATCAAGTGTAAATATGACGATGCTGGAAATCGGATTGAAGAGGAGTATTTTGGCATTGACGGCAAGCCGTGTCTGCACTACGGCGCTGCCAAAGTCGCGTTCATATATGATAATGAGGGAAATCGTACAAAAAAAAGGTTTTATAACCTCAAGGGCGAGGAAATATTCTTAACGGTTTTTGTTTACAAAGATTCTACTGATTTGAAAGATTCTAAATTGGATGTTCAGGAAGGAGACTTCCTGATTCTTTATGATCGTCAACCGATCAATAGCACAGAATCTTTTTTCAAAATGCTCTCCGTAAACTCCAGCAAAAAAGCGCATCAGCTGGTTATTCTCCGAAATGATACATTTCACACTATTAAACTTAAGTCCGAACCTTTCGACTTTACTTTAGGAATGATGAATCTTTCAAAAGAGCAAGAAAAACTTGTTGCTGAAAAAATCAAAAGTGTAAAAAAAGACTAAACGGCTCCCCAAACTGATTGAATAATCTCAGCTTTGCGCTAAAAAATCTGACAATAGCGCCAAGAGGTTTAATCCATCAAATCCTTAACCGGTTTTGACTTAATAACAAATGCTCCAATTTAAAGTCGCTGCTTACCAGTTGGGCGAATTCTCTTCCCGGATAACCTCGCCAGCTGTTTTTTCTATCAGCCAATTGCATCCGCTGTTGTCGAAAAAGCTGTTGTTATAGAATTTCCCTTCGCCCTGGTTCAAAACCTGTACGCCGCATTCTTTGTTGTGATGAATATAACAGTCAATAAACGTCGGCGAAGCGTTGTCTGCAATAAAGACGCCGCCCGCCCGACACAGGCAGATCTCGCAGTTTTTAAACCGCCCCTGAGAGCCTAAAATGCTCATCACGCCGGACTGCCGCGAATGATGAAAAACGCAGTCTGTAATTGAGGGTTCTGAACTTTCCGAAACGACGACGGCGGCGTCTGCGGTGTTACAGACTTCGCACGAGTCCATTTGCCCGCCGCTTTTGTCGTGAAACATGACGCCAATGCCCGGCGATTCGTGAATTTGGCAGTCAATCAGCTGGGGCGAACTGTTTATGCTCAGAAACTGAATCGACATGTTGTCGTAAATATCGCAGCGTTCAAATCTGCCAAGGCAGTCGTCCCAGACGCAAACGCCGTGTTCCTGATTGTGGTTCATCTGGCAGGATTCGCAAACGCAGTCGCTGCTGTTTTTGAGCTCAAAACCCGTCAAGGCGTTGTGATGAAAAGAGCAGTCTCGAAAACGTCCGAAACTGTTTTGATAAATGTACGCGCCGATATTGAAACCGTGATGAATTTCCGTTTTAATCGCTTTGACAACCGAATGATTGCAGACCGCCAACGCGGCGTGCCCGCATTGCGAGACGCTGCAGCGATACAGCAGCGCTCTGCTGTGGTCAATTATCCAGACGCCGCCACAGGAGCAGTTCTGAATTTTACAATAGCGTAAAACCGGGGCGGATTGAGAACCGCTCACTGCCAAGCCGTCTCCTTTGCCGGTGATTGTGCAATTGACAAGTTCGGAATTGCCCGAGCTGACAACGACAACCGAAGAGCGAACCAAATCCGACGAGCTTTCAACTTCGTCCGCTTTTTGATTGGTAAACGTAACAGCGCAAATTCTGGCTGACGAGGCGCTTATAACGACAGCGGCGCCATGCCGGCTGATCAACGTTACGTCAGCCGGATCTCCGGTTTCCCCGGCGATGCTGACGTTCCTGTTGATTTCCAGAGGTTTGTTCAACAGGTATTCTCCAGCTGGAATTGTAATAATGCCGCCTTCAGGAGCCTGATTGAGCGCCTGATTCAGATCAAACGACTTTTCTGTTTTCGGTGATGAGGTTGACATGAGAGGAGAAGTCGGTAAGGATATAGTACGTTAAAAAGGCGGTTGTTTCAAAAACGACTATTGGCTCGCTCTGTTCAACATACGATATAATCTCTTTATGAAAAACGTCTTTCATCAATTTTTCGATTTCATTGTACAGCATTCGAAAATAAAAATACAGTGGTGAAGCTGATTTTTTCATAAAAAAGTTCAGAATTTTTTCAGACAAACTAACAAAGAATTTAAACAGGATAAAATTCAGCCTATTGACAAGGTTTGATATGGATATAAAATACAAGAAGGCGGTAAAGGCGCGTTAGCGCCTCGCCCAAGCGCCAAATACTAATCGCTAACTAACCCCATGTATATTCGCTGCCAATCCTGCGGACAACTGCTGTATCTTCCCGACGGTGCGAACGATAAACCCATTCGCTGTCCGGCGTGTCAAACAGAATTCACCTATACTGAGAATGAAAAGCCGACGCTTGAGGAAGAAAATTGCCTTGAACGGACGTCAAATCAGGATGAAGACGCAACTCCTGACGAGGAACCGCTGCCGGAATTCGCAGATCGGGAATCGTATCATCAGCCCCGGAATTTAAGGCTCCAGCCGTTTTACTCCTGGGACGCGCTGTTCACGGCGTATCGGCTCTTTTCAGAGCATTTTCTCGCGTTGATTCTCTTTGCGGTTTTGTCTGCTCTGCAAGGGTTTGCTTCCAATTGGGCAATGCACGCCCTTGTTCCTGAATTGACTGACATGCAGCGATCAATTGCTGAAAAGGATACGTTTGAACAAGTTTTTCAGGAATACCAAACGTTTTCTGAAACTATCCAGCCGACAACCGCAATGACGATTTTCGGAATAAGCCTGATTTCGTTTACGCTGTCGATTTTCCTTCAAATAGGCGGAATCCGTCTGTTCAATGCCTACGGAAGAAAACAGAAAGTCAGCTTTTGGCTGACCGTTTCCGGTTTCGACTCTCCCGGTCGGGTCATGCTTTCGTGCGTTTTGTTTTTTGTTCTCACAGCGGCAGCAAGTTCAGTCGGGATGTTTGCTCTTTTCGCAATGGCAATGGCGGGATTAATGCCTCTGGGAATAATGCTATTCATATTCCTGATTTTATTTTTGATGGTATTTTTGTTCTTTGTAATGCCGCTCATTGCCGATTCCAGCCTGTCGGCTTTCAAATCGTTTCAACTATCGTACATAATCTCAAAAAGAAACGTCTCATCACTGTTTGGGTCAATCGCGCTGCTGTTCTTCATGATGATGTTTATCAGCACGTTTGTTTCGGCGATCTTCGGCAACTCTCTATCCAACGACGTTAACGGTCTGATAGCTCAAGCGCTGTTTCAACCGCTGCTCGTTGGAATGATTAGCGTTGTCTATCTAAAATCAACCGGACAGTTCCGAGGATAAAACAGGTCAATAACATAACATCATTGCCGTGAATTAGATAATTGAAATTGCCGCTCTTTAATGAGCTCATCTTAAAGGAAATAATAGCAAGACGCGCTTTTGAGTATGAGATATTCAACGGTCGCGAGCGAGACGCTATGCGCCCCCCCCCGATTTTTAACAATTCATTTTAACTATTATATCAGACGTATTATTGATTCAATTATTCTGTTTCGATTGGAACGTCAAAAATATTTCTCCCTCTTGCAATATCTTTTTAATTCGTATAATATAGATAAAGCGACATCGCATCAGAAGTCGAGACGACTGTGTCAATTATTGGCGTTCGTCTTTAGCGAACTGCGTAAATGCGCTCCCGATGGTCGATTCGTTATCGTCTTCCATTCATTCCCAACTCACAACGCTTCCTAAACGCTAAAAACTTGTTCCAATGTATATTCCCTGCAAATCCTGTGGACAACAACTGTATGTTCCCGACGACGCAAACGATCTGACTGTTCGCTGTCCCGCGTGTCAAAATGAATTTGTCTTTACAGCGGAAGCGCAGTCGGCAAATGAGAATGAAAACATTTCAAATTCACCTGCTCCAGTTTTTGGATGTATTCCTCCTGACGAACAGCCTTTTCCTGAATTTGCAACGCGGAAGTCGTATCATCAGCCGCGAGACTTTTATTTTCAGACTTTTTCTTCCATGGAAGTATTGCTGTCAACGTCTCGTATTATTTCAAAGCTTTTTGGCATTATGCTTTTATTGGCGCTTATTGTATCTGCCCCGTTAGTCATCTATAACTTGATGTTAATCATCTATACTCCAGAACTCATTGATTCCTTTAGATCGATTTTTCAAAAGACCCCAACATACAAAGACTTAATTGATTTCATAAAATTATATCAAATCACAAGCATTAAACATTATGAAATATCATTAATTGCCAATCCTCTTTTTTTGTTAAGCTCTTTTCTCAATATTGGCGTCATTCGTTTGTTCAACGCCTACGGCAGAAAACAGAAAACCAGCTTTTGGCTGGCGATTTCAGGATTTGATTCGCCCATACGAGTCATAGGCGTCTATATACTGCAAGGAATTATATCCTCAATTGTCATATTTCTAAGCATTATTCTCTTTTTGGGATTAGTGAAGACAGGGCATCCGATAATTGGTCTTTTATTTTTATTTTTTATAATTTTATTATATTCAGCCGGTATGTTTTTTGTGATGCCGCTAATTGCAGATACTGATTTGTCAGCAGTAAACGCGATTAAATTATCCATTAGAATCGCTCAACGATATCTCATAACTTTATTTGGGGTTTTTTCACTGTTATTTTTTATCGCATTAATACTAACATTTTTTATCAAGGTATTATTCGACGGCGTTATTACCGTTGATTATCAAACCGTGATCGCTTTCGCGCTGTTCGAACTTATTTTGCAGGGATTTATTAGCATAACATACCTAAAAACTACTGGTCAGTTCAGAGAATAGCAAAAGAATCAACTCATCGCGTCAGCATATTATTAACTGAAATTATCTTCGTTTTTTATAAACAGTTGAAATTGACTGGCGTCATCTTTCCTAAATTGTGCATTTTAATTTTAGAGAGAAGATTTTTTTCTATATTATAAATAATTACGTCTTTAAAAAGCAAATAATGGGTTATAATATATAATGATAAAAAATACAATTCAATAATACACCCCAATTCAGGAGAGAATTATGAACTATAAGTTTTTTGCCCTGTTGATCGCGTTGGCGTTGACGTCAGTTCAGTTCGCGAACGCTGATACGTATACTTTGAATGACGAGAATAACACGATTACGGATCCGCAAATTGCAGACGACGGCGAGACAAACGCCATTGTCAGTTCGGGTACGGGAAAAGGCTACGTTCAGGGAACGATGACCGTCCTGGGCGATTCCACGATTAACAACTCCAACCGCGTGGAAATGTCTGCAGCGATTACTGCTGACGCCCCGTATACGATTACCAAAGTCGGCGGCGGACAGCTTCTGTTCATGAACGATTCTTCAGCCGTTGGAAAGATCGTTGTTACAGCCGGTCAAGTTATCGGGCAAAACAACGCTAACTCGCTCAATGCAATTAACGGCGTTGACCTCAATGCTGGAACTCTGCAAATCTGGAATTTGCAAAACGTTCCCGGACACATCTACGCCAACGGCGGAACCTTACAGTCGGCGGGCGGAAACAACAGCTTTGTTGGAAACATTACTCAGACTGCGGAAATGTCTGTTGACGTTACAGGATCGTACACGTTCACGACAACGGGAACTATTGGCGGTCCAAATGCGGAAAGCGTTTATCGAATCAATAAAACCAATACCGGAACCTGGAATATTCAGGGCGCCGTTAATTGCGGCTACTTTGACATGGCGGGCGGAACGGTAAACGTCCAAACCGGCGGCAGCGTACAAGGAACGCAATTGGTTCTCCGACAAAATAACGGAAGTGAAACATACACATTCACCGTAGACGGCGGAACGGCTGCGTTTAGCGGCAACGACCATCGTCTTGGGCACTGGAAAAATCACGTCGGCGTAGTCAATATCAATTCCGGTTCGTTCAGAGCCGATAACACATTGACCGTCGGCTGGGACGGAACAGGCAAGCTGTATCAAACCGGCGGAACGGCGCAGTTTGGGACTATAGCCACCCGCGGCACGGGTTCTTTAATTGAATTCAGCGGTGGAACAACCACGATTGGAACATTAAAAATTGGTCAGCGTGGAGACGGAAGTCAAGGCACTGCCGGAACTGTAACGTTCAAGGGAAGCAGCGACGTTTCACTCACCTATTTGTATGCTTACCATCAGGGAACGCTCAAAATTCAAGACAACGCCAAAGTTACCGTAAGCGATCAAGCCTACTTTGTTCAGGCGAATAACTCTTGCACCTTTACCATTGAACAGACAGGGGGAACGTTTACGGTTAACGGCAACCTGGCGCTGGGACATTACAATTACTCAAACGTTACATACAACATCTCCGGCGGAACGCTGAACGTTCCCAATTACGGGACCGACGGACAGACCGGCTTCTGGCTTGCCGTTGACAGCGACGGAACGCTCAACCAGTCGGGGGGAACGATCAACGTCGGACGTCTGAACCTCAACGCTCGCGACGCCAGACAACTCGGAACGTACGTCATGACCGGCGGAACGCTCAACGTCGGAACAGGCGGCATCATGGCAACGAGAGCCGAAGACGGTCGATATACGGTTCAACTGCAAAAGGGAACTATCACCGCGGGGGCTTCTTCCCTGACGGCGAACAAGGGCGACTGGTCGTCCAACCTCAATATGGAACTCACCGGAACGGGAACCGATCGCGTTACGTTCAAGCCGGAAGATGGCTATTCAATCACGCTTTCCGGCGTTCTTTCCGGTTCTGGCGGATTGATTAAAGACGGCGCGGGTACGCTGATTCTTTCTACCAGTAACAATACGTATACCGGCGACACCACGGTTAAAAACGGGACGTTAAAACTGGAAAAAACCGGCGGTACTGGATCTTTAGCGCCCGGCGCCAAAGTTTATGTCGAAGGCTCAAACTCTGTTCTGGCTGGAACGGGCGACATTCTCGGGTATAAAGCTGGCGCGATCGGCGCGATTTATCTGGAAAACGGCGGTACGTTCATAAACGATACCGACGGACAGCACGTTACCGTCAATAATCCAATTTATATGAACAACGGCATTATTGCAGGAACTGGTAACGGTTCTGACAACGGCAATTTCTTCTTTGACAATGCGTTCCATGTAACAAACGGAACAAACAACGCGATTACCGCTAACGCCTTTACCCTTCGCGATCTAACTGACACGACCTTTGCCGAAGGCGATTCCGCAGGTCTGTTTGACGTTGCTGAGGGCGCGAAAGTGACGGTGTCGTCAGCCATTACTGCCGGTTCCACAGCTCCTTTGACCAAAGACGGCGAGGGCGAGCTGGAACTCACGGGCAACAGTACTTATAACACCGGTACGACTATTAAAGGAGGAAAAGTGATTCTCTCCGGCGAGGGCTCGTTAGGAACCGGCGCTGTTGTCAATAACGCGACTTTGGAATTTGCATGCAATACTGACAAAACCTTCAGCCCAAGCGTTACCGGAACTGGAGAAGTTATCAAAAGCGGCGATAAAACGTTAACGCTTACTGGCTCTTTTGCGAGCGAAGGCGGTGTAACGGTTTCAACTGGAACGTTAGCGTTATCGAATGGTTATGGCAGCGATAAAAGATTTACTGGCAATGTTACAATTGCCGACGGGGCGATGTTATTGTGCGATGCCCACGATTCGCTTGGCTATGGCGGCAATACCACAGTTCTGAAAATATACGGAACTATGGACAATTCCAATGGCAACGAAACCCTTAATAATACTGAGCTGCACCTATACGGCGGAACCGCGTCGTCTTCCAGCGGAGGTACGTTTGACATCTTGAATACTGGAGTTAAATTTAATTCCTACGCTCTTGACGGCGCATCGCCAGAAAATCCAACTGTTTCGACGATTTCGTCGCAAATCAATCTCCGCACTGACGGAACGTTGGATATTAACACGGCGGCAAATTCTCAGCTTGACATGACCGGCGTTATCTACATTGGAGACAAGAGCTGCGCTCTGAAGAAACTGGGAGATGGCGTATTGACGCTTACTGCTAACAATACGTACAATAGCGGTACGATAATTGAAGCTGGTAAAGTCGTCGTTTCCGGAGCTGGTACGATTGGAACTGGTCCTGCAACCGTTGCTGATGGCGCGACGCTGGAATTCATCGTTGACGATGGCGCCGTCAAGCAAACCGGCGCGATATCTGGCGCGGGAACCGTTGTCAAAACCGGAAACGGTACGCTGCGAATCGACAACGAAGGCGTTGACGAAAGTCTTGAATACGGCAACATCCTCGTCCAAGCGGGTCGTGCAGACGTTAAGGGGCTTTATTATGGAACGATTAATGTTTCCGGTCCGGCAGTCTTCTCGCCCGGCAATTCCGTCGGGACGTTGACAACGGACGTTTTCACTCTTGGCAGCGGCGCAACGCTGTTGATGGAACAGGATGAAACCGGCATGGATACGCTCATCGCCAACACGTTTAATATTGCTGACGATGCGATTGTCGAATACGTCTTTACATCCCTTCAGCCTGGCGCGACCTTAACGCTTTTCAACGATCCGAACGGACTGGAAGGTCAAT
Source organism: Thermoguttaceae bacterium (assembly GCA_045586185.1). Lineage (GTDB taxonomy): Bacteria > Planctomycetota > Planctomycetia > Pirellulales > Thermoguttaceae > RUG11551. The sequence continues at coordinate 27,209 of JAZMZV010000131.1, read as the reverse complement.
ACGCCGACGTTGATTACTGGGCGTCGTTCCTGACGCCAGAAGATGCGTATTATTGGAACTTCACGACAGACGGCTATTCCGTTTTCGCGTCCGTAGACTCTAACGCCGTTCCGGAACCGTCGACCTGGGCGCTGCTGATTCTCGGCGCTGCGGCGCTGCTGTATTGGCGTAATAGAATTCGTAACGCGTAGTTTCGTATGTGTAACAATATCGTCTTTTGGGAGTGAAGCGCTGGCGCAACTCCCTTTTTTTGTAAAATTCCCTTCCTTTTAAGGTTCCTTCATGACTTACCGATCATTCATTTTGAACGTTCTGTTTGTTCTTTCGACTGCTTTAATCGGCGTCTGTTTCGGAGACGATAATTCTGAAGTTCAGACGTCATCAGAAGCTGCTGCAGAGAATCCAGAAAGCCAGTCTCGTTCTCAATTTGCTATAATGAGATTTGGCAAGGATTCTGTTGATCGTTTTGAACAGATCTTTCAAAGCGAAGAATTTGATTATAAACAATATTCTGAAAATAATATTTTTCGAGGAGCCGATATTCTTCATTATGCTGCGTTTACCGGCAATGTAAATCGTGTTAAATATCTTGTTGAACAGGGCGCCGACCTCAATGCAAAAGATTCGAATGAAGAAACGACTTTGCAATACGCTGCTGAAAGCGGCTCTGTGGAACTGGTGCAATGGCTGGTTCAACAAGGATTGGACATCAATGCAAAAGACATAAATGGAAATACATCCTTGCATTTTGCAGCTCATAGCGGCAGCGTTACTCTGGTACAGTGGTTCATTGAGCAAGGACTTGACCTCAATGCAAAAAACATATATGGCGCTTTAATCATACATTCTGCCGCTACGCTTGGCAATCTAAAGTTGGTTCAATGGCTTTCTGAACGCGGACAAGACGTCAATGCGAAAATCATACCGGGTGACTCCGTCCTGCATTTCGCCGTTAATAGCGGATCGATAGATCTGGTAAAATGGCTGGTTGAACAAGGCGCAGACGTCAACGTTAAAAACGAAGGGGGATGATCTGTATTGCATGTTGCCGCAGAAATGGGGCATTTGCAGATTGTTCAATATCTTATTGAACGCGGCGCAGACGTTACAACAAGAAACAATAACGGCGTTTCCATTTTACATTCAGCCATTTTAAGCCGAAATGTCGATCTTGTCAAATGGTTAATTGAACATGGAACAGACGTCAATTCCGTAAAGAACAGAGAAGCAAACAGAAATTCATCAGCCCTTCAACTTGCAGCTATGAGCGGCAATCTTGAACTGGTTCAATGGCTGGTTAAACAGGGGTTAGACGTCAATGAAAAGAATATGGACGGTTGGGCTGTCATACATTTCGCCGCTCGCAGCGGCAATCTGGAATTGGTACAATGGCTGATTCAACATGGCGTTGATATCAATACACAATTCCATGATAAAAGTACTGTTTTGCATTTTGCCGCTATGAGCGGCTCTCTGGAACTGGTTCAATGGCTGGTTAAACAGGGATTGGACGTCAATGCAAAAAATAAAGATAATGAAACGATATTGTGTATTGCCGCTTTAAGCGGTAATCTGGAATTGAATCAATGGCTGGTTCAGCAGGGATTAGACGTCAATGCAAAAACCGCGGATGGTCAAACAGTATTACATAATGCCATTTCCTGCGACAATCTGGATTTGATTCAATGGCTCATTGAACATGGCGCTGATATCAACGCGATAAACAATGATGGAAATTCTGTTTTGCATCTGGCATTTCAAAAAAATCTGGATATTGTTCAAAGACTGGTTGAACATGGAGTTGACGTAAATACAACAGACAAAAACGGACAAACCATCTTGCAATATGCTGTACAATCCGGCATTTTTGGAATGGTTAAATTTCTCGTCGAACATGACGCGGATATTAACATCATAGACAAAAACGGACAAATGGCTTTGAACAATGCTGTACAATCAGATAATTTTAAAATGGTTCAATTTCTCGTCGAGCACGGCGCTGATATACATATCATTGACAACAGCGGAAACTCTCTGCTGCATCTGGCTGAAAAAACGGGGAATCAAGAATTGTCTCAATGGCTGCGCGATCGGGGAGCAAAATATAATTGGAAATATTACATCCCTTTAATCTTCGATATTGTATTATCGTGTATTGTATTTGCGATTATTCTCGTTTATCAATACCATTTCAAACCAACTGAATCGTCTGAATCAGGAGCTGACGTCAACGTAACAGACGCATAACGCGAGCTGCATCGCTTTTTCGTCTCAATACTGCTATGAAACGGGGATAACGACAGAATAATCGGCGTCAAGTCAGATTAAAATATCCTCTTGTTCTGTCCAGTTTCCCTAAATTGTTTATATATACAGACAATTGCTGTAAAAGAGCATTTTAGGGTATAAATTGTTTATCCCTCTTGCATTTTCTTTAATAATCCGTACAATAATATTTAATAGATAACGGCGTTTTGTTTGAGGACGAAGCGCTTGAGGGTGAAGTCAGTCTCCCTATATTCCATTCTCCATACCTAAATTCCCATATCCTACTATGACGTCATTCATTAAACGAGCGAGTTTGGCTGTCGTTATGTCAGCCTTTTTGATTGGATCCGTTTACGCGCGAGGCGGAGGCGGGGCTTTTTTGTGTCCTGACGTCAATGGCGTCGGCGCGGGCTGGGGAGTCGGCTTTGTCGATATCAACCTCTCGCCGGAGAACGTCTATGGACCGCTGACGGTCAATCAGGTTACGGTAACGTCGCCGGACCGCCGCGTTTACTACCCGGCGTTTTCGTTCACCGCGCCTGACCAGAAAACCAAAGAGATTTTGACGGAGCGTCCGACGCTTCCCCCGTTCGTTCAGGGAATCGTTCGCACTGCGATGGACAACGCTCGACCGCGATGTCGGATTTTCTTCCTGTTTTGGGGCGCTCAGCCGCTGCGAATCGACGTCGGAACCAACCCTCCGACATCGTTTACGCTTGTTCCGTATTCCGATCCCAATTCATACTATACAATTTTGAACCGATGGTTTGACAATTTCATTCCAGAAAACGGCAAGCAGGACAAAAATCTTTCCCCGCCTGCGCCGTCCATGATAAAGAATTATCTGGAAACGATGCTGGTTTATCGATTGGGACTCAATCCGGAATCGTTAGGACAGAAAAAATCTCCCTGGGACGAAGTCTCACCGTTTAACTTCACGGCGCCCACGTCAACGCTGCGGTCAAAAATGCCGTACGTGTCATTTTTTGAGGACAAGACTCTTGACGCCATTTCAGTAGACGCCTTGATTGAGCGTTCGCGATCGGGAAAATCCATCTTGCCGGAAGATATCGCCAGCGACGAGGACAAGGTCGAGGACGACCCTGAAACCCGCTTTGACGGTCGAAAGCTGATGCATCTCAACGAAATCGCGTCCAATTTGTGCTTGCCGACCCCGGAAGCGGAAAATGTTATAATCGACGACAAGACGCCCATCGAACCCATTGCCATGCGCGTGCCGAAAGATTGCGTGTACATTCGATTCGGCTCGTTTAAAAATTTCCTCTGGTTTCAGGACTTCACCCAGTCCTTAGAGGGCGACGTCATGAACCTGTTGGCGTCACAAAGCGTCGATCGCGACGGTACGGATAAAATCCAGAAGACTCTGGCAACCCGCATGACGGAGATGTCCAAGATGATGGGTCCGACAGTTATTCAGGACGTTGCATTTATCGGCTATGATCTGTTTTTCGACGACGGGCCGTCGTTTGGGCTCCTCTTCCATGCGACGAACAGTTTCCTGCTGTCTTCCGGGATTAACGGCGACCGATCCACCTATCTCAAGGAAAATCCGGACGCCAAAGAGAAGACGGTCAAAATTGCCGGGAAAAAGGTCAAGTATCTTTACACGCCAGACGGGCGAATTCAGTCCTATTACGCTGTCGACGGCGCGTTTCATTTGATTACGTCGTCGAAAAAGATCGTTGAAGAATTCTTTGCAACGTCGGACGCCAACAATTCCCTCGGCGCGCAGCGGTATTTTAAGTACGCCAGAACTCAAATGCCGCATGACAACAAATACACAGTATTTGTTTACGCCAGCGAAGATTTCCTTTATAGAATCGTTTCGCCGCAGTACTGGACGGAAATCTCACGTCGACGTCGTTCAGCGGCTGAAATTGAAATGACCATTCTGGCTCGTCAGGCGGCTCTCAACGAGGGCGTTGAGGCAAAAACCATGGAAGATTTGGTCCGATATGGATACCTGCCAAAATCCGTTTTGATTCGTCCAGACGGAAGCCGGCTCATGTTTGACGACAAAGGCGGCGTCTACGATACCAAACGCGGATACTGCGGTCAGTTCCGACCGTGCGCCGACATGAAAGTCGAGTCCATGTCCGACTACGAATTGTCACGTTACGAAGCGATGCGAGAGTCGTTCCAGCAAAAGATCGTTCAGCTCAGCCCGCTTATGGTTGGCTTGACGGTTCAAAAATTGGACGATACGCATAACCGTCTGTTTATTGACGCCCGGGTCTCGCCGTTCGCCCGCGCCAATTTTGAACGAACCAAGAGCTACTTCGGTCCGCTGGACACCGTACGATTCGCGCCGGTGCCAGGCGACTGCATTCAGGCTCAGGCGATTCTCAATAACGCCCGACTGTTGATGGGCGTCAGGAACGACATCCCGTATCAGGGTCCGACAGGACGCCCTGTTCGCGATATTTTTGGCGCTATTTTCGGCAACGATATTGGAATGTACTTTGGCACGACCAACGAACGCGGTTTTCTCGGTTTGCTGGGAACGTTTGGAATCGCTCCGATTGGTCCGCCGGCGGAATATTCAATCCATTCCAGACCGGACATCGACATGCGCTATCGAGATCAGCATATTCGTCTGTTCTCATTCCAGCCGGAAATTCCGCCGCAGGTGCAGCCGTATCTCGCATACGAAATCGCGCCGTCGCCGCAGCACGCCTGGATTTATATTGACGACCCCATGCGGGCGCCAATCGGCAGACGCATTAACGACATGTGTTACGCGATGTCGGCGCGAACGTCGCTATCCAATCTTGTAATGCTGCAGACGATGGTTCAGCAGCTGGGCGTTAACCCGCAAGACGCGATGACTTTTTTTGAATCTCATTCCTTTGTCAAGATGGCGTCGCCTATCGGCGGACAATATGTCTATCAGCCCATTACGCCAACCATGGGATTCTGGACGGATACCGCTTTGGGATACGCCAACATGCGAAATCTGGGCTGGTTTTCCGTCCGCGCTCCTCATGGTTATCTGTCACAGCCGTGGGTGTGGTTCCGCGGCTGCGATTTCCAGTTCAAAATCGAACCGGAAGCCGTCCAGTTTACCGGATCGATTGATATGAAGGAGTTAGGCAAATGAGCGCAATGAATCAGGATGCGGCTCCGCTTCGCTGCGCCGTTTTGATTTCCGGGGCAGGGCGGACGTTAAAAAACCTGCTGGACTACAAAAGCGCCGGGCGATTGACTAACGTCTTCTTTCCGCTGGTCGTTTCCAGCTCGTCAACCGCCGCCGGGCTTCAATACGCGCCGCTGTGCAATGCAGACGCATGCGTCGTTGACCGGAAAGAATTCGATTCCGACGACTCCTTTTCCGATGCGATTTACACTCTGATTGAGCAGAGTCAATGCAACTTTATCGTCATGGCGGGGTTCATGCGAAAGCTGATTATTCGTCCGGAATGGGAAAATCGCGTCGTCAACATTCACCCGTCGCTCATTCCGAGCTTTTGCGGTCCCGGCTTTTACGGAAAGAAAGTCCATCAGGCGGCGATCGACCACGGCGTAAAAGTCAGCGGCTGCACGGTTCATTTTGTAACAAATCAGGTTGACGACGGCCCGATTATCCTTCAGAAAACCGTGTCCGTCCATTCAGACGACAACGCCGATACGTTAGCCGCCCGGGTTTTGGAAGTCGAATTCCAGGCGCTTCCGGAAGCGTTAGAACTTATCGCCGCCGGTCGCGTTACGGTTGACGGAAGAAAGACGATAATTAATACCGACGATTAATATAAAGCCATGCGGGACCGCGGGCGTCTCGTCCCTTTTTTGTCTACCTTCTTCAATCACGTGAACATTTTATAACCCCTTGACGGTAACTCTTTCATCTGTTAAAATAAACAAAAACATAACTCAGGAGGAAAAACTATGAGAAAACTTTCAATTGTTTTAACCATTTTGGTCGTTGGAGTCTTTTTGATTTCTTACACTCAGGCGGGCGAAATGCGTACATGGAGATCCGGCAAATACTCAGTCAGAGGAGAATTTGTCGAGTTGTCAGAAGACGGCGACTTTGTAAAGATTCGCAAAGACGACGGTAAACTCGTTCGCGTCCCGCTGGCGCGCCTCTCGCAAGAGGATCAGGACTACGTAAACGAAACGCAAAACGCATTTGTGGAAGATGAGGATGAGGAAGAAGCCAAACCAGCTGCCAAACCAGCGCCAAAAGTTAAAGAAGAAACGCCTGTCGGTCCGCCTACTCCCCTGAGTTCTTTTAAAATCGAAGGAACGAAGCTCATAGAATTCATTGGTTCTGAAAAGGACGTGGTAATTCCCAATAACATTACGGAGATTGGCAAATATGCGTTCGAGAACAACCGTTATTTGACATCCGTGGTCATTCCCCCAAGCGTAAAAAGCATTGAGAAATTCGCTTTCTCTGGATGTCGGTACTTAACGTCAGCGAAGATTTCCAAAGGCGTTACGGTTTTCCCTTACTGTATGTTTAATGGTTGTAGTAACTTAACGTCTGTTAATATTCCTGAAGGGGTAACGGTGATTGGAGAACAGGCGTTCTATGGCTGCAGTTCATTAAAGGCCATTGAGATTCCTGAAGGCGTAACGGAGATTGGTGGTGACGCGTTTAAAAATTGCAGTTCATTACAGTCAGTAACGATACCTAAAGGCGTAGAAACCGTTGGAAACAGCGCATTTGTTGGATGCAACGCCTTAAAAACCGTGGTAATTTCTGAAAATGTGATGGAAATTGGGAACTATGTATTCGAGAACTGCGGCGCCTTGCAAACGGTTGAAATTGGCGAAGGTTTAAAGAGCATTGGAAAATTTTCGTTCTCTGGCTGCCGGTTCTTGACGTCAGTAAAGATTCCCAAAGGCGTTACGGTTATTCCATACTGTTTGTTTAATGGTTGTCGTAATTTAACGTCGGTGGAGATTCCTGAAGGCGTAACGGTAATTGGAGAACAGGCGTTCTATGGCTGCAGTTCATTAAAGGCCATTGAGATTCCTGAAGGCGTAACGGAGATTGGTAGTGATGCGTTCAAAAATTGCAGTTCCATCACGACAGTTACAATTCCTAAAGGCGTAGAATCCGTTGGAAACAGCGTTTTTGTTGGATGCAACGCCTTAAAAACCGTGGTAATTTCTGATAATGTGACGGAGATTGGGAACTATGTGTTCGAGAACTGCGGCGTCTTGCAAACGGTTGAAATTGGCGAGGGTATGAAAAGCATTGGAAAATTTACGTTCGCTGGCTGTCGTTCCTTAACATCCGTTAAGATACCTGGCAGCGTTTTAGAAATTGGAAATGATGTGTTCAATGATTGCCCAAATGTAACAATCCATGCTCCGGCGGGATCGAAAGCTGCTGAATACGCTAATAAAGTAGGAGTTGCTTTTAAGGCTCAATAAGATTTACAAGGACGGCGCATCATGCGTCGTCCTTTTTTACTATTGTCAACTAACTAATACTTCATCAGTTTTTCTTCGACGACGTTCCAGCCGCGGGGTTCTCCCTCCGGGCGAATTCGGTGCCAGAACGGGTCGGTGGGAAACAGAGCGTCGTCGGCAGGCCACGGGGTAAAGGGATTGAACCCCAGGGCGTCGATGAGTTTGCTGGAATCCATGGCGACGTTTGTCGCCCTCGGTGGGATCGGCGCGCCCTCGTTCGTCTTGAGTCCATAGAGTAAATCGGGGTCAAAGCCGCCGACGCGGTTAATAATCTGAGCGCACTGGTACAGGGAAACGGGGCGCGGCTGTCCACAATGAAAGACGCCGGAAAACTCGGACTCGTCCCGATTGAGAATTTCTTCCAGAACCCGGTTTATGTCCTGACAGTACGTTGGGGTGCGAAACTCGTCCGTAAACAGCGTCGCCTGACGGTTAGCGAGAAACCGGCTGCCGATCCAGTCGATCGCCCCAGCGTGTCCCGTCCCGCTTTTTCCCATCGGGAGCGAGATTCTCAGAATGCACGTCTGCGGGCGATGAAGCAAAATCAGATTCTCCGCCGCCGACATTGACTGACCGTAAATCGAAACGGCATCTGGCGGGTCGGACTCTTTATAGAACTCGCCAGCAGGACGTCCTTTGAAAACCAGGTCGACGGACATGCAGATTAGTCGAGAATTATAGCGCTCGCACTGCGCCAGTATCGACAAAATCGTTGACAGGTTGAGCGTCCACGCCAGTTCCGGGTTGAGCTGACACGCTTTCAGGGCGCACGAACCCCCGGAATGAATCACGCTCTTAATCTGATACTTCTCAAACAGGCGCCGAAGCTCCTCAGCATCGTCGACATCCGCAAACACCACCCCCGGCGCCGAGGCAATATCGCCCCGCGATCCCTGACGCACCCCGACAACCTCGCCGGGATAGCGAGCCAGGAAATAGTCCAGCGCATTGTATCCAATCACGCCGGCAACGCCAGTAATCAAAAGGGGAAATTGCATGGGGCAGGGAATGGGGAGTAGGGAATAGACGCTTTACGTCTAACCTTAAATTGTAATTATAGCCCGTAAAACCGGCGCTGTCAACCGGGAGACGGACAGAGGAATCGTCAGGCGCATTTTCCCCGTCTCCCGTCTTGATATTTTTTCCGAAAAGCATATAATATATAGTAACGGATAGAATTAAGAAAAATGTTTCTATTCCGTTATTATTCCATAACAAACAAGGAGATATAATATGGCTTGGGATTATTCCGAAAAGACAAAACAGTTGTTTCTCGACGCGGTGGCGGGCAAGCCCGGCACGCACCTGGGAGAAATTGAGAATCCGGACGGCATCGGCGAACACGGGTCCATCGCCTGCGGCGACGCGCTCAAATTCACGTTTCGGGTCGAAAAGAACGACGAAGACCCGACCAAAGACCGGATTGTTGAGACAAAGTACCTGACTTTCGGCTGTACGTCGGCAATCGCCGCCAGCGAAGCCCTGTGCTGCATTCTGGAAGACAAAAAATGCACGCCCATCGAAGCGCTCAAAGTTACCAACGCTGACATCGTCGAGTTTCTCGACGGCTTGCCGCAGCAGAAGATTCACTGCTCCGTTATGGGCGAAGAAGCCCTGCAGGCGGCGGTTCTGGACTGGTCTCGCAAACGCGGCGTTGACCTCAAGGCGCTGGGAATCGAAATCGTCGACGAAGTCGAAGAGCAGGAACACGACCGAATCGTCTGCCGCTGCTTCTCGTTGACGGAATCGTACATTCGCCGTAAAATCAAAGAACTCAACCTGAGAACCATTCCGGAAATCACCGCAGCTATCAAGGCGGGCGGCGGATGCGGCGTTTGCCATCATGAGCCGGGCGGATTGCAGGACATTCTCGACGAAGTCTGGGGTAAAGAAGGCAGTAGGCAAGAGACAGTAGGCAGTAGTAATTCAGTTCCTACGCTTGCGATGTTCGGAGATACCAGCAAACCCACAGTTTCCCAGCCTCAGCCGTCTGAGCCGATTCAGGACGTTGCGGAGCTGTCCCCGTACCAGTTTGCCAAACGGATTGAGCAGGAAATCGATACGAATATTCGCCCCATGCTCCAAAAGGACGGCGGCGACATCGAGATTATCGACATCAAGGGAACGCTCGTTTACGTTTCCCTTCGCGGCGCGTGCGTCGGATGCGCCGGGGCGACGCAAACGCTCAAGTTCATCGTCGAAAAAGCCCTCCACGACAACGTCAGCGACAAGGTCCGCGTTATTCAGGTTTGACGGTTTAAACAAATCACAGATTCATATCAACAGACATAAAAACCATGGACAACGACGCAAGCGAAAATCAGGAATCCCAAAGCGAGCAGAAAGAATTGCCTCAACTCTTGCTCGATAACGGCGCGGACGTCAGGCTGGAAACGCTCTTTCCGCGCCCGGGGCGATATTTTTCGTGGAATCGATTTCGCAAACAGGCGAAAAAAGACGGCTGGGAGGTCCCTCAACTCAAGCAGAACGCGATAATTGACAAACTGGTTTGGCTGGCGTTCGACCTGTTTATGTATTCGTGCATAACGCTGTTCCTGTTTGGAATCCTGTTTTTTTTCGGCGAGCGGCGTCCGCTGGGAGAGTTTACCCCCTATTTGGAATTATTCTGTCTGGGATACGTGGCGTTTTACGTCGTTTTTTTGTTTGTCGTCACCGGAATCGAAATGCTTTTTGGGCTGTGTACATTTCCAGACGGCGTCGAAACGGTCGAGCAACTCAGAGAGTTGGTTATCAAATTCAACGCTCAAACATCCGAGCAGGAAATCGACCAACAGGAAATGGAGAACAGCGAGGAATAAGGGTTGACGCAATCTGCGCCTTTCGTCCTTTTTCAAACCATCATGAAAAAATCAGCATATTTTCTCATTCTGACGTTTTTACTTGTTTTTTCGACAGCGGCGCTGTGTAACGCTCAAACGCGGCGAACAAAACCGCGTCAGCCGACTCAGGAAGAACTCGACAAGCAAAAAGCCCAGCAGGACGCCTTGGCAAACCTGGGCAGCGGCAAGCTTGATACGGAATCCGAAATCGGGAACGCCAGCGGGTTTCATGGTCTGGTTCGCGGCGGGCTGAAGGGCTTTCAAATTACTGCTGAAAATGCGAAAAAAGCCGGGCTGAACGTTATCGACACGCCCCGCCTGCTGTTGGTAACGGACTTGCCCATCGACGAAGATTTGCAAAAATGGGGGTTGTATCTCGATCAGGCGACGATGCAGTTTGCGGAATATTTCAACGTCCCGTCGTATCAAGTGGCGTCGTGGAAAATTCGCGCCTGCGTGATGAAAGACAATGTCCCGTTTATGATGAACGACCTCCTTCCAGACGGGTTGCCGCCCTTTGATTACGGGTTTCAGTACGGGAACAACGTCTGGCTGTACGCTCAGGAATCGCGAGATTATCAGCGTCACCTGTTCCTGCACGAATGCACGCACGCCTTTATGAACCAGGTTCTCAAGGGATGCGGGTCGCTCTGGTTTGGAGAAGGGCTTGCCGAGTATTTCGGAACGCACCGGATTGAAAACGGACGCTTGACGATGGGCGTCATGCCGCGGTCGAGAAACGAGTTCCCCCACTGGGGTAGAATCCGGTTTATTCAAAACGACTTGCAAAACGGCGTTTTCGTTCCGCTCAACGAGTTCTTTTCAACTGAACTCAAGTCGCAGGATAACCGCTCGTACGCGTGGGCGTGGGCTCTGGTCTGGATGATGAACTCTCAGCCGCAATACAAGGCGATTCTGCAGCGTCTTGCCGTTGTTGACCAGGGAAAAACCTACGCTCAACGAGCGCAAAACGTCAACAAGATGTTTCGGGAATCGTTTACCGACGATCAATGGCGTCAGTTTTCGACTCAATGGGAAGCGTTCATCTCCGACCTCGAATATGGCTTGAAGCCGGAGTATTGTCACATCGAAGACGCTCCCGGCGTTACGCCGTTAAACAAACAGGCGTTCCAGACAATTCGATCCGACAAAGACTGGCAAAACGTTGGCGTGGGCGTACAGCAAGGCAAAAAATATTCCATCAAAGCCATGGGCGAGTACAGCGTCTGCGCGGGCGAGAAAACGTGGCCCTGCGAACCGAACGGGATTACGATTCGTTACTTCCGCCAGAAGCCGCTGGGCGCTCTGTTAGCCGCGATTGTTACGCCCAACGACGGCGAAAACTCCAAGCTGGAAGGTTTTAACAAACCGATTGTCGTTGGAAACTGCGTCCAGTTCACCGCCCCGCAAAGCGGAGCTTTATGGTTCAAAATAAATGGTCTGCCGAACGTTGCTCCCGCAGACGGTTCCATTATTAAAATTATCATTGAAGAGATTCCTTGATGCATACTTTTAAACACATACTTTCAAAATACCTCCTGATTTGGTTAACGTTAATCTGCATTGTCGCCTACAACTGGAACGGGATTGCGTCACACTTTAATTTTACGTTCAATCCGTTTCTCTTTTTCGGCAATTACCTTAATTGGCTCATTACCGTTACGATGCTGGCAATTGGCAGTTTGCTGCCACTGGAAGAAGTCAAGATGGTCATTCGCCGCTGGCCCAAAATTCTGGGCGGGACGACAATTCAGTTTCTCTCCATGCCGCTGGCAGGGTGGCTGATAGCTAAAGCGTTTCATCTGGAAGACGGCTGGTTCGTCGGATTTATTCTGGTCGGGTGCGTTCCCGGGGCGATGGCGTCCAACATGCTGACGATGATTTCCAAAGGCAACGTGAGCTATTCCGTCGGGCTGACGACGTGCTCTACGCTGCTGTCGCCGCTGCTTGTGCCGCTTTTGCTCTACTGGTTTTTAGCCGCAACGGTTAAAATGGACGTCTCTGCCATGTCCGCCAATTTGCTCTTGACAGTTGTCTGCCCGGTTATAGTTGGCTTTACGCTGTCACGAATTTTCGACTGGTGGCGCAAAGGCGCGGAAATGGTCGGCGAGATCATCGCCAATATCGCTATTATCCTCATTATTGCGTCAGTCGTCGCCGCCAAAGCGGAACTCATTGAAAAAACGCCGTCGATTATCCTCGGCACGCTGCTTCTGGTTAATATCCTGGGATATATTTGCGGATGGTTTGGAGGATTGGCGATTGGCGCGTCCAATAAAATGCGCCGCGCCTTGACGCTGGAAATCGGAATGCAAAACGCCGGGCTGGGAACCATGCTGGCAACGACGTATTTCAAAGATTTTCCGCAGGCGGCTATCGTCTGCGCCATGTATACCTTCGGCTGCATGTTTACCGGAATCATTCTGGCTCAAATCTTCAGCCGCATGCCCGCCAAAGACGAATTAGAGGAACTCAAATGAACAATTTGCAGATCGTCTGCATTGCCTGCTGTTTCCTTCCCGCTTTGATAATCGAGATCATGCGCCGGCGCGTCAGTTCAGATTTGCTGGACGAGTCGTCCGACCTGACGTCGCCCTCGGCGCACAGCGTCAGGATGCCATTTTTGGCCACCGTTTTCCTGACGCTTGTCGGACTGATAATTCAGTCGCTTTACCTGGTCGGCAAAACGGACTTGTCCGCCAATCAGACGGCTCTGTCAAGCATGCAGGGCGTTTTTCTGAGTGCATCGTGGATGCTGTCGCTGATTTTTCTCGCGTCGCTTCGCCGCAGCGCTGGAACTATTTTCCCGATTTTGACGATGACCGCGTCGCTGTGCTTGATTATCGCCGCGTTTTGGGCGCCGGTGAGTCTGTTTCCGCGTCAACCGGTTATGCGCTGGTGGGGACTCATTCACGGGTTATCCCAGCTGACGTTTTTCGTCTCACTGACAATCGGGCTAATCGTTGGGATTCTGTACCTTTGGCAAGACAGACGTCTCAAGCTGCACCTAAGCCGCGGAACGTGGAAGCTGCCTCCGCTGGAACGCTTGGCTAGAATCAACCGCGCGTCGCTGATCTGGTCTTTGGCGGCGTTGGCGCCGGGAATCGTTTCCGGGTTCGTTCTGCTCAACGCCCGACCGGGAAACATCAACCCGGCGGACTACGCCTTCAGCCCAACCATCATCGGATCGCTGATTATATTCCTCTGGATCCTTTGGACGATTATCCGCTCTGTCGTTTTCGGGGCGTTTACCGAGGCGAAAGCCACCGCCAGAAGAACGATATTCCTGTTCCTTCTTCTGACAATTACGCTTGTCGCAGCCTACTATTCTTCGATTGGACATTGGAACGTCCAGCCCGCCGAGGAACCCCAAACGGAAACGTCCGACGCCAACGCGTCCGAGAGTCTCCCGAATGTAACGCAGGAGGCGAATCCATGACTTTCTACTTGTTTGGATGTTCGCACCGTCAGGCGGGAGTGGAACTGCGTCAGCGTTTAGCTCTCAGCCCGGAAGAGACGCCGGCGTTCCTAAAGTCGTTCACAGAGGAATTCCCGGATGCAGACGTCTGCGCGCTGTCAACCTGTAATCGGGTTGAGGTCTACAGCTGGGTAGACGACGAAATCAGCTCGGAATTCGGGATTGAGGGTACAGATGGCGAACGAGAAAAGCAGGCTGCGTCCAACAAAGACGTCCTTCAGCGTCAGATGGAGTTCTTCGCCAGCTATCGGGGCGTTGACCGGGAAACCCTGTTCAAGAACTGCTTTCAGTACGCCGACTACGAAGCCGTAGAACATCTGTTTCAGGTCGCGTCGTCGCTGGATTCCATGGCTCTGGGCGACGTCCAGATTATCTCCCAGGTTAGAGCCGCGCACGACGTCGCCGCGGACGCCCAGACGCTTGGTCTGCCGTTGAATCTGGCGTTTCAGTCTGCGATAAAAGCGGCAAAACGAATCGATACGGAGACGGAAATTCAGCGGCATCGAACCAGCATCGCGTCCATTGCGGTTAAGGACTTCGCAAAAAACATTTTTGAGGACTTCGCCAACAAAACGACGCTGGTCATCGGAGCAGGGCAGATGGCGGAAGAGACGCTGGAATACCTCATCGAGGACGGCGCGAACCGAATTCTGGTTGTCAACCGGACATTCGAGAAAGCCCAGGAACTGGCGCAGAAGAAAGGCGGAACCGCCGTGGAATGGTCGCAGCTGGAACAGCAAATCGTGTCCGCCGACCTGATTATCGCCGCCGTCGGCGCGACAGAGCCGATTCTCACCGCTCAGACGTTTCAATCCCTGTATTCCAAAAGACGCCGCCGCGGTCCGCTGTTTATCCTGGACCTGGGCGTTCCGCGCAACATCGACCCGGCAATTGAAAAATTCCCGGACGTTTACCTGTTCACCATAGACGACCTGGAACAAACGTGTCAGCAAAACCGAGCGGAGCGGGAACGTCAGCTGCCCAAGGCGTACGCGATTATCAAGCAGGAAACCGACGAGTTTTTCCAGGACCTGTCCCATCGCCGATCCGCCCCAATTCTTTCCCGGTTGCGAGACGACTGGGAATCCATCACTGCCGCGGAACTAAAACGCCTGTTCAATAAACGCCCCAATTTAACAGAAGACGATAAACAGGCAATTGAGCAGACGGTTCAACGTCTGATTAACAAAATCCTCAACGCCCCCTACCAAACCCTCCGAAACGAATCTAAAGACGGAACCCCAGGGATTTTGCTCAAATCCATTGTTAAATTATTCCGTCTAAAATGAGTTTACAAGTCAATTTACAACAAATTTGAAAAAAAAACGATAAACAAATAATTATTGCTATTGAAAAATTGAAGTCATGACGCTAAAATATCGAAAATTATATGTAAGTAGAAATATAGCAATAATTTGAAAGGCTAAACTGTCGGCGTATAACTTAACGGCCTTTCAACTTAACCTGCCGCCCGCCATAAGTTTATAAACTATGCAATCCCATTGTCCACATTGCGATTCCCTTGTTGACGTCCCAGACCGTCAGACAGACGTTCTATGCCCCAACTGTCAGCGATTTTTTCTGTGGACGCCCGATTTAGACCCGCCCTTCAAGTCGTCTAAAAACAAGTCTGACGATGAAGACGATAAATCCTCGGATCATTTTGACCAGGAACGATTCCAAAAGCATTTGGAACAGCAGCGGGAAGAAGAGGAAGCAAACGCCGCAAATCCAAAGCCGGAATCGGAATCCCATGGCGAGCGCATTCAATCGGTTGGGTTATATAAAGATTACACTTTGGGAGGAAATACCGAACCAAACGCTCAAAAACGTAAAACGCAAGTAAAAAAGACAGGGAAAAACATGTATCCCTACGAGCTGCCAGGGCAAGTTGTCGAAGCCGACCGCCGTATGCCGGTTTATTCCAGCATGATGTACGACGCGCTTACCATTTTGCTCGCCCATGTAGGAACAATGCTCTCAGCCGTCATTACCTTCGGCTTTTTAATGGGTGGGCTTGTAATCGCAGCGATAGCAGCTTATTTTGCCTTATCTCATCTGACGACCTCAGTTAATTTGAGAATGGCGTTTTTTGCGGTGATTTTCTTTGTCAGTTCCATTGCTTACGTTTGGATAATCAACGGACAAAGATTATACGTGATTTCGCTCATCAGACAAGGGAAAACGTCGGCGTCGCTGATGTTCTCCGGATCTATTGGATTATTCCGTAATTTTGTCGTTTTCTGGATTCATTTAATCCCGCTGACAATTCCTGCTGCGGTATTGTATGGATTTTACATCTGGAGCGCTTCAAACGGGGGAGATCAAGCAACGTTAGAAAACGACCTGGGCTGGTTCTATTACGTGTTCATGCAAACTCCCGCCGCCGTTGCCGTTGCCGCCGCCGTTATCGGATTGGGCGCGTTTTTAATCATCATTCTCAACTGGGGTCTGGCATTCTGGTTGATTATTGATAAAGACCTGGGCGTTTCAGAAGCGTTAGACGTATCTCACAAAATCACTTACGAAAAGAAGGCGACGTACTTGGGCGTTTTGGCGTCCAGCGCGGGCGTTGTCATCGTCCTTTCCTGCCTGTCATTTGGAATGACGATGGTTCTTGTCCCAATCAGCCTGTTGTTTATTGGAATGTACTATATGAAAACCGCCATTCAGGAAATGGTCATTCCAGGCAAAACGTCGCTGGGCGCTCACCCCAGTCTCTACGGAAACTCCGGCGAAATGTCCGACGAATCCGACGAGGAAGAAGACATTCTCTGAGTTAGTTAGAAGTGAGGAGTGAGGAGTTGCGCAAGCGACTCCTCTCATTTTATCTCTCCGCCCCAAACAAGAACGCCAACTGATGGACGATCCAGGCGACCGGCAGGATTAACGCCGTAAATCCGGTAATTTCCAGCCATTGGCGCAGCGACAGGGACGTCGTTCGGAATATCTGTCCGATGCCGTAAAAATCGCTAAACTGAACCATGACAATCTGAACAATGGTAATCACAAGAATCACGCCTATAAACAGACGGTTCTTTCTCAGCAGCGTAAACGGGTTCTCGTTATGGAACAACGCGCGGCAGTTGAATTTATGCCAGAACTGGAACATGATAAACGTCGTAAAGAAGACCGTCAGCGCCTTGAGGTTCTGTGCCACCACTGCCGAATCGGTTAAATCGCAGCCGAACTGGAATTTCTGTTCGCCCGGCTCCAGGAACCAGCCGTAGTACAACACGCAGCCCAGCATGGCGACCTGAAACGCGCTGTTGCACAGAATCGAAAACCACATTGAAGGCATGATTATATGCGCCTGGCGCGATACGGGCTTCCGGTGCATCGAGAACTCGCGCGGAGGGTCTGTACTGTACGCGATCGCCGCAAACGTGTCCATGATTATGTTAATCCATAGCAGCTGCGTAACCGTCAACGGGAGGGAAACGCCAACAAGCGGCCCAATCAGAGCGCAAGTCAGGGCGACAAAGTTCACAGAAAGCTGGAACTGCAAAAACCGTTGAATGTTCTGATAAAGGGTTCTTCCCCACCAGATGCCGGTAACGATGCTCTTGAAGTTGTCGTCTATCAAAACGATGTCCGACGCTTCTTTTGCAACCTCGGTGCCGGAAACGCCCATCGAAAGCCCAACGTCAGCGAACTTCAAAGCCGGCGCGTCGTTGGTGCCGCCGCCGGTCATGCCGACGACTTCCCCCTGATAATGCAGAGCCTTAACCAGACGCAGTTTGTCCATTGGGGTAGACCGCGATAGAACTCGCAGACGCTTTGAGACGTCTGCAATTTGATCGTCTGTAACAGCGGCTAATTCGTCAGTCGTCAAAACCAACTCGCCGTCCGGAGTGTTTTCAACGTAATCCTGAGACAAAATCCCGCACTGTTTAGCAATGGCGATTGCAGTTGGCTTGGCGTCGCCGGTAATCATTTTGACGTTAACGCCTGCCTGCTGACAACGCTCAACAGCCTGCGGAACCTCCGGTCGAACCGGGTCTTCAATTCCCGTCAATCCCAGCAAAACGTATCCGGGACAATTCAAACAGGTTTCCGGATTATCTGGGTTAAAACACGCTCCACAAGTCTTTTTAGACGCGATTGCCAACACGCGCAAAGCGCGATCGGACGCCTCAGCAAGCTCTTTTTCAATTGCAGATTTATACGAGTCAATCGGAACGTCGGAGCCATTGATGCGAATAAACGAACATTTTTCCAGAATCCGTTCCGGCGCGCCTTTAATATGACAAATCAGGGCAGAGGAGTCCAGAGCGTCCGCCGCCCCCTCTTTGACAACAACCATGCTCATCTTGCGTTGAGAATTGTGCCCCAATTCGCCAACGCGGTTGGCAGACGTTCGCACCGCAAGATAATCCGTCCCCAACTCGTCAAAAAACGCCAGCAGCGCGCATTCCGTCGGATTCCCGATCCTTTTAACTGCGGTTTTCCCGACAGAATCTGTAAACCGTTCCAGATTGGCCTCACTGTTGATGCAAACTGAATTAACCAAATCCTTCCAAACGGAAGTTGCTGTCAATTGCGATAAATCGGCAGAGGAAAACGACTGACCGTTCGCCCAGAACCAGACCGGCTGCATTTTGTTTTGAGTCAGCGTTCCCGTCTTGTCGGAACAGATAACCGTCGCGCAGCCAATCGTCTCGGACGCAACCAGCTTTCTGACCAGACAGTTCTGCCGCGCCATTTTGAGCATGTTCATTGCCAGCGACACCGTTACCATCATCGGCAGTCCTTCCGGGACGGCAACGACAATAATCGTAACCGCAACAACAAAAGCAGTCAAAACCTGTTGAAGCAGCGCTATTGAAACGTCAATAGATGCAATACACGTTCCCCACGCGTTATACCCGACGGAGCTGAGCATAAACCTGGTTGTATAAATGAAAAAGCCATTTAAAAATCCCCAGATGCTAACCCCGATGGCGAAAGACGCCACAGCCAACGGGACGGACGCCAGGAACTGGGTAAACCAGTTTTTAAGACTCATGTCCATTGACGCAAAAAATGGACGAAGAACAAATCGCATTAAAATGAGTCCCAAAACAACAGAGACCCCCGCCAGAATCCATTCAAATTCCGTATGAAGTACAAATTTTTGGGCAACGTTGTTCTGAGCCAGCGCTTTAAGGGACATACAGGTAAAAATCGCCAACGCGCCGGAAACTCCCAGAATGCTGATTTGCTTGGCAAGTCGCGACAGTTTTTCCACCAGCGGCGTAACAGCCTTTGATTCGTCGTCCGCCAGATTCGCGGCAATTTTTCCCATCTGAGTAGAATCGCCGACTTTTACCGCCAACATCAATCCATGACCGTCATTGACCATCGTTCCGCGGTAGACGCAACTAGAATCGCTTGACATTGTAAAGGAATCAACGTCGACCACTGCTGCGCCATCGCTGGAAACTTGAAACGCTGCAGACGATTTCCGAACCGGCGCCGATTCGCCCGTCAGCAGAGACTGGTCGATTAAAAGTCCCATGCTGTCCAGCATAATACCGTCTGCCGGAACTTTATCGCCCATATCCAGAACAATCAAGTCGCCGGCAACGACGTCGCCAATGTGGGTCGTTGTTATCTGGCCGTTCCGCAAAACCTTGACAGGGATGTCGTCTTTGACTTTGTTTAGAGCGTCGAACTCCCCTTCAGACTTGCGCTCGCTGAAATATCCCACGGTAATCGCCAAAAATACCGCCAGGAAAATGCCAATCGATTCCGTAAATTGAACGTCTGCATTTCCCAGGACGTATTTTTCAATCGCCGTCATCAAAAGAGAAATAAAAGCAGACGCCAAAAGAATGATAATTGTCGGGTCTTTGAACTTCTCCAACAGCTGCTTCCACCAAGGCGTTCTCGGCGGCGGCGTAAGCAGATTTGAACCGTAGCGTTTCCGCTGCTGAACAATCTGTTCGTTTGTCAATCCGGTTTTAAAATCAATCGTGATTTCGCCAAGCTGTATTTTTTCGGTTTTCATTTTTATGTTGCGAGTGGTTAGTAGTTAATGGCATAAAGTAAATGGTTGTTGAGAGAATCGCTTTGCATCCTCACAACTAAGCACCAAAAACTTACTATAATATTATACACAATAAGAAATTTTTGAAAAGGGCGTCGAAAAATCTTTTAATCCCTCTATACGTAAACGAAAAAAAGAGTAAAATATAACAAAAAAATTTTTTAGATTTTAGCTGGAGGCTGAATTAGGCCCCGCTTCCCATTCACTATACCCAAAACAGGAGGATTTGCAATGTCAACGCTCTTTGTAGCGATTGCTGCGTTTTTCGGCTATATTCTCGCGTACAACCTGTACGGAAAATGGCTCGCCAAAAAGATTTATTGTCTGGACGACAAGAGGGATACGCCCTCTCATACGCTTCAGGACGACGTCGACTACGCTCCAACGCGCGCTTGCGTTTTAATGGGACATCATTTTACCACTATTGCCGGCACCGGTCCGATTGTCGGTCCCGCCATCGCGGTATTCTGGGGCTGGCTGCCCGCGCTGCTCTGGGTCGTTTTCGGCTCGATTTTTATCGGCGCAGTTCACGACTTCTCCACCCTCGTCATCTCCATGCGGCACGACGGCAAAAGCATCGCCGACATCGCCAAGTCGCTGGTGTCCACCCGCGTTAGAATCCTGTTCCTGCTGTTGCTCTGCTTTACCCTGACGCTGATTGTCGCCGTGTTCTGTACGATTACCGCAGGCGTATTTATCAAAACCCCGGAATCCGTCATTTGCGTCTGGGGAAGCCTCCCGCTGGCGATGATTATCGGATACGTCAACTATAAGCTCAAAGGCAACATCGTCATTCCCGCCCTGGTTGGGGTCGTTATTCTGTACTTCCTGATTTGGCTGGGAATTAAATACCCTGTCAGCCTTCCGGAAAGCTGGGGCGACCCGCACAAAATCTGGACGTACATCCTTTTGGCGTACTGTTTCTGCGCGTCGACGCTGCCCGTCTGGCTGCTGCTTCAGCCGCGCGACTTTATCAACTCCTGCCAGCTGTACGTCGCATTGGCGGCTCTGATAATTGGAATGGTTGTAATTTCCTTCCTCGGGAAAACAGACCTCATTCAGGCGACGCCCGCCATTGTCAGCGTAGAGTCGTTGGCGGCAGACGGCGTTACCGCAGAGGACCCGATTATCAAAACCGCTCAGCCGATTCTCCCCTGGCTGTTTATTACGATTGCCTGCGGCGCCATCAGCGGATTCCACGCTATGGTCGCCAGCGGCACGACGTCCAAACAGATCAATAAAGAAACCGACGCGTTGCCCATCGGATACGGCAGCATGCTCTTGGAAGGCGTTTTAGCGATTATCGTTATTCTCGCCTGCACCGCCGGCGTTGCCGTGATTGGAAAAGAAGAAGCCAAACCCGCTCCAGCCGCCGTCGCCGCTGACAACGCCGACAACGCTGTTGCCAACGAGAAAGCTACTGCGGAACAGGCTCCGGCAGATTCGCAAGCCAGAGCCCTGCGCGCTAATTGGCTTAAAAGCTACAACGTCTCCTTAACCGAGATTCAAAACAAGGCGGTTCCGCGATTCATCGAAGGCGGAGGGCGGTTCCTGGAAGCCGTTGGGATTCCGCTATCCTACGCCATGACCATGATGGCAGTTCTGGTCGCCAGCTTTGCTGCGACTACTCTCGACTCTGCCACCCGACTTCAGCGATATCTCATCCAGGAACTGGGCGTGAAAAACATGTATTTCGCAACCTGCATCGTCGTCTTCTTCGGCGCCGCCCTGGCGTGTATGCCCTCGCCAACAGGGCAGGGCGCAATCGGCATGATGCTCTGGCCGGTCTTCGGCGCAACGAACCAGATCCTTGCCTCGCTGACGCTGTCGATGATCCTGATTTTCGTCAAACGAAGCGGCAAACCCTGCTATTTCCTCGTTATTCCGCTGATTATGATGACCATTCTCCCGTTTTGGGCAATGATCCTCAATATGGTAAACTGGATTACCACGCCGGGAACGTCTGTCTGCGGTCCGATTACCAACAACCATGCGCTTTTCGCGATGGGATTGGCAATCGTCTGCATTCAGCTGTGGATTTTGGTTGAGTGCATGTACACGCTGGCGCACACTGTCCCACAAAAGGTTTTAGACGCCAAAGAGCCGGACGCCCCCAACGTGTAAATCGAGAGGAATTGGGCGCAGGCGTTTTAGAGTTTTCAGATGAGAAAATCGTCCGAAAAATTGAAAATTCACTCAAGATGCCGCGCCCAAAAGCCGAAAACATTATCATATAAAGGATTTCGCTGGAAATTGAACAAAAAATTGCCAGCCCCCCCTTTGACAAATGCGGGAAATTTGGTAAATTACACGCATTAAATCCTTTAAGGTTCCGTAGCCAAATGGCTAAGGCAACGGATTGCAAATCCGTGATTTAGCGGTTCGACTCCGCTCGGAACCTCTCAAGCCCTTGGAAACAAGGGCTTTTTTATTTCGAATTCTCGGCGAGTCACGGGTGTTAACCCGTGGGTGTGAGCGAAGCGAACGTTGCTAACCAAACCGTCGAGAAGCGTTCATACCCAAACGACGAAGCCGAAAACCTCCCCCGGATGGATTCCGCCCTCGGAGTCCTGCTTGACGGCTGCGCCGTCAAGTAAAAAGCGGAAGTCTCCAAAAATCTCAAGAGCATGTCAACCCTCCGTCCCGCTGGTTCGCGGGCGTCTTCGCCCGCTTCTTTACGCCAAATAAAAAGAAAATGGTGTAACATTTAAAATTTTTCTGATTTTTTGTGAAATAGGTACGACAGCGCCTGTTAAACCCTGAAGAACGTACCTTACCCCCTTGACAGCGAAGCGCCAAATAGTGTATAATAGCGTCATGTTTGCGTACGTGTACAGTAAAATCGCGCAAAACGCGCGCAGGAATGCGCGTGGCGCTTTCGCGCATGGTCGTAATACCTCCCTTGGCAACATTTTCACATTTCCACATTAAACTATAACCCGCGCGAAAGGGCAAACTTCGAAAGGAAACGCTAAAATGAGAAAACTACTGATGATCGGCGCGGCAGTGACGCTCTTTGCGCAACTGGCAGCGCAGGCGGCGGTTCCGTCGCTCGAACTTTCCCTTGCGCATAATGCGATCAAGGTCACGGATTCGTCCCGTGCGCTTGACGGAGCTTCAGGCCTGTACCTTGTCTGGGATTCCGCAGACAGGGGAACCGACCTGAACGCATGGCCCGCCGCCAACCGCGTTCAGTATTCAGGGACGATTCCTTCTGCGGATTCTGTTTACGAGTTCAATCGCGCGGGCATTCCTGAGGGGTACAGTTTCCGCGTTCTCGCGACGGGCAAGGTGCGGCTTCTCGAAGAGGGCGGATGGGTGTATGTGGGGAAGAACCAGTACATTGACACCGGCATCAAGGCGACGGATGTACACGGACTTTCGATCAAGTTCCAGTATTCTCCTAACGATTATCAGAAGGCGGATGGTAACGCTTGGGCATCGCTGATCGGCAGCCTGCCGACTGTCGATTTCACCAT
This sequence comes from Thermoguttaceae bacterium, assembly GCA_045586185.1. Lineage (GTDB taxonomy): Bacteria > Planctomycetota > Planctomycetia > Pirellulales > Thermoguttaceae > RUG11551. The sequence goes on along the minus strand of JAZMZV010000131.1, from coordinate 3,668 downwards.
CGGACGCAAGGCGAACGGCGCCGACGGGCAGTTCTACATGCGCTATCGCGGCGAGTCGCTGAAGGCGGATGGCAAGACGCCTGACCTGATGTTCTCGCTCGGCGACCTCAAAGCGCCGCATGCCATCGCGCTTGCGAATCGCACAGCCATGCTTGACGGCAAGACCGTGATGAGCGACCTGGCGTCGGATTCGATCGGCTCCCATACAGACGCCGGGACGATTCTGCTCGGCTGTTCGTGGAATGATGACTGCAATCGCGGACTTTCGCAGCGCTACTGTCACGCGAAGTGGTATTCAGTACGTCTTGACGATGCGAATGGCAAGGCGATAATAAATCTCGTTCCCGCAAGAAGAGGCGGCGAGGGCGTGTTGTGGGATACTGTCTCGCGCAAGGCGTTCGCCAACGCGGGAACGGGCGCGCTTGCCTTCTCCGGCAAGGCGGGCGCGGAAGTGGAAGGCTCCGAGGCCGTCTGCGCCGCATCGTGTGCGGTGGTAGTCGGCAACACTCAGATCGTCGGCAAGGCGCGCTTTACGCTTCTCACGGACCGCATGATCCGCTGCGAATGGAGCGAGGACGGTTCGTTCGAGGATCGTCCGAGCCTCACCTTTATCAATCGCGCCATGCCGCCGGTCAAGCACACGTTCACGCGCAAGAGCGACGGCGCGGTGATCGAGACGGACAGGATGCGCGTGGAGTGGAAGGGCGGCCCGTTCTCCGCCGAGAACCTGACGGTGAACGGCGTGGCGGCGCTTGAGGAGGACAAGGCGAACCTGCTTGGCACGATGCGCACCATCGACGGACGCAGCAGCATCCAGGACCTTCTTCCGCGCATGGAGAAGGGCATCTTGTCGCGGCGCGGTGTAACCGTTGTAGATGATGCGAACAAGCCGCTTTTCGTGAAGGGCGGCGACTACTGGAAGGAATGGGTGGAGGAGCGTCCGCGGCGCGAGAAGGACGCGTACCAAGACTTGACGGTGTTCGCATACGGGCATGACTACAAGGGATGTCTTGGGGACTACGTAAAAGTGGCTGGGCGCATCCCGCTGCCGCCGAGGTGGGCGTTTGGCTACTGGTGGAGCCGGTTCTGGAACGACACCGAGTCCGACTATCGCCAAGCCGTGCGCGAAATGAATTCCGTCGGCATCCCGGTGGACGTGTGCGTGATCGAGATGTACTGGCACGAAAACTGGGACATTGCGGAGCGTCCCGACATGGTCCAGCCGCTTGGCGGTCAGTTGTGGGGCTGGGGCGGCTACACGTGGAACAAACGCTACTTTCCAGATCCCGCGGGGATGTTCCGCTTCCTGCATGACGAGGGACTGCACGCGCCGCTCAACATGCACCCCGCGTGCGGCATCCCGGACTGCGAGGACGTCTTTCCCCGCTTCGCGAAGGACTACGGTTGGAAGGGCAAGGGCATCATCCCGTACCGGGGTGACGAGGAGCGCTGGGCGGAAGTCTATTTCAAGGATATCATCGAACCGCTGGAGGCGCTGGGCGTGGACTGCTTCTGGCTCGACTGGCAGCAGTGGCTGATGTCGAAGGGCAAGCCGACGTTGAGCAACACCTTCTGGCTCAACCACCTCTTCGCAACGCACGATGCAACGCGGTTGCGTGACGGCGGCGTGAAGCGTCCGATCATCTACCACCGCTGGGGAGGACTCGGCTCGCACCGCTACCAGATCGGCTTTTCCGGCGACGGAGAAAGCTCGTGGCGGATGCTTGAGGCGATTCCGTGGTTCACCGCCACTGCCTCGAACGTGGGCTACGGCTACTGGGGACACGATCTCGGCGGACACAACCGTCCCCAGTTCAAGCGAGAGGAAAACGGCGAGCTGTTCACGCGCTGGATGCAATGCGGCGTGTTCACGCCCATCTTCCGAACCCATCCGTCCAAGGACTCCCTGGCTGAGCGCCGTCCGTGGAAGTACGCCGACCATTTCTTCATCCTGCGCGAGACGTACCGCCTGCGATATCGCCTTGCGCCCTACATCTACACCGCCGCGCGGCAGGCGTACGACACGGGCGTGTGCCTGTGCCGTCCGATGTACTATGACTGGCCGGAGGAGGATGCCGCATACGAGGCGATCAACCAGTACATGTTCGGCGACGACATCCTCGTCGCGCCCGTCACAAAGCCTGTCGATCCTGTAACGAAGGAGGCGGAGGTGGAGGTGTGGCTGCCGAAGGGCGCGTGGTACGATGTCTCGCGCGGCGAGATTGTGGAGGGCGGGCGCAAGCTGACGCGCGGCTACACGGTGGAGGAGACGCCGTGGTTCGTGAAGGCAGGCGCGGTGATTCCGATGTACCCGGATTCCGTCAACCGCCTCGGCAATCCCGGTACTGACGACCTCGTACTCTTCTGCGCGCCCTGTCAAGATTTTGGCAGTGGAGAACATGTAGAACGTGTAGAGGGAAGCGTATTTTCCACTTCTGTCTACGAGGATGGCGGCGACAACGCCGACTATGCGACGAACTTCCGTCGTACGACGATCCGCCGCGAGGGGAACCGCGTGACGATTTCGCCGCGCAAGGGAACCTACACGCTGAAGTTCCCGCTTGCGGCATTGCCGCGGGCTGTGACGGTAAATGGCAATCAGTGCGCGTGGGAATACGACGCGGAGGACCTTGCCGTGGTGGTGAAGACGCCGCCGCAGGACGGCGCTCACGAGACGGTGGTTGAGCTTGTGTATCTTGAGCTTGCCTGTATGACGGCCTCTTATCTTTCGGGTTTGAAGGGCGAACACACCCGCATTGCCGCTCTAACGGAGGACTTCAGGCTTGCCCTCGCCGGTCGCCCCTGGCCGAAAGCCGCCGCCAACCTCCCGACTTCGTGGCCGGTCATCTGGAAGACGCGCGACGCGATTGCGGCGCATCCCGACGACGCGGCGAAGTTGCTTGCCGAGCGCGACGCCGCGTTGAAGGAATTTGCGGAGAAGGACTGGCCGCGGCTTGAAAAAACGTTCACGCCAGAGTTCGTCACGCGCATGCGTTCGTGGTTGAAGTTAAATTCAGAATTATCACCCGATTGAACTGAGTGCGGGTCAGTCCGCACACGGATTTTACGGATTTTTAAATGGAAGGCGGTAATGGAGCGTCCAACGGACGCGGAATTACGCATTCGCCGTTAGGCGAACAAACCGCCGCGAGGCATGCATACCAAATCGACGAAGCCGAAAATCTCGCCCGGATGGACTCCGCCCTCGGAGTCCATCTTGACGGCGTAGCCGTCAAGGAAAAGCGGAAGCCTCCAAAAGTTTTGAGAACGTGGAAAACCGCGTCGCCCCGCTGGTTCGCGGACGTGTCGTCCGCCCCCGTAGGCGGGGAAGCCAATCCGCGCTGCCGCGCGAGACGTATTGAAACCGCACCCGTTGGTCGGCGGCGAGGCGCCGCTCCCAGTTCGCGCTGCCGCGCGAGACGTTTTGAAACCGCCCCCGTTGGTCGGCGGCGAGGCGCCGCTCCCAGTCCGCGCTACCGCGCGAGACGTTTTGAAACCGCCCCCGTTGGTCGGCGGCGGGGCGCCGCTCCCAGTCCGCGCTACCGCGCGAGACGTATTGAAACCGCTCCCAGTCCGCGCTGCCGCGCGAGACGTATTGAAACCGTTCCCGGCGGTTGCTTTTTTAACCGCTTTCACATGGTTGAGCGCTGTTTGCGAACGTCTTCGCC
>JAZMZV010000130.1:0-23736 GCA_045586185.1 Thermoguttaceae bacterium | reverse complement strand
GTTTGTTCCAGAAAAACTTTTCAGATAAATCTTGAATTTTTCCATGGCTTGTTCGAAAACCTGGTTGTGAACCAGCATGATTACCAGATTGCCCGGTTGAATCACGTAGTCGGCGTCTGGAGCGATAACGAACCCGCTGTCGTTAATCCCGGCAATAAGACATTGCTGCGGCAAACCAAGATCGCGAATTTTCTTTTGGCACGCTTCAGAATTTGGCGAGACTTCGACCTCGATAACTTCAATATCAGACTGATTTGCAAGCTGGGTTCTCATGAGAATGGCGCCTGAATTGAGAAATCCTCGAATGCGGCTTGCCATAACGGTTCTGGGGCTGACAACGCGGTCGATTCCCAGCTTTTTGACAATCGCAGCGTAATCCGGTCGGGAAACGACGGCAAAAACCTGTTTGGCGCCCAATTCTTTAGCTTCGACGGCGCCCATGATGTTGTTTTCGTCGTCTCCAGCGCAGGCGATAAAGGAGTCGACGGAATCAATCTGGTTTTCTTCCAGGTCGCGTCGGCTAAGACCGTTGGCATGAACAACGGAAACGGATTTCGAAAGATGTTTCACCAAAAAATCACAGCGCGCCTTGTCGCATTCAAAAATAGTAACTTCGAAATTGGCGTGTTCCAGCGCTTGAGCGATGTTATAGCCGGTTTCTCCGGCTCCCATAATCATGACGCGTTCTGCTTTGGGAGCTTTGGCGTTAAAATATTTTTTGGATACGGAACTGATGTCTTCCGCCGTTCCGGTAAGAGAAATGACATCGTCCACTTCAAAGGCGTCGTTAGCCGTCATGAGGCGGGCGGAACCGTTTCGTTTGAGCAGCGCGACGCGAACTTTTGCCGGCAGTCGAAGCTCTCTTAATGTAACGCCAATAACAGGCGAATTCTCTTCAATTTGAATTTCCTGAACTTCCAGCTCGCCGCGGCTGACCAGATCCAAAACCTGAGACTGGGACCGGCGGACAAGCCGAACCAGTTCCAGCGCAGTAAGCTGTTCCAGACTGACCAAACGGTCTATTTCGAAACGGTCACGATAGTCAAATACGCCCAGATTGTTGATATAAGGCGAGTAAATTCTGGCAATCGTTCTTTTTGCGCCTCTAGCTTTGGCGACTGATGCGGCAATTATGTTGACTTCTTCTATTCCTGTAACAGCCAGACACAAATCGCAAGTTGCAACGCCGGCGGTAAACAGAACGCTTGGATCTGCAGCTGAGCCGATAATAACTTTAACGTCCAGTTCCTTTAACCGTTCCGCTCGCTGAGGGTCTTTTTCTACAACCGTAATGCTGTGATAACCGTTGCAAAGCGTTTCCGCGATTGTATATCCAACAGAGCCGCCGCCCAGAATTGTGATTTGCATTTGTACTGTCCTTTAACAACCAAAACAAACGAAAAAAATCAACAGCGATACAAGCAAAAACATAAATATGCTCAGGCTGATTCTCAATCCCTGTCGAATTATGCTCTTGACGTCTTCGCAGCGCGTCCCGGCATAAATGAAGCTTATACCTAAAGTCAAGGGAATCAGGTGGAGATAATAAACGATGTCCATGGGGATTTAATTCGTAATTTGTAATTCGTAATGGGTAATTAGTGCAAAGCGCTGTACGATTGTCTATTTGTCTGCCGTTTTCTTTGTCTTTTTCTTTTTCTCGTCGTCTTTTTCGATTACGATTCCGCCGGCGGCGTCGAAAACGACCAGCAGGTTGAGCAGCCCAGCGATCGTGGTAAACAGCGTTCCGAGTTCAAAATTCTTATTGAGCGATTTCCGGATTTGATGGAACGTGTAGTTGTACTTTTGATTTTGTTCCGCTAGACTGTCCGCGCTGAGGTTTGCGTATTCCAGGTTTCCATGGTTGTTGACCACGTATCGGGAGGAAATCGGAGGAGCCATAAACCCGTAAAGGAAAGGATCTTGACCGTTTTTAACTCGATTGGACTGAATCAAGGCGGGCAGGGCGGGCGCGCCAATACATCCCTGTCCGAGGAAATAGAATCGGTGATCGTCTGGCGTCCATTTCCAGTACACGGCGCGACCCCAGCCGACGTCTCCGCTGCTGAGAATCAGTCCGTAGATGAACAGTCCTAAAACGCAAACGCAAAAGACGATTCCTTTGCCAATGCGTCCCTGATAAAAATGCCCGGCGCCGGGCAAGACAAACGTCAAAAGAGCCGCCAAAAAAGGATTTTTTAAGTCGATTTTCGGCTGTTCAGCGGCTGGCGTTTGAGTTGTATTCGCAGTTGAATTATTGTCGTCCATATTGATTTATATTGGCGAGTTGTTGATAGCAAGGAAACGTCTCCTTGACTGAAAACTTCAAATATTATTATAAACTAAATCGGGAATTTACGCAAGGGGAGACGGGAGAGGGGGGAAAACAAATACGAGGGTATGCTTCCGGAGGGCGGGTATTACCCGCCTATTTATCGCGGACAATGTCCGCTCCCCAGAGTCCAATTCTGTCATTTTTTTGATAAATTTTTGTTCTCTGCCTTGACAGAAAAAATAAAAAAGCTAAAATACGATACATAAACCGTTGAGGCGGGAGTAAAGGCAATCAATGATTCTACAGAGAGTCCGCGCAGCTGAGATGCGGGTGAAATACAGGTTGTCAAATGGGCCGCTGAGGGCGCTGTCAAATGCACCGGTTCTCCGTGCAGAGTATTCAGCGACGCCAGGCACGCGTTAGTTGTCGGGGATATGTTGGTATCTTGCATTGCTCGAAGCGTTTTTCGCTCCGCGCGTCAAACCGTATTTTTTAACGGGAATTTCTCATCGGAGGGGTTCCGTAAAAATAGCGGTTTTTGAGAGAATAGATTGGCGATTTATTCAATCCATGTCAAGATACAGCAAGTATTCTGTCATGGACGTTTTTATTTTAAACGGCTCTTTTGCGCCGTTTGACAAGTCGTCATTCGTCTGGCGGAATACTGTCCTTAAATGGAATTGTTATTTTGAAAGGCGTATGATGAAAATTCTTCCGACTTTAGAAACCGTCAAACAGTACGCGCAAACCGGTCAGTACGACGTCGTCCCGGTTTACTGCGAGATTCTGTCCGACTTTTGCACGCCCATTGAGGCTTTGAGAGTTCTCAAAAACGTTTCCAATCACTGCTATTTGTTGGAGTCGGCGGCGGCAAACGAAAAATGGGGACGGTATACGTTTTTGGGGTTTGATCCGAAACTGGTAATCACGTGTTCCCATACTCAAATGCAGATCAAAGGCGCTCTCAAGCCGGGCGAGTCCGGTCTTGGCGCCGGCGAGCAGAGGACTGTTACAACGTCCAATCCGGAAGCGGAGATTCGCAAGATTCTCTCCGCCTATCGAAGCCCGAAGGTGGAAGGATTGCCGTCGTTTACCGGGGGAATGGTCGGCTATTTCGCCTACGACTATATGTTCTATTCCGAGCCGACGGCGAAACGCGACGTTGAAGACGTCGAGAAGTTCAATGACGTCGACCTGATGCTCTTTGACAAGGTTATCGCGTTCGACAACTTCCGTCAAAAGCTCATTCTGATTGTCAATATGCCTTTGAACGACGTCGAGGCGGGATACGCTCAGGCGGAACAGGAACTCAAGGAGCTTGTCAATCTTCTCAAGACGGGCAAGAAATGGGAGATTCCCGAAAGCCGCGTTACCAGTCCTGTAACGGCTCTGTTTGACAAAGAACGTTACTGCGACATGGTTCGCAAAGCACAGAGGCACATTTACGAAGGCGATATTTTCCAGATAGTTCTGTCCAACTGCCTGAGCATGGATTTTGAGGGCAGTCTGCTCAACGCGTACCGGTACCTGAGAACGATCAACCCGTCGCCGTACATGTTTTATCTGTCGGGCACCGACGTTGAAATTGCAGGGGCGTCCCCGGAAACGCTGGTCAAACTGCAGGACGGCGTTCTGTACACGTTCCCTCTGGCGGGAACGCGTCCGCGCGGGAAAACGGACGAGGAAGACAAGCTGCTGGAAGAGCAGCTTCTTGCCGACGAAAAAGAGCTGGCGGAACACAACATGCTGGTCGATCTCGGGCGCAATGACTTGGGCAAGATCAGCAAGTTCGGCACGGTGGAAGTCGAAAAGCTGCATTCCATCGAGCGGTACTCGCACGTCATGCACATCGGGTCAACCGTTCGCGGCGAGATTCAGGACAAATACGACGCTCTGGACGCCGTCGGCGCGGTCTTGCCGGCGGGGACGCTTTCCGGCGCTCCGAAGATTCGCGCCTGTCAGCTTATCGGAGAACTCGAGCAGAGCAAACGCGGCATCTACGGCGGCGCAATCGGATACATCGACTTTACCGGTTCCATGGACGTCTGCATTTCGATTCGAATCGCGTATAAGAAGAACGGCAAGGCGTTTGTTCGCAGCGGAGCTGGCATTGTCGCCGACTCCGTCCCGGAAAAAGAATATCAGGAATGCGTCAATAAAGCCGCGGCAATCGTTGACGCGTTGAATAACTGTAATTTATAGATAGCAGAGAAGATTGGAAGGCGGTAACGGAGTGAGTGAAACGAACGAAGTTACGCTTCCATCGAAGCTGGTTCGCCTAACGGCGAAAGCGTAATTCCGCTCCCGATGGTCGCTCCATTACCGCCTTCCATTAATTGCAACTTAATCCCATGATATTACTCATCGACAACTACGACAGTTTTTCCTATAACCTGTATCAGTATATTGGAGAACTCACCCCGGACATCCGCGTCATTCGCAACGATGAAATGACGGTTGAGGAAATTCGGGCGCTGAATCCGGAACGAATTGTGATTTCTCCCGGTCCCGGGCGTCCGGAGAACGCAGGGATAATTTGTCAGCTGACGCAGACCGTGTCACAGACAATTCCGACCTTGGGCGTTTGCCTGGGACATCAGGCCATTTGCATGTCTTACGGCGGGGTGGTAACGTACGCTCCGCGGCTGATGCACGGAAAGCAGTCCGTTGTAACGCTCGACAGGAACTGCCCTCTGTTCAAAGACGTTGACGAGCAGACGCCGGTCGCCCGATACCATTCTCTTGCCGTGGACGTCAAAACCGTTCCAGCGTGTTTGGCGATAACGGCAACGGCGAACGACGACGGGTCTGTCATGGCGGTTCAACACGTTCAATACCCGATTTTTGGCGTTCAGTTTCATCCGGAATCCATTTTAACTCCCTTTGGAAAAAAGATGCTGAAGAATTTCCTTCATTTCAAACCGAACCATGATTAAAGAAGCCCTGATTAAAATCGTCAATAAAGAAGATTTGACGTACGACGAAGCCTTTGCCGTCATGACGGAAATCATGACCGGTCAGACGTCGGCAACGCAAAACGCCGCGTTTTTGGCGGCGTTGACAACCAAAAGCTCCAAGGCGGAAACGATTAGCGAGATCGTCGGCTGCGCCGCCGCCATGCGCGCTCAGGCAATTAGCGTTCCAAACGAACTCGATTTGATTGACATTGTCGGCACCGGTGGGGACGGGTCAAACAGCTTTAACATTTCCACAACGGCAGCGTTGATTTGCACTGCTGGGGGGGTGAAAGTCGCCAAACACGGCAACAGGGCAGCGTCGTCAAAATGCGGAACGGCGGACTGCCTGCAAACGCTGGGCGTGAATATCGAACTGACTCCGGAACAGGCGCTGGCGGCTTTGGAACAGGACGGATTCTGTTTCTTTTTCGCTCAGAAGTATCATCCGGCAATGAAATACGTCGGAGCGATTCGCAAAGAACTGGGGTTTAGAACGGTGTTCAATATTCTCGGACCACTGACCAATCCGGCGCGTCCAAAACGTCAGCTGCTGGGCGTTTACGATGAATCGCTGGTCGAGCTGCTGGCGCGGGTTCTGCAAGACCTCGGCGTCGAACGCGGCATGGTCGTTTACGGACAAAACCGGATGGACGAAATTTCCCTTTGCGCTCCGACGACGGTCGTTGAATTCGATTCATCGCATATTTATCGATACGAAATCACTCCGGAACAGTTTAGTCTGTTACGCTGTCACCCCTCGGATTTGCTGGGTGGAACGCCGGAACAGAACGCTCAGATTGTACGCGATATTTTGTCAGGACGCTTGCACGGAGCGAAACGCGACGCTGCCGTTATTAATGCCGCCGCAGGGCTGTATATCGCCGGCAAGGCAGACTCGTTGCGCGACGGCTTGACGTTAGCGAATCAGATTATCGATTCCGGTCAGGCGGAAGCGACGCTAAACAAATTAGCAGGACGTTAAAAAGTGATAAGTGGTAAGTGGTAAGGACGCAAGCGTTCCTCTTACTAACTTCTTACTACTAACCACTTACCACTAACTACTAACCACTTAATTTAACCATGAATATTTTAGAACAACTGGCTCAATCGGCTCGGCAGCGGGTGGAACAGTACAAGGCGAAGGTTTCCCTTGAGACAATTCGCGCTGAGGCGGAATCGCTTGCCAAAGGGGAGTTTCGCTTTGAGCAGGCGTTGAGCAAGCCGGGGGTGTCGTTTATTTGCGAATGTAAAAAGGCGTCGCCGTCCAAGGGCGTTATTGCGGAATCGTTCCCGTACGTGGAAATTGCGATGGAGTACGAAGACGCCGGCGCGGACTGCATTTCCGTTTTAACGGAGCCGACCCGGTTTCTCGGTCAGGACGCGTTCCTGGAGGACGTCGTCAACTCGGTTTCAATCCCCTGTCTGCGGAAAGATTTCACCGTTGACGAGTACATGATTTATCAGGCGAAAACGCTCGGCGCGGAAGCGGTTCTGCTCATCTGCGCGCTGCTGGACGAATCGACTTTGCGCCGTTACAGAGAGCTTTGCGATTCTCTGGGTCTTTCCGCTTTGGTGGAAGCGCACGACGAGCGGGAAATCGAATCCGCGCTCAACGCCGGCGCTAGAATCGTGGGCGTCAACAACCGAAACCTGAAAGACTTCACCGTTGACGTCGACAACTCCCGCCGCGTTCGTTCACTTGTTCCCGACGGCGTTTTGTTCGTTTCGGAAAGCGGGATTAAGACGCCCCAGGACGTCAAGGCGTTGGCGGACGCGGGCGCAGACGCTGTGTTAATCGGGGAAACGCTCATGCGCTCTACCGACAAAAAAGCCGCCCTTGCTGAACTGAAAGGACTCCTGTGACAAAGATCAAACTTTGCGGAATGACTCGCCAGTGCGACATCGACGCGGTCAACGAACTGCGTCCGGAATACGTCGGGTTCGTATTCGCTCCCGGCAGCAAACGGCGCGTTACGCCTGACCAGGCGGCGAAACTGTCCGCGCATTTAACAGACGGCGTTGCGCCCGTTGGCGTGTTTGTCAACGAGCCGATTGAAAACGTCTGCCGTTTGACCGATTCCGGCGTTATCGCTGTCGTTCAGCTCCACGGCTCGGAAGACGAGGCGTATATATCCCGCCTTCGAGAACGATTCAATGGCGTCGTCATTCAGGCGTTTAAAATCCGGTCGGAAGAGGACGTCCTCAAGGCGAACCGTTCTTCCGCCGACTTTATTCTGCTGGATTCCGGCGCGGGCACAGGTCAGCCCTTCGACCGCGATTTGATTTCCGGCGTCAATCGGGACTTTTTCCTCGCCGGCGGGCTGTCGTCTGACGACGTTCAGTCCGCAATTCGCCGCTGGCGTCCCTACGCAGTTGACGTCAGTTCCGCCATCGAAACCGACGGCGTAAAAGACAGAGACAAAATGACGGCGTTTGTCGAGAAAGTTAGAGGCAGTAATTAATGGAAGGCGGTAACGAAGCGAGTGAAACGAGCGCAGTTACGCTTTCATGGGAGCAGGTTCGCCTGTCGGCGAATGCGTAATTCCGCTCCCGTTGGTCGCTCCATTACCGCCTTTCATTCAACTTTAAACCCAAACATTAATATCACACCATGACAAATCCCAACGGACGATTCGGAACTTTCGGCGGTCAGTACATGCCGGAAACGCTTATGAACGCTGTTATCGAACTGGAACAGGCGTACAACCGTTACAAAAACGACGACCAGTTCAACGCGGAACTGACGCAGCTGTTTAACGACTACGCAGGGCGTCCTTCCCGGCTGTACTTCGCGGAGAAGCTGACGCGCAAGCTCGGCGGGGCGAAGATTTACCTCAAGCGGGAAGACCTCAACCATACCGGCTCGCACAAAATCAACAACGTGCTCGGACAGGCTCTGCTGGCAAAGAAGATGGGCAAAACCCGCCTCATTGCGGAAACCGGCGCAGGTCAGCACGGCGTTGCCACCGCTACCGCTGCCGCTTTGCTGGATATGGAATGCGTCGTCTTTATGGGCGAAGAAGACACGAAACGTCAGGCGCTCAACGTCTATCGAATGGAACTGCTCGGATCGAAAGTCGTTCCGGTCATGACGGGAACGCGAACGCTCAAAGACGCCGTTTCCGAAGCCATGAGAGAATGGACGTCCCGCATCATTGATACGCATTACTGCCTCGGTTCCGTTATGGGGCCGCATCCGTTCCCGACAATCGTCCGGGATTTTCAGGCGGTGATTTCTCGGGAAATCAAACAGCAGCTTGCGGAGATAGAAGGGCGTCTTCCTGACGCAGTTGTCGCCTGCGTCGGCGGCGGGTCAAACGCGATTGGCTCGTTCTATCATTTTATCAACGAACCAACGGTTGAACTTATCGGCTGCGAAGCCGCCGGGCGGGGTATCGACACCAAAGAAACCGCCGCGACTGTCAACACCGGCTCAGTGGGCATTTTCCACGGAATGAAATCTCTGTTCTGTCAGGACGAGTACGGGCAGATCGCTCCTGTATACTCCATTTCCGCCGGGCTGGACTATCCCGGAATCGGGCCGGAACACGCCTGGCTTCATTCAACCGGTCGGGCGAAATACGTCCCTGTTACAGACGCCGAAGCGGTCGACGCGTTCGAACTGCTTTCCAAAACGGAAGGGATTATTCCTGCAATCGAGTCCGCTCACGCTGTTGCGTACGCAGCGAAAATTGTCCCGAATATGAGTTCCGACAAAATTGTCGTTATTACCATTTCCGGCAGAGGCGACAAGGACTGCGCGTCTATCGCCCGATACCGCGGCGTTCAGATTGACGAGTAACGCGCTTGAGCAGTTGTAACAATTTGAAACACACAGCCAACTATCCCATACAGAAATATCATGAGCAACATTCATAAAGCGTTTGAAAACGGCAAAGCGTTCATTCCGTTTATCACCTGCGGCGATCCGGATTTGGAAACGACGGCAAAAATCGTTCGCGTTATGGCGAACTGCGGCGCCAGTCTGATTGAACTAGGAATCCCCTTTTCCGACCCGACGGCGGAAGGCCCGACCATTCAGGGGGCCAACCTCCGCGCGTTGACCGGCGGCGTTACAACCGATAAAATCTTTGACCTCGTTCGCGACCTGCGCCGGGACGTCTCCGTTCCGATGGTTTTCATGACCTACGCCAACGTCGTCTTTTCCTACGGGGCGGACAAGTTCATTTCGACCTGCAAGGAAATTGGCATCGACGGCTTGATTCTGCCGGACTTGCCCTTTGAGGAGAAAGAGGAATTTCAGCCGCTGTGCGACCAGTACGGCGTTGACCTCATTTCGCTTATCGCGCCGACGTCTGAAAACCGCATCGCCATGATCGCCAGCCAGGCGCAAGGATTTATTTACGTCGTTTCCAGCCTGGGCGTAACGGGCGTTCGAAGCGAGATTACCACCGACGTCGCCTCGATTGTCAAGATTATTCGAGAGAACGCGCAAATCCCGTGCGCTGTCGGCTTCGGCATCTCGACCCCGGAACAGGCGCGTAAAATGGCGGCGGTATCCGACGGCGCCATTGTCGGCTCGGCGATTATCAAGATTATCGAAAAGTCCGGCGCCGACGCAGCAGAAAACGTCGGTCAGTACGTAAAGAGCATGGTCGACGCGGTAAAGGAGAGTTGCGAGTAGCGAGTTGCGAGAAACGCAAAGTGTGACATTTCGGGGAGTGCGGCGCCCCTAGGCGCCGCCTTGTCCAACGCCCCGCTGAAAACCTTCTCGGATCGCGGGCGAAGCTCGCCAAAGAATTTTAAGCCGCAAAGAACGCAAAGATCGCAAAGAAATGGAAGGCGGTAACGGAGTTCGCGAAGCGAACGTAGTTACGCTTTGTTCGAAGTGTGCATAACAAAAAGCCGTAGCCATAAACGCCCCCTGGATGTAGCCCGTCCCCGGGCTACAACTTGACGGCGAAAGCCGTCAAGGCTTGCGGAAGCCTCCAAAAATCTTGTGAATATGTAAAGCCACTTCGCCCCGCTGGTTCGCGGGCGTCTTCGCCCGCTAAAGGAAACAAGCCCTGCTCAAAACCTGCGACGCAGCCGAAAACGCTTCGGGGTCGCGGACGAAGTCCGCAACAGTAAATGCGGAAACCTCCAAAACATTGTTGATATTAACGATATACAAAACGTTTACATAATCCTGATGTATTATGGATGATAATAGTATAGAAAAACAAATCCTGTTATCTCAAAATTTAATTATTAGAACTCGAGACAACAGGATTATTGGCGAAAGACAATTGGATCCGTTGCACGAGATGACAATAATCGCTGCTCCCAATCTTGCTTTTTTCTATGATGTAACAAATAACAATCGTTCTGTATATTTTAATTATTATTGGGCGGTAATGCACGACTATGGGGGTTGCTTTTCCACTCATTTATACAACGAAAACGCGAATATTTCGGAGATAAAGCCAAATTCGAAAGATACTGCTGTTATAGAAAAAGCTATTCAAGCCCCATACAATCAAGACGCTGTATTTATTTCTTCGTTTCAGGTGATGACACCTGACGAATACCTGAGTAATGAAGGTTCTTTTAGGCAATTTCTTTCGGTAGCCGTTTACGATTCAGGAGAATATATATGCGCTTACGATCGGCGAAACGAAAATAGAAAGCTGCGAATGAGCGTTCGTCAAAATATGAAGATTAAGAAAAGTGATTTAGATAGTTATAAAAACGCTATCAAAGAACTTGAAATGCTTTTCCCTGGTACAGATTGGAGATAAAAGAGCGTTTTTAGCGGGTCTTTGGACAAGGCGGCGTCAAGCCGCCGCATTCCCCGGCACAAAGCGCTCATCTATGGTTTTCGCGAGATTTCTTCGGCGGGCGAAGACGCCCGCGAACCAGCGGGGCAGAGGGGGGTTCTGCATTCTCGAGGTTTTTGGAGGCTTCCGCTTTTCCTTGACGGCAATGCCGTCAAGTTGGCGCCCGAGACAGGCACCATCCAGAGGGCGGTTTCGGCTGCGTCGTTTTGTTGTCCACGCTTCTCGACGTTTTCTTCGCCTGACGGCGAATGCGTAATCCCGTTCGCCGCTGGCGAACTCCATTACCGCCTTTCATTAATTCCCTACTGCCTACTGCCTACTGCCTACTGCCTACTGCCTCGCCCCCCCCCATTATTGACAACGCTTTTAAATCGATTATAATATATCGGTTTGGAATTCCGGGCGAATAAAGCCAATCGGAGTTGAGTATTTTTGTTCAATCCCCTAATTAGAGTAATCGTTATGCCGGCTACATGTGTTATCGGTTTACAGTGGGGCGATGAAGCCAAAGGAAAAGTCGTTGACGTTTTAACGCAGAAGAACGAAATCTGCGTGCGGTATCAGGGCGGCGCGAACGCCGGGCATACCGTAAAATTTGGCGGTCAGGCGTTTAAGTTGTCGCTTATTCCCAGCGGTATTTTTCATCACAACGTTAAAAGCGTCATTGCCAACGGCGTCGTGCTTGACCCGGCGCGGTTTTTGGAAGAAATCGAAGGGCTGACGTCGCGCGGCGTTCAGGTCGACGCTGACAATCTGGCGCTGTCCAACCGTCTGCACGTGATTATGCCGTGGCATTTTCTGGAAGACCGGATTATGAACTCGCTGTGCGCTCACGAGCCGATTGGATCGACCATGCGCGGAATCGGTCAGTGCTATCGCGATAAAGTGGGGCGGTCGATGGCGTTTCGTTTGGGCGACCTGTATTTGCCGTCGTTACCGGAACGGCTTAAAGAAGTTACGCAAATCAAAAATCAGTATCTTTACGGCATGAACCCGGACGGCGGAAAAGAGCAGGTTTCTTATACCGAAACGCTCGAAAAGTACACAGCTTACGCTGAAAAGCTCAAGCCGATGGTTACGGACACGACGGCGTTTCTGCTCAACGCGGTTGACGCCGATAAAAACGTTCTCTTTGAAGGGGCGCAGGGCGCGCTGCTGGATATTGACCACGGCACGTTCCCGTTCGTTACCAGCAGCAACTCCTCTGGCGTTGGCGTCTGCGCCGGAGCGGGCATTCCCGCCAAGTTCGTTAAAAACGTCGTCGGGATTATGAAAGCGTACACGACCCGCGTTGGCGGCGGTCCCTTCCCGACCGAACAGGACAACGAAATCGGTCAGAAGATTCGCGACGCCGGGCATGAATACGGCACCGTTACAAAACGACCGCGCCGCTGCGGTTGGTTCGACGCCGTCGCCGTCCGGTACACGTCGCGTCTGTCAGGCGTTGACACGCTGTCGCTGATGCTGCTCGACGTTCTCGACCAGATGCCGGAAATCAGCATCTGTACAGCATACGAAATCAACGGCGAACGCACGACAGATTTCCCCGCTCTGGTTGAAGACCTGTACGAAGTCAAACCGGTTTACGAAACCATGCCCGGCTGGATGTCGGACACGACCGGCTGCCGCAATTACAGCGACTTGCCGGACAACGCCAAACGTTACGTCGAACGGCTGGAACAGATCGTCGGCGCGAAAGTCGGCATCGTCTCCGTTGGCCCGGACAGAGAACAAACCATTTTTATTTAGCTTCTAGCTCCTAGCCCCTAGCTAATAGCTAGTAGCTAGAGGCTAAAAGCTCTTTTTTGCAACTCGCAACTTATTATGGAAAAACTAACAGTCAAAGAAGCTCGTCAGGAATCGTCCGCCGATCAGACGGCGTTATTGGAAGGCTGGGTTCGATCCCGCCGCGATTCCAAAGCAGGATTCAGTTTTATTGAACTCAACGACGGAACGAGTCTGGGAAACATCCAGATTCTCGCGCCCAACACGCTGGAAAATTATCAGTCTGACGTCCTCCGTCTGACAACCGGCAGCTCGATTGCCGTTGAAGGCGAAGTCGTCAAGTCGCCCGGCGCCAAACAGCCGACCGAAGTTCACGCAACGAAAATTACGGTCTACGGCATCGCCGACGCGGAAACGTACCCGATGCAGAAAAAACGGCATTCGTTCGAGTACCTTCGCACGGTCGCGCACCTGCGCCCTCGAACCAACACGTTCGGCGCGGTCTTTCGCGTCCGCAACTGCATCTGCCGCGCCATTCACAACTTCTTCCAGGAAAACGGATTCCTGTACATTCACACGCCGCTGATTACCGCGTCCGACTGCGAAGGCGCCGGCGAGATGTTCCAGGTAACGACGCTCAATCTGGAAGACGTCCCGAGAATTCAGGAAGGCCCCGACGCTGGGAAAGTCGATTACGCTCAGGATTTCTTCGGACGTAAAACCAGCCTGACCGTTTCCGGACAGCTGGCAGTGGAAAACTTCGCCTGCGCGCTGGGAAAAGTGTACACGTTCGGCCCGACGTTCCGGGCGGAGAACTCCAACACGTCCCGGCACCTGTCGGAATTCTGGATGGTTGAGCCGGAAATCGCGTTCGCCCGTCTGCCAGAAAACATGAAGATTGCGGAGAACATGCTCAAGCGAATCTTTTCCGACTGCTTAACCTACTGCGCCGAAGACATGGAATTCTTCAACAAGCAAATTGACGAGTCCCATACGCTTATCGACACGCTGACCCACGTTATCAACTCGGAATTCGTTCATCTGCCGTATACCGAAGCGATCAAGATTCTGGAATCCAGCGGCCGCAAGTTTGACTTCCCCGTTAAATGGGGCATCGACATGCAGGCGGAACACGAACGCTTTTTGACCGAAGAGCATTTCAAAGCGCCTGTCGTTGTAACAGATTACCCGAAGGACATCAAAGCGTTTTACATGTACCTCAACGACGACGAAAAGACCGTCCGCGCTATGGACGTTTTGGTTCCCGGCATCGGCGAAATTATCGGCGGTTCGGAGAGAGAATACCGTTTGGACGTCCTCAATCGCCGTATGGTCGAAATGGGGCTCAACCCGGCTGACTACCAGTGGTACGCCGACCTGCGCCGTTACGGCACCGTCCCGCACAGCGGATTCGGCTTGGGTCTGGAACGCGCCGTTATGTACGCCACCGCCATGAGCAACATCCGCGACGTCATTCCGTTCCCGCGCTACCCGGGATCGGCGGAATTTTGATTGTTGCCAATATCAAGATATTTCCCCCTTTTTGATTTTTTTTGGGAAGGGGAGTTTGAGGGTAATGTCTTTTTTCAGAAAAGGATATTACCCTCTTTGTCAGCCAAGTGCGGCGCCTGCGGAGCGTTATCGCTGCGCATCTTTGTTATCTTCGCGATTTGTTATTGAACCCTAACGCCTTTCGTTTTTATTTCTCTCCCTTAACAATAATTGCGGAAACTGTATAATCTTATACAACGCATTTTTAACGAAATATTTTAGTATGTTCAAAAATCATGAATAATATGGACGCTTCCGAGTTCCCATACTATCGTAGAATTACAGCGGCATACATTCGCGGCCTGGCAGTCAATGCGAATCAGAATGACGGCACGATTTCGTCTCTCGACGCCGATCTGAACGGAGTTGCTTTTGCTCTGCCGGAAGAATTGCTTGTTCCTGACCTGGACGACTTGTCGGACGAAGAGCAAAACGAGATTATTCGAATCGGGGTTGACAATAAACTGAAGCTGTATCGATTCAAAAACACGCATGACAATTTAGGGAGAATTGTCGGCGTCATGGGGTTTCTCAAATCGGTTCAAATGGAATCCGTTTTGGATATCGGGTCAGGACGCGGCGTTTTCCTTTGGCCGTTTATCAATGCGTTCCCCTATATTCCTGTAACAGCGGTTGACATGCTGGACTATCGCGTCGAGCTTTATAGAACGGTTCAGCAGGGAGGAGTCGAAACGCTGTCCGGAATTCAGGGCGACATTTGCTCTCTCGACGTTCCCGACAAATCGTATGACATCGTATCGATGCTTGAGGTTCTGGAACACATTCCCGACGTTGCAGCTGCGGTAAAATCTGCCGTCAGAATCGCCCGAAAATTTATTGTCGTTTCCGTCCCTTCCAAGCCAGACGACAATCCGGATCACATTCATTTACTTACCAAAGAGATTTTGCAAACGCTGTTTAATGACGCTGGCTGCAAAAAGCTGAAATTTGACGAAGTCAACAACCATCGGATTCTTTTTGCAACGCTTTAAGATAACATCATGGCTGAATTCAAAATCATTAAATATCCTCGAACGCCGCATTTAGAGGGGTCGCGATTACAGCCCGGCGACGAAGACGTGTTACAAGTCGCGTTTTCTGAAATTGCCTGCAAGACGTTGGCGGTTGAAGAGAAATGCGATGGCGCCAATTCCGCCATTTCGTTTGACGCCAACGGCGATTTGCTGCTCCAAAGCCGCGGGCATTATCTAACCGGAGGGTATCGCGAGCGGCATTACAATTTGCTCAAGCAATGGGCGAGCGTCCATCAGCAGGCGTTTTACAACGTACTAGGCTCCCGATATATCATGTACGGCGAATGGATGTACGCAAAACATTCCATTTTTTACGACAACCTGCCGCATTATTTTCTCGAGTTTGACATTTTGGATCGCGAAACCGGCGCGTTTCTCGACACGCCAAGTCGACATCAAATGCTGGCGGACTTGCCGGTCGTTTCGGTTCCGGTGATTCGTCGCAAGACGTTTCAAAAGAAAGAGGAACTCCTGAATCTGATTGGACATTCGGTTTACATCACAGACAATCATTTTGAGAATTTAGAGCGTTACTGTAACGAAAACGGTTTGGATAGTTTTACCATCTGCGGGGAAACCGACCGCTGTGCAACGATGGAAGGTTTGTATATCAAAGTTGAAGAAAACGGTCAGGTTACAGACCGCTTGAAGTTTGTTCGACCGTCGTTTCTTCAAACCATTTTGGAATCGCAGACGCATTGGCTGGATCGTCCAATCGTTCCGAATCAGCTGCGTTTTCCATTGGAAGAAATTTACGCTCCAACTTTACCTGTAACAAAATGCGAGGGACAATATGATCAATAACATTCCCATTCCACAACCCGGTCAGGAGATTGACTGGCAAGCGATAGAAGCGTCTTCGCTTCAGCCGAATGTCAAGCTCATGGCTCAGACTCCGCAAGATCCGCACTGGCACGCAGAAGGCGACGTCTGGACGCATACAAAGATGGTTTGTCAGGCTCTGATTGAACTGGAATCGTGGCAGCGTCAGACAGACGAACTGCGAGAGATTCTCTTTTGGGCGGCGCTGCTGCATGACGTCGGAAAACCGTCAACAACTGCGCTGGACGTCGACGGTCTGCTGCATTCGAAAAATCACAATCCCGTCGGCGCCAGGCTGGCGAGAAATATTTTATGGCGCGAGTTTGGTTTGGCTGGGACAAACGATAAAATCCAGTTTCGCGAGACGATTTGTTCGCTTATCCGATTTCATTCCTCGCCGCCGCATATTACAGACGTAAAAGATCCTGTTTACATCGTAGCTCGATCTTCGGTTGACGGATTGGAAATCCCGAAGTTCAATAACCGCTTGCTGTCGATCCTTGTAGAAGCGGACATGCGGGGTCGGAAGGCGGACAGTATTCAGTCCTCGCTTGAAAAAGTCGCGCTGTTTGTCGATTGCGCCGAGGAAAACAGCTGTCTGGATAATCCTTATCCCTTTGAAAACGATTATTCACGATTCAAATATTTTCATGACAGACAGAACTATCCGGGAGTCAATTTATACGATTCCACCTGGGGAGAAATAGTAATCCTTTCCGCCTTGCCGGGAACGGGAAAGGACGAATACTGTAACAGAGTTCTTTCTGGTTTGCCGATGATTTCCATCGACGACGTTCGGGAAGAATTAAATGGCAGTCCCAAAGGCAAACAGGGGGCGTTTGTCAACGAAGCCCGCGACAGAGCAAAAGTATTCTTGCGGGAAAAAACGCCGTTTGTCTGGAATGCGACCAATGTTTCGACCTTAACTCGCAAACCGATTATTGATTTGATAAACCGATATGGCGCGTCGGTTAAAATCGTCTATCTGGAAACCAATTGGGAGGAACAGCTCCGACGCAACGCGAATCGTGATAAATCCGTTCCGGTTAACGCGATTGAACGGCTCCTTGAGAAAATGGAAATGCCGTCGTCTCGCGAAGCGGAAAAAGTCGAATGGATTGCGTGGAATTGAACCCGTATCAAAAATCAGGTTCATCTGACCAATTGCGCCAGATGAACCTGTTACAGAGCGTGCTTTTTCGATACAAATTCAACGCCGTTATCAAGCAGCGGCTGCGTCTTGCTATTCAAACAGACCGCTGGCTTTCATGTCAGCGCGAACGGTTTCTTCGTTTTCTGTGTTGTAATTGAGAGAGTTTTTCAGTGCGCTAAAGCAGAGTCGGCGCGCGCCTTCGACAAGCGCTATTTTTTTCGCTTGCAGAAAAACGTCAAAGATGTATTTTTCTTTTTTATAGGCGTTGGGCTGAGTCGGATGAATCATGGCGCCGCTTTCGTCTCTATATGGAACTTTCTTTTTAATGGTATGAAATGGGAGCGTAAAGCTCTCGTTTTTTAATACCCGGATAAGAAAGTCCAGACGAAAAACGTGAATGGCGACGTTCCCATATCCAATAACCAGAGAACCGTCTGGATTGGTGAGTTGAGCAACGCTAAGGGGTAAATCGCAGTATTCGATGACCTGAACAACGCCCCCTTTTTTGACCATATTTCCGACTTTTTCTTCAGGCGAGTTTTTACGGAGAACCATTGTCCCAATTTCCGCCTGGTCGAAAAGACAATATCCGATAAATTCCGGATCTGCCAGAGGTATAAGCGGGTTGTCAACCTGGAAAGTACAAACCAGCTCAATGCCTCGCTGAGTCATATCGCTTAAAAGACGAGATTTTTTCAGCGCGCTCAAAACGCCGCCGTGCCCGTCCGGACTGGCGGCAGGAACGTTTGGAGCGGAGTACAAAATCTTTCCTGTGTCAATGTCAACCGCGATCTGGTTTCCCTGTTTGAAAAAGACGACGTCCTGCGGCGGAAGCCCAAAATAATTTTTCTCTTGAAAGAATATGCGCGTCTGTTCGTCCGTTACGTCGCTTGTCATGATGTACAGCGGGACGAATCGACCGTACTTTTTTTGAAGCTCATGTATTTTCCCGGCAAAAATCTCAAAGAGCGATTCGCCGTGGAATCCGATTGGATACATCCCTTTGGGAAATTCGCAGTCCAATCGGGACGCCATTCCGCCTGCCAGCAAAACGGCTGCAACGCGCCCTTCTCTGAGCGCATTTTCGCCCAGACGCGTCGCGTCCGCGCATGCGGGATCGTTTCCACGCCATTGATAAATGCGTTCAAAGGGTTCGTATTGGTCAGCAGATGGCAAGCAAGGCGCTTCTGACAAAATAATTTTTTTTCAAAACTAAGGGCTTCAATAGTTATAATTTCGTAACTAATTATAAACAATAAAGACTGGTTTGTCAAGAGTAATACAAAATGTTGAGTAAAAATAGCAAACTATTTTTTGTTCAGGTATTCCAATTCAAATTGATTTAGTGTATAATAAAAGCAAAGTAGAACTCGAGCGCGCCTTGCGTTCCCTGCTGATTTTTTCAACCTCTGAGTTAAAGGAAAATTGTAATGAAGAAAACCTTGTTTGTAATCGCGGCGATTTGCGCCTGTATGATGGCTGTCAGCGTTAACGCTCAGGAATGGAAGAGCGGAATTCAATGGAAAGAACCTCCGGTAGTCGATCCGGGACCCGAACCCGCCGCTCCAGCTAACGTTCCTTCTGACGCGATTGTTTTGTTTGACGGTAAAGATATGTCCGCTTGGCATAACGGCGAAAACTGGAAGATCGAAGACGGCGTCGTTTATTCCGGCAAAGGCTATGTTACATCAAAACAGGTTTTCGGCTCGATTCAGCTCCACGTTGAATTCGCCACCCCGTCCGAAGTTAAAGGCGAAGGCCAGGGACGCGGCAACAGCGGCGTTTTCTATGGTCCGTACGAAATCCAGGTTCTGGACAGCTACATCAACAAGACCTATTACGACGGTCAGTGCGGCGCTCTTTACAAGCAAAACCCGCCGGCTGTCAACGCTTGCCGCAAGCCGGGCGAATGGCAGACGTACGACATCATTTTCATGCGTCCGATTTTTGACGGCGAAAAACTGGTCAAGCCCGGTTACGTAACCGTTTTCCAGAATGGCGTTTTGGTTCAGAACCACCTTCGTATTATCGGCGAAACCTCTTTTGTTCAGCCGCCGAAGATTACTAGCTTTGACGAAAAACAGCCGGTTCGTCTGCAAGACCACGGCAACCCGGTTCGATTCCGCAACATTTGGGTTCGCGAAATCTCCGACGACCCGGTTCAGCCCATTGAAGACGAATCTCCAGTCAAGCCGATTGACGTTTTCGGACCGCAGGACTGATTTGTTCAATGAACATTTTGTAATTTAAAACGTATATATTTATGAGGGGGCGATTGCGCCCCCCTCGATTTTTTTACATTAGACAGAAATAATTTTATGAAAGTAGCGACAATTAAAACAAAAAAGGGCGTTATTCGCATTGAACTGCACGACAAACTGGCGCCTCGAACGGTGAAGAACTTTGAAACCCTCGCCAACAAGGGCTTTTACAACGGTCTGAAGTTCCATCGCGTAATTGAAAACTTCATGATTCAGGGCGGCGACCCGACAGGAACCGGCTGCGGCGGCCCAGGATACAAGTTCGACGACGAATTTCATCCCGATCTTCGTCATGATGGACCGGGCGTTTTGAGCATGGCAAATGCAGGACCGAACACGAACGGCTCTCAGTTCTTTATTACTCACGTTGCCACGCCCTGGCTGGACGGACATCATTCCGTTTTTGGACACGTTCTGGAAGGGCAGGACGTCGTTGACGCCATTCAACAGGGCGACACGATGGACGAAGTTACTGTAACTGAAGAATAACGTCTTTTGGACGATGCGTTTTCGAGGAATGACCTGATGAAAATGGTCATTCCCGTTGACGTTGTTTTTTTATATCCTTTTTTGCGGAGTGGAGAATGTCAAAGCAGGTTTTTTTGGGTGGAATTTACCTTGTCTTGGGGGCGGTATTGGGCATGATTGCACTGTCGCTTCTCAATGGAACGATGTGCGCTCAAACGCGCAGCAAGTCGCTTCCTGTCGCTTCGGATGCCGCTCCGTTCGATTCAGTCAGAAAGCCGAATTCGAATCCAACGGATCCCGCTCGGAAAGACATTCTTCCCTCCGTTCCGCCGATAGCTCTCAATTCTCAGCAGGGCAGATACACGCCGGAAGAACTGGTCAATATTCGCGTTTACGAAAATTCCAATCGCAGCGTTGTCAACATCAACACGCGCAGCGTTCGACAAGACTGGTATTTCTCTGAAACGCTTGCCGAAGGCGAAGGCAGCGGCGCGGTGCTGTCTAAAGACGGGTACATTCTCACGAACTTTCACGTCATTTCCGGAGCAAGGGAAATCACTGTTACATTGTTTAACGGAAAGACGTATTCTGCTTTGGTAAAAGGCGTAGACCCGTCAAACGATATTGCGGTTATTCAAATCGGGGCGAATCCAGACGAACTTTTCCCGGTAACGCTGGGGAACTCAGCAGAACTGAAAGTTGGACAGCGCATTTTTGCTATCGGCAACCCGTTTGGTCTGGAACGAACGCTGACCGTCGGGATTATTTCCAGCTTGAACCGAACGCTTCCCAGCCGTATGCAATCGCGTTTGATCAAACAGGTAATTCAGATCGACGCCGCTATCAACCCGGGCAACTCCGGCGGACCGCTGATGGATTCGCGCGGATACATGGTTGGCATGAACACCGCTATTGCCAGCAAGACCGGTCAGAGCGCTGGCGTTGGATTTGCGGTTCCATCCAATACGATTTCTCGCGTTGTAAACCAGCTTATCAAACATGGCAAAATTATCGTTCCGTCAATTGGAATCAATAAGGCTCTTCAAACAGATAAAGGCTTGCTTATTATTCAGATGGAAGATAACGGCCCAGCCGCTAGAGCGGGACTTCGCGGACCGAAGATTGTCGTTCAGAAACGCCGCGTTGGCAACATGATTGGAAACTTCAAAACGCTTGACCGTTCCGCCGCTGACATTATTTTCTCTGTTGACGGTCAACCAATCCACGGCGCAGACGACTTCCTGACGATTATCGAATCGCATAAACCCGGAGACGTTGTTAAAGTCGGCGTTATTCGCGATGGTATGAAAACGGAAGTTCCCGTTACGCTGGAACTCTCGTCAGACGACGCAGAACTGGAACGTCAGGAGGAATCTGAACCGAATTGGAACTGACCTTTCGAGAATCGAATCTAAATAGAGAATCTAAAACGCTCGACGCAATACCGCCGAGCGTTTTTTGTTTAGACGTTTTGATAATCAGGAATAATTTGATATTCCAATTGTTACCAGGAGTATTGCAGCGTTCTTACGAATTTGAGCGTTTAATCGTTGCGGCGCGCTAAGATCTGATGTATAACAGCCAGTATCAACGCCAGTAAAAGCAGTGGGACGCGAAGCGATGCAAATTGGCGTTCTTTCTGTTCTGCCGAATATTGAGCGCCCCATTCTCCGGATTCCAGAGAGCGGAGGTCAGATTCGTTTCGATTGAGAGCGTTGACGGAAGCTTGATACGCGTTCTGTTTAGATGTGATTTTATATGCGCCAATATCATACGGCAGGAAAACCGCCTGACCGAACCGAAATGGAACCGTGATTTTCGAGCCGTCAGGGGTCAGTATTTCCAACGGTTCTGAAGGGCTTCGTTGCGAATGGAAAATCAGCGCCTCGCCAGCTGAAACGGAGCTTGTCTGCAAACCGGGAATGGATTCCGCGCTCTGTTTGAGAACGTTATAAATGAAAATCGGGAAATTGGGGCTTTGAATCAAATTGGACAGTTCTGGAACGAATCGCAGACGAACGACGCTGACGCCGTTTGTCGTAACGCGCTGAACAATCAACGGGATGTCGCCGACGGAAAGCAATGCGGATTCCATGTTTTCCACTCGCCAATCGGATTTTTCCACTCCCCATAGTACGCCTGAAAAATCCGTACCGGTCATCAAGCTGTTAGAGGAATTGGCAATATACGGACCTTTATAGATTGTGGGATCGATTTTGTCCAGCGGTTGAGAAGGAACGTCAAAACGCAATTGATTGACGTTAGAGTCTGAAACCGCTGCGGGACTGTCTGTTACAAGCAGGTCTTCGTTGGAGGAAACAATCTCAACTTTTCGTTGACCGTCTTGAGCCAGTTCCACCGCTTTTTTAACTGCCGGCGCCAGAACCGGATTGGAAACGTCAAGTCGAACGCGAATGATCTGGCGGGGCAGGGGAGAGAGGATAACCCGGTTGTCAATTTCGAGAACGTCTTTTGGCAGTTCGAGAGTAGCTGTTTTATCAGACGGAACGGACGTTTTTATTTCTACAGATTCTCCCACAGGAATCTCGACAGGATCAAGCGTTTGGGAAGACTGAGATTCTACGTTCAGCTGACATTTTACCGTTTGTTTTTGAACTGACAGGTTGGCGATTTCGACAATTACAACGTCCAGACCGTCAACGGCTGACGGGAATCGGCTTGCAGATGTAAAAGCCAGGTTGGAATCCGCTTTTCCAACAGACAACACCGTAACTTTTCCGTCCTGCGCCAGATCCGGACGCGGATGGTCAGTAACAACAACCGCATGAACCGGTTTTCCAGACGAGCAAAAGCGTTCAATCGTATCTTTCAGAGTGGAATCGTCGCATTCAGGCGCTTTTGTTCCGTCGTTTGACCATTGCGCCAGCCGAGTTGTCAAATCTGTCGAATAGTTGCACGGTTCGCCGTCTGATGACGCGGTCTTTCCAACGCGAACGACCTGGACAGGAAAGACAATTCTCTTTTGAGAAATCCAATTTTGTATTTTTTCAAGCGCCTGTTGTTTGGACGTCTGCATAGACCATGAATCATCCAGAATCAGAACCGTTGGAGCGTCCTGAGGCAGCAATCGAACGTGGAGGTCTGCCGCTGCGAGAATCAGAAGCGTCAAAATAAGCAGTTCCAATAACAGAAGCCAGCCGGATTGCACTTTCTGAATTCGCTGACCCTGACTTGACGACTGGTTGGGAGTTGCCCAGAGAAACAACGCAGAAACAACCTGCTTTTTCGAGCGGTTTCTCAAAAGGTAAAGTACTACTACAGTCGGCAGAGCGACAAGGGCGGTCAACGCCCATGGAAATTCAAAAAACATAATAATGCAATTCGGACGAATTTACACTTTTCGGAAAAAGTTCCGACTAACGATATTTGTGTTCTTGTATTTCCCTTATCTGTGAAGTTGGGAAAATACATTCTGCATCTGTTAAATAATTATATATGAATCCAAATTCAATGCAAGCAGGGAGCGCAACGTCCCGAGAATAAAAAAAGCCCTTGAGAATTTCTTCTCAAGGGCTTTAATATACATAAGGCGGAACGTTCCTTGCACCGTAAGCAAGTCGTCTCCAATTTAGTTTTCTAAATTCCTTAGAAAGGAGGTGATCCAGCTGCAGGTTCCCCTACAGCTACCTTGTTACGACTTAGTCCCAATCACAGAGTTCATCTTCGGCGCTTAGGTCCTTGCGGTTCCC
>JAZMZV010000129.1:0-44294 GCA_045586185.1 Thermoguttaceae bacterium | reverse complement strand
AGATGGATTACATAACATAGAGAAATTACATTGTAAAAAAAGAAAACGACTTTTTAGCCGTTGGTTTAACAGAGAGAAATGAACCGAGGCGCTTCGGGGACTGCGGCGCCCGTAGGCGCCGCCTTGTCCAGCGACCCGGAGAAAAACTATTGCGAAGTCGAAAACGCTCTCGGGGTGCGGATAATATCCGCTCCCCAGAATGGTTTATGGCTGCGAAAGAGGGAGAACTGCAGGACAGAGAGACTTCCGCCGCAAGCGCCCCCTCGCACAACGTTTCCGTCCTATTTCAACGTATAACTTGTCTACTATTGACTTTTATTCTAATTCGGATTTAATAACTAATATGGAAACTGAGAACAACAAACCTACAGCCGAAAACGACAACAACGCGAGCAGACCGTCCGTCTGGGAACGGTTTATGACAATATACACGTGTCTGTTGCCGATTGTTGTATGTGTGGTTTTAGTCTGTTGTTTTCCTGTCTTTTGTTATCCTG
Source organism: Thermoguttaceae bacterium (assembly GCA_045586185.1). GTDB lineage: Bacteria > Planctomycetota > Planctomycetia > Pirellulales > Thermoguttaceae > RUG11551. The sequence goes on along the minus strand of JAZMZV010000129.1, from coordinate 43,797 downwards.
TCTCTTGTGATATAATTAAGTCTATTGTTTGGTTGTCAGTTGCATTATATTATTTATCTGTTTTTGTCAGTGTTTTTTTAATTCCAATTATTCTTATTGGTATTTTAATATATGATTTCTTTAAACTAAAAAGCTCCGTCAATAAGGATATTGTAAATTCCAGAAAATATTCTCGGAAATCAACGCTTAGTCGCGATTGCAATCAATTTCATGACAGTTTTATTGGCGAGGTTATTCACATCTTTCTTTATTTTGTAATGATAGGAATAATTCCCCAAGTAGACATAATATTGTTGAATTTACAAGGAATTGACATACACAGCAGTTTTTTAGTGAAAGGATATGCTTGTTTACTTTTTTGTCCTTGGATTGTTATCTATGTCATTCTAGCTATTGTCATTTATGTTCTAATACATCGGCTTGTACTTCAAAACAGAAAATATAAACGTCAAAAAGACAGAAGAAAGGAAGAGCTGGAAAGAATAAGAAAAAATCGTCAAGATAACCCGCCGGTTCCACCGAAAAAAACCTGCTAAAACCTTTTGCGTAAATCGAAAACGTCTCCGGATCGCGAGCGATAGCTCGCCTTTTTCTTTTGCGGACTTTGTCCGCGACCCGGAATGGTTTCTGACTGCGAAAGAGGGAGAACGGCGGGGCAGAGAGGCTTCCGACTCGCTCTGTCAAGTTATCTTCAACTTCCGCTATTCAGACATTTCTGGCGTTTGGTTATTCAATAACAGAGTTATCAGATGAGGCAGCGAGAGAACGTCCTGTTCATTAAATTCGCAGTCGTCCATGGAAACGATATAGACGACCGCATTCTCCTGATTGGGCTTGTCCGAAAGTTTCATCAGATATTTTACATAGCCGAAATCATAATCGCCGTCTGAAATCTGCCAGTACTTGTCGCCGTTTTCCGGGTCAATGAGATAGTTATTCTGAATATCGAAAAAGTAACTCGCCCCTTGCGTTTCGGTTTTGTTTGGAATGCCGTTGAGTACCGTATACGTTCCAGAAAACGTTCGTGAGTCGTCGTGAAAGACAAGCAGTCCGTTGGTCAGCGATAGGAACTTTTTGTAATCTTCCGGAAAGAAAACGCCCTCTTTTTGCTCGAATTGTTCAATCGTCTCTCTGTCCAGCGGTTTGAACGATTTAATGCGGGTTATATCCGTCGGCTGAAATTGAATGGAGAAAACGTCGGCAAAAGACTGCGCCAAATTCCGGTTATCCGATTGAAAACGATGGCTGTCAAGCGAGTTGACTGCGCAAACCAGCGACTGCCGAACCGAGTCCATGTCGGCAGCTTGCCATAAAGAAAGTTTCATGTAATCGCAGGACGGTTTATCAAACAGGAACTCCAGAAAAGCGACCAGCCCAAAGGAATCAATTCCAAAAGAAAACCGCATTTCCTCGCCGTCTGACGTTGTAAAAGAAAATTCAGGAGCGACAAAACTGCCGTCAAATTCCGAGTCCAAAGCTATCGGAGGTCCGATTTGCAAAACGTAACCGGTAAACGTTTTCAATTCCCTGGCAGAAACCCGCCTGTTTTCCCCTAACGCGATTCGCCGATGCTGCTTTCCGTCCAGATTGAAATTAGCGCCGGGAAACTCATTTCCGAGAACAGAAAACAGCTCGTCTATAATCTGACGTTCGCCGGGAAAGAGAGCAGGCGTTACTTGCCATTGAAACGTAAGCCGGTCGTACAAAGAGCGAAAGAATCGGAACATGATCGGTTGGAAGGCAAAGGGGGAAAGATAAACGAAAGAGATTATTTGTAACACATTGGACAAGGCGGCGCCTATGGACGCCGCTATGTTCGCTTCGCTCACACCCACGGGTTTACACCCGTGGCTCGCCTAATCTCAAAATTGCCAATTGCTAATTGCCAATTGCTAATTGTTCTTAATAATCGTCTTCTCGGCGACTTCTTTTTTTGCTTGAGCGATGAATTCGTCCAGCGTCATGGCGCCTAAGTCGCCGCGAACTCGGCAGCGGACGGACAGGTTGTTGGCGTCCGCCTCTTTCTGACCGATAATGAGCATGTACGGAATCTTTTCCATCTGGGCTTTGCGAATCTTGGCACCGATCTTTTCCGGGTCGTAGTCCCCTGTTACACGCAGTCCCGCCTGACGCAGATTCTTTTCCAGTTGTTTGCCGTACTCTTCAAACTTCTGGCTGACGACCAGAATTCGAACCTGTTCCGGAGCCAGCCACAGCGGGAACGCGCCGGCGAAATGTTCAATGAGAATTCCGAAGAAGCGTTCAAACGAGCCGAACGGCGCCCGGTGAATCATAACCGGACGGTGCGGCTGGTTGTCCGCGCCGATGTATTCCAGATTGAAGCGCTGTTCTGACGGCAGGTTGTAGTCCAGCTGAACCGTGCCCAGCTGCCACAGACGACCGATGCAGTCCGTTACAATAAAGTCCGCTTTGGGACCGTAAAAAGCGGCTTCGCCCTGAGCGATTGACAAGTCCGGCAGGTTCATCGACTCGCAGACCTTCTTCAACGCCGCTTCCGCCTTGTCCCAGTTTTCCGGCGAGCCAACGTACTTGTCCGACGCCGGGTCGCGGAACGAAAGACGAACTTTGTAATCCTGGAATCCCATCGTCTTGAGAACGAACACGGTCATTTCCAGACATCGGCGGAATTCGTCTTCCACCTGATCTTCCGTACAGAAAATATGAGCGTCGTCCTGGGTAAACCCACGAACTCGGGTCAAGCCGGAAAGCTCGCCGGACTGCTCGTATCGATGTACGTTCCCGAACTCTGCCAACCGCAGCGGCAGCTCTTTATAAGACCGCGGCCGGTTCTGGTAAACCATAATGTGGTGCGGGCAGTTCATCGGACGAAGCAGATACAGGTCGTCTTCGTCTACCGCGATGGGCGGGAACTGGCTGTCGGCGTAATAGGGATAATGCCCGGAAGTTTTGTACAGACCAACTCGCCCGACAACCGGGGTGTTAACCAGCTGATATCCGCGCTTTTCCAGTTCGCCAACGAGGAAGTTTTCCAGAATTCGGCGGACTTTCGCGCCCTTGGGCAGCCAGAGAATCAGACCGGGGCCGACGTTCTGGTCGATGGTAAACAATTCGAGCTGTTTGCCCAGCACGCGGTGATCGCGCTTTTTCGCCTCTTCCAGGCGGGTGATGTACTCGGCGAGTTCTTTCTTGTCGAAAAACGCCGTGCCGTACAGACGGGTCAGCTGCTGATTGTTGGCGTCGCCCTTCCAGTACGCGCCGGCAACCGACATGAGCTTGAACGCCGTGCAGAACCCGGCGCTGGGAACGTGCGGACCGCGGCACAGGTCGACGAATTCACCCTGACGATAGAACGAGACAACGTCTTTGTCGGACAGCGTCGTTTGCAGATGTTCCACCTTGAGTTTCTGTCCCATGCCTTCGAGAAGTTTAATCGCTTCGTCGCGGGACATTTCAATGCGTTCAAACGGCTCGTCTTCCTTGACGATTTTCGCCATTTCCTTTTCGATAGCCTCGAAATCCGCCTCGGAAATCGGCTTGGGCATGGCGAAATCGTAATAGAACCCGTTTTCGACCGTGGGACCGAACGCCAGTTCAACGCCTTCGTACAGACGCATGACCGCGCGCGCCATAATATGAGCGCAGGAATGGCGCATAATCGCCAACGCTTCCGGGTCTTTTTTGGTAATCAGACGAATTGACGTTTCGCCGTCCTCCGGGAGAACAAAGTCCGTACCGACGAGCATGTCGTCAACGAAAGCCGCTACCGTCGCTTTAGCCAAACCGGGACCAATTTTCAACGCTACGTCTTTGACCTGAACAGGGGTGGAGAATTCCAGTTTATCACCGCTGGGGAGATTTACAGTAAGCATAACAGCCTTTCATATAATAGATTGTGTTAAAAACGTCCTGGAATACAAAACCAGAACCGCACTATATATTATATCAATATATAGAATATTTAAAGGGGGGAGCGGCGAGGCGCCTCGCTGCTCCAATTCCGCATTCCGCATTCCTAATTCCGAATTATCAGAAGTCGTACCAGATTCCGAATCCGATCTGTTTTTCGTAGATGTTAAAGAACTGGTAATGGTCGCTGTATCCGTTGAGATAGAACAGACCCAGTCGGAAAATGTGACTATTGTCGTTTCGCCATTGCCAGCCCGCTTCCAGAGTAAACGAGCCGCTGAAGTCGATTTCTTCTCTCAAACGTCCGCATGCGGCAAAGAACGGCGCGCCTTGAGGTCCGGTGTACATGGGGCTGTACTCTACCCCAAACATGAACTGCCACGGCTCGGAGATGTCGCGGCTAACGGCGTATTCCATGTGGAAGTAGAATCGCCATGCCGGATTCGGACGGAATCCAACGCCCGCCATGAGGCAGTCGCGGGAATAATTGTAACGGTGAAAGGAATGTTGATTCACCATGTACTCGTCGCCCAGGTGCGAACTGATATGGTAGTATCCGAACATGAACTCCCAGCGGCCGCTTCGAAACGCCAGCGGGAACGCGAATCGATAATCGCAGGAAAACAGGTCCCGCGCGCGGTTGAGTCCCAGGCGGGGAAACGCGCAGGCGTCCATTTCCAGCTCTAAACCTTCCGGATAGAGCGGATCTTGAGAGCCAAATCGAATCAGGCTCACTCGCGCCCCGATAGAGCAGTCCCAATAGCTCATGTCGTCCGACTGCATGGAATCGACAAAATGAATTCCCAGCCGCGGCTCTCGCCCGCAAGCCATGTACGATTTATAGATGATATTGCTCGGCAGAAGCTGAAACGTCCATTCGTCCGGACGGCTGTATTGCATATCGCAGCTGCGAACCGGAACGAAGTCTTTGAAAACCTCGCCCCAGTACGGTCGGCAGTAGTTGGAACTGTATCGGATGTCATAACCCTCTGTCGCTGGAATGACGCGCGAACGATCCGGCCGCTGACCGTTCAAAAACTGATAGTATTCCTCCGGCGGATATCCGTACGCGTTTTGTCCGAGAAATTCCGTTTGAAAAATCGAGCCGTCAGCGTCGGTCGGCTCTTGTTCGTCGCTCTGACAAAATGACGACAAACAAATAAAGCCCCCGTTGTCTTCCGCAGCCATCGAAACGGCGCAGGTAGTTAGTAACAATATAGTAGTAAATAGAGCGTATTTGGGCATACGATCCTCCTGAAATAATAACCGTTATGATTTCTCAATTATTTGAGATTATAGAATATTAGCGTTTTTTAGAATTTTTGTGAAGAGCAAAATTAGAGACCGAATAGAACGTGGATTTGGATAGAAGAAAAATGGTAAGGAGCGAGAAGCGACAGATCCTCACTCCTTCCGTAGGTTAAAACCCACGGCTAGAAATATTGAACTGATACGCAGTTCTAGCAGAAGGCTAACGCGTCTGCTTTTATTTTGCCTAACTCCTAACTCGCTTACGCAGGTATAGCGTGATAACGCCGAGAACGAGAAGCGCCCAGGTCGACGGTTCCGGAACGCCGGAGCCGGGTTCGGGACCAGGACCAGCCAAGCCAATCAGGTACAAGCCATCGGTTCTGCCTTCCAAGCCAAACAGGTCTGTGAACGTCGGCGACAGCCAGGAAGTGTAATCTTTACCGTCTTCAAACGCGCCGTTAGCTACCAGCAGATAATCTACGCCAGCAGACGCCCAGTCCTCGGCGTCGTCGTTTGCAAAGTCCAGCAAGACAACGCCATCGGCGGCTGTGAAAAGGTTGTCGGTTCCGAGTACAAGAACATCGTGATTGTCATCCGCGCCGGTAAAGTCGCCGAATTCAAAGTAGGCAAAGCCGTTTGAATCGGCGGTATCGGTTACAAACGCGATATTGCCGGCAATGTTAGCTTCTCCGATGGAATTGCCGGGGGAGAAGAACGCGCCGTTGATGACTTCAAGATCGCCTTCGTAATAGCCTTTGAAGTCCAACTCGCTTTCGGAAACCGTAAACGTGTCAGCAACTACTTTGTTTTGCTCGTCAGCGTAAATTTTCAGCGTACCGTATCCGGTCTTTAGAATTGATTGCGCTTTAATCGACCCGACGAACTTTGTCATGACAGCGTTGTCAATCGTCAACGCCTGACCAGACGCGTCAACAGCGGCGGCGACGGCAACGCTTCCGTCGTCGTTAACGCTGCCGCCGGTAAGATTGTACAGCGTCCCGCCAGCAAGCAGAGCCAGCGTTCCGGATTCCACCGTCGTTGCGCCGGTATATTCCGGGGCTTTGCTGAGCGACTGTTTTCCGTCGCCTGTGATTGTCAAAGCAATGTTTCCTCTAATGGAACTCGGGAACGTCAAGTCCTTGGACGTTGTGTCAATCGTCAGCGTGGAAAGATTTGCAGTATTGTTGTAAATCGGTCCTTTGTCAGCATCGGCATGCAAACCCTTAAAGACCTGGCTGAAGCCGTTCATATCCAGCGTGCCGTAAATGTTTCCCTGACCAACGCCTTTGCCCAAGGGCTGATCGGATGCAAACTGCACTCTGCCTTGTGAACCGCTGTTGCTGTAGTTGACCTGAAAATCGCCGGTGAACGAATTGTCTGGCGAAGAGGTTTTCAAAATAATCCAGGAATTGTCGTTCTGAACGGTTAGCTTTCCAGCCCCGGTAATATTTCCAGAAAACATAAATTCTTTATTATAACCAGCTCTAATTTCAGAGTTGGAAACAACGTTGATAGTATTGGGGACGTCCCAGTAACTGTTGTTATTAAGCAGCAGACCGCCGGCGAGTTGAATTTCTCCCGAACCGAGATACGGAGTTGTACTTGCAGGATTGCCTGCGCTTCCTTTACCGGTCGCGCCAGTAACGATTTTCCCTTTGAGGATTAATGTTCCCGAAAAGTCGCCTTCGCCCATGAAATAAACCCAGCCCATGTTGCTGTCGGAATTGACAGTCAAGCTGGCAGAGCCATGCAGACCTCCCGTCAGGTCAACTTCACCGCTCTTGTTGCTGCTCCAGCCGCACTGGATGCTGCTGGGAGCGGTAACTGTAATCGGAGCGGCAACAATAGCTTTGGCAGAAGAGTTGTTGTCGCCGTCGTTGAACAGAATACCGCCGTTGAGCGTAATTCCTTTAGGATACGTTAAGGTTCCGCTTACGCGCAGAACGCCTCCAGAGTTGACGGTTATGCTCCCGTCTCCCGTCCAGGTTCCGCCGGCAGACAAGTATCCAGAATTCACAACAATATTGCCGTCAGCGCGAACGGCGCCGCCGTCTGCCTTAATTACGGAAGCTGAACCGATATTAATTTCGTTATTGGCGGTTCCTAAAACAAGCGTTCCCGCTTTGGACGTAACCTTGACGCCGGAAAGATTATGCGTCAGCGTCAACGCGCCTGTTCCGTTTTTGGTAACAGCGCCCGTTCCAGTAAGCGTACCGGGAAAGACGGTGTCTACAGTATTGTTGAGCGTCAACGCTTTAGAGCCGTAGCTGACCGTTCCGTTGGCGTCTCCAGACAGGTTGTTTAATTTGCCGTCGGCTTCCAGAGCGATTGTAGCGCCGTTGACTGTAAAACTGCCTGTGTAATTATTAAGCGCGGCGGTATTGTTAAAATAAGCCGTCGCAGAGTTTTGAACGGTAATTCCCGTACCGGGTCCAAGGGAATCCGCATAAAAACGGGCTTTGACTTTATCGACAACGAAACTGCCGGCAAATTCTGACATATCCAGCCCGCTTAATGGCGTTGATGAACTCGCTCCTTCATACAATCTAATCCATCTGTTGGCATCGTCCGAGGCAAGCGTGAATTGCGAATTCCCTGTCAGTTTGCCGCGAACGAGCAGCTGACGGCTTGTCGACATATTTGTAAGGAACAGTTCAGCATCATCCGTCAGATTGATGTTAGCCGTCAATTGAAGGTCAGACGATCCTCCGCGAACGTGAATCGCGCCCCTGTATGCTGACGTTCCCGTTCCCGCAATATTGACCGTAACCAGATCTGTGTCGTCGTTGACGTTGCGTTCCGCTTGACGGAAAGTTCCGCCAGAGCTGACGTTTAACGTTACCCCGACAATCGCGTTGCCAACGCTTTCTACGTCAAGCATTGAACCGGAGCCGATGTTGACCACAGCATCATGAGGCAAGCAGTCCGCAAACATGACGTACATGTCCCCGCCGTTAAGGTTGATGGTTTTTGTGCTAAGCTTTCCTGTGTTAATAAGCAGCTGACCGCCGTTAACGGTAATCGGTCCGGTAAAGGTGTACGAGCCGTCAGCGCCGCCGAGCCATTGACGATAATTGCTGTTCGTTGCGGGCGCGTTAATCGTCAAAGACGACGAGCCGGTAATCGTCCCTTTATGGGTGTATGCGGCTTTCCCCAGCGTATCGACGATGTCAACGTCGGTGTAATTTGTTGAATCGTTCATGCCGTTGACAGGAACGGTTTCCGCCGCGGCAAAACTGCACATCGACGCAATCAGCACGGCAAGAACCGCAACAAGAGAAAAACTGCTGTGGGTAAACAAATTATGGAATCTCATATTTTTACTCCTGACGGGTAAAATCGCGAACGTGATTATATGTCAATTCTGCATCAGAACAATCCGATGCATAATCATATACTTTGCCTTATTGTTTATTATACACTAAAAATGCGGATTTGAAAGAGTCCGACGATAAATTTTTAAAAATAATTAGAAAAACAAGGAATTTTATCTAAAAGATATGACAAAATAGAACAGGTAAAAAGAGGAGTGAAGAAAAAAACTCCTCACTCCTAATTCCTAACTCACACAGAGTTCGTTATTTCTTTTCCGATTCCGCTTTGAGCCACTTGGAAACCATCTCGATTTCCTTCGCGGTCAGGACGCCTTCCGGTCCGTAGCAGGGCATGCGGTCGTTTTCCGCGCCGTAGAATTTGGCGTCGCCGACGTTGGCTGTCAGGTCTTTCGTCCAGGCAAACGACGCGTAACCGGTCAGATCAACCGCCGGGGACTTCGGCTTGAACATGCCGTAGAACTGATGGCAGTTGGCGCAGGAAAGCGTATCGAACGCGTCTTTGAAGCCTTCTGGAACTCCTTCCGGAACGCCGTTGACGACCTTGCGCGGCGCCGTCAGGTTCGCTTCCGCCGTCAAGACGTCGATAATCAGGCTCTTCGCCTTGACCATGTCCTGACCGTCTTCTCTATCGACTTCGTCGTCGCTTTTGAGCAGGTCGTTGATTTCGTTTTCCATTTTGACGATCTCTTTAACCATCGTTCCGTTGGCGAACTTCGTCTTGCCGAAATAGGCGTCTGACTTAATCGTTTTTGAGTCCAGCCAGCCGGCGACCCAGTCGCGGGTTCCGTACTTGTACAGATTCGGCGCGGACGGCGTCTGGCAGACAACGCCCTTGCCTTCGGCGTCCGTCAAATTGTGACAGGAAGCGCACTGGGCGGAGTAGAGTTTGGGACCTTGCAGAACCCAGTCGTTTTTCACCATGAACAGCGCGCCGTTGGGGTGAATTCCGCCTTTCTCTTTAATCAACTCCGCAGCGCGAAGCGATTCCGTTTCGTCCTGCTGCCAGGCGGCTAAATACGACTCGTCTTTGGCGTCGCGGGCGTAGGAACTGTACGTCAGCCAAACGGCGACAGCCAAAAGTCCAAGCGTCAGGCAAACGTTGAAAACGTGCAGAATCTTAACGCGTCCGGTAAACGGCATGATAAAGAACAGGAACGCAATCCCGCCGGTAATGCAGTAAATCAGAACGAATTCCGGAACGCCCTGCAGACGCAGCGTGTATTCGTACAGACCTCTAAACGACCATTCCGGTCGAGCGGCTTCGAAGGCGTCCATCGGGTTGGTGGAAGCCGGAGCGCCAAGTTCCGCGCCGTACTGCATGCCCGGTTCAGCGGGAACGCCCGGCTTGACCTGTCCGAAATGGAAGACCAAGCCCAGAACAATCGCCATAAAAACCGTCCAGCCGATCGCGTTGCGAAGGCACTGTCCCGGCCAGAATTTGACTTTCGGAGCGTCCGGCTTGCAAGCCTCGCATGGGCAAACCGGGACGTCGCCCAACTTGTCCTGGTCAGCGGCGCGATACCAAACCCAGCCGTGAAGGAACAGCAGGACGATAAATCCGCCGCCGAAAACGCCGATGTGCAGAGCCAAGAACCGGGTCAGCGTCAAGGTCGAAAACGCCTCGCCGCCCAGCGCCAGCTTGTACAGCGGTTCGCCGATAAACGGGAGAAGAAGCAGGTACTTCGTTCTGACCTGAGTCGCCGCCAGCGAGTTCTGATCCCAGCGCAGCAAGTCGCCGGTCAGGCAGGCGCCCAGAGCGAAAAAGAACATAAATATCGCCAGCCAGAAAATGACTTCTCTCGGAATCTTGTACGCTCCGATGAAAATCATCTTGACGACGTAAAGCAAACACGCCGCGACGAGAACCTGAGCGCTGAAATGGTGAATTCCGCGCAGCAGCCAGCCGAACGTAACGTTGTTTTGAATGTTGAACACGCTTTCCCAGGCGGAACCGGCGTTGGCGGAATAGCTCAGCCACATGACAAAGCCGGTTATAACCTGAACGAAAACCGCAAACGCGATAGTAGACGACAACACGCGCAAGCACGACCAGCCTTTAGAGTACGTCTGCTTGCAGTAGTTGTCCATACAGGTCAGAAGACCGAATCGGGACTCCAGCCAGTTCCAGAACGGCATAATCTTTTTGCAAAAAGCGCATGGCTCTTTGCTTTTATCGTCGTTATTATTGTTATTGATTGTTTTGAGTTCTTCCATGTCAGCAATGGGGGGTAAAGGGAGTAGGGAGTGGGGAATAGGGAGTAGGGAGTGGATGAAAAAAACTATTCCCTATTCCCTATTTCCTATTCCCTAAAAAACGTTGCAACGGAGCTTACGCCTGCGCTATCTTCTCCTCGCAGCCAAACTTGAAGTTCTGGAATTTGACGAACACGTTTCCGTCGCGAACTTCAACGTCGAGGGAGTCCATGTCGCGGGGACTGATGGACGACCCGTTCTGTTTGCCGTCAAGCTGGAAGAAAGCGTTGTGACACGGGCACTTGAACTGCTTTCCTTCCGGATCGAACGCGATAAAACAGCCGTTGTGCGGACACAAAACGTTAAACGCGCTGACCTTGTCGCCCTCTCGGCGAAGCCAGACCGCCCCGACCGGGACGTTGGAATATTTCGTCCAGCCGTCCTGTTTGTCGGCGATAATCGCCTTTTTAACGGGCGTTCCGTCTTCTGGGAGGGAGGACATCGTGCCGAGATTGAACTCTGGGGTTTCGCCGGCGGCGGAACCTCTCATAATCGGATCGAAACCGCCCGAGAAAGCGGCAACGACTCCGGGAGCAACGGCGACAGCGCCAAGACCGAGCGAGGCTATGGCGGCGCAGAACTCGCGACGGGACTCTCCCATCGCTTTGCATGGGCATACTCGTGTTTCTTCCATGGTTATTGTTCAGATAAATTGGTTAAGATTCGCAGACCGATATAATCTGCCGAATCGCGAATTCATTTTATTGGATTAATAATATTATAGCAAAAAAAAATTCTTTGACTAGGGCGGTTAGAGGAGTGGGGAAAATGCGTAATTCGTAATGCGTAATTCGTAATTACGCAAGCGCCGCTCCCGGGGAAGTTTCGATTCGACTCGAGGTGAACGCCTGCGCGGGGAATGCGGCGGCTTGACGCCGCCTTGTCCAACGACCCGCTCACACGCTACGACGAAGCCAGCAACCTTTCCGGGTCGCGGTCGAAGTCTGCCGAAGAAATTTAGCCGCAAAGGACGCAAAGGTCGCAAAGAAACATTGACAATTATAAACCCAAATTCTGAAAAAATGCCGTTACCTTTTTGAGTCTTTTTCGTTTATATTAATTAGGAGGCAAAAAAATGATAAAACACCATTGGGAATACGAGATTAAAATCGAAGAAATCGAAGAAGAACCGAAGAAACCACAGAGGGAATTCACTGCCCGCGAAATGGAAGCCCTTACAGTTGGTTGCTTTGGTTTATTATTTGGCATTGCAATGTTGATTTTTGGAATTCTTTTATTTGTCTCGTTGTTTACCGTTAAATTTTAGATTCTCAATCGCCGCCTTGTCCAACGTCCCGCCCACAAAGTCTTTCGCAGCCGACAACCATTCCGGGTCGCGGACGGAAGTCCGCAATATTATTTAGCCACATAGAACACAAAGAAATAATCGGCGATTCATTCTCCAAATTCTCAAGAAGCTCTGTTACATTTTTGAGTCTTTTTCGTTTATATAAATCAGGAGGTAAAGATATGAAAAAATACGTTTGGGAATACTTGTTTAAGAACGAGGAAGAACTGAGAAAGCATCAAGAGCGTTTGGATTCATTTAATCGTCAAATCAAGGGTAGCGCCGGGGGATGTTTGTTTATATTTATCTTAGCAGGATTGTTGATTTTCTTAATAATTGCGGTCCTTGCAGCGCTTCATATCATTTAGAGATACCGTTTGTTTTAATTTTTTCAAAACGATTGCTGAATCGTTTATTTATTGACGGTCTTTGATTATTGCTAAACGATAAAAAAGGGGAACGCACAGTAAAAGAATATTTTTTAGAAAAACTGTTTTTATTGTTTTAACTTAAAGCTGTTACTTTTTCATATTGAATTCGTTTATAATAATGTTATAATGGTATATAATATAAATCTCGGATTTCAGATAGGAAACTTAAACAAAGGAGCTGCCTGGCATGTCCATTTGGCATTATTACACAACAACCAACGAAAAACAAGGTCCATTTTCTAGCGCGGAATTGAAACAATTGGCGTTAAATGGAGTGATTACGCCGGAAACAATCATTGAAAACGATTCTGGAAAACGCGCAGTCGCGCAAAAAGTAAAAGGGCTGGTTTTCATGAACGACAGAAAGGATTCCGATAGTTCCATTGCTCCAATCAACGATCAATCGCAAAGTCCAACGTCTGTTCCAGAACCAGTATCTGTTCCGGGGTCAGTACCAGTTCCAGGGTCAACTCCAGTTCCGGGGGTTGTACCAGTTCCGGGGTCAACGACAGCTCCGGTGGCTGTACCTGTTCCAGGGGCAACGCCAGTTCCGGGGGCTGTACCAGTTCCTGGAGCTGTACCGGTTCCGGGGGCGATTCCTGTACCTCAAACTAACATGTCATCGTCAGGGGGGGCGCCTGAGGGTTCGACAGGAAATGTCCAACAATATCTGTACATGATTGAAACCTCTGACGCCAAGCTCATTGTATACAAAGACAAAATTGAAATCACCCGTCAAGGATTTACAGGGTTTATGCTCCATGGTCTAGCTGGAACGAAGTCCATTCCCATTGCCAACATTCAAGCTGTTCAATTTAAAGAACCCGGTTCGATTACAGTCGGTTTTATTCAGTTTACCATACCCGGTGGCATGGAGTCGAAAAAAGGTCTTTTGGATGCGATGTCGGACGAAAATACCGTTCGTTTTTTTGATGAACATCTCGAAACAGCCCGCAAAATCAAAGAGTACATCGAAAGCTGCATTCTTGCCAGAAATGCGCCGCCGCAATCTGCGCCGCAACCGGTTTCAGCGGCAGATGAAATCATAAAATACAAACAGCTCCTTGACATGGGCGCTATTTCACAAGAAGAATTCAATGCGTTAAAGAAAAAACTGTTGGGACTATAAACGGGTAAGCTTTAATAACGCTTGAAAACAAGGAGTATTACAAGAAATAAAAAAGCCGTATTCAAACGAATACGGCTTAGGATGTGGGAGGCGGGACTTGAACCCGCATGAACTTTGAATCGCTCACAAGGACCTCAACCTTGCGCGTCTGCCAATTCCGCCACTTCCACATTTGGAATTGTTAAAAAAGAATATAGCTCTTTTTTCTAAAAGGTCAAGGGGGGGAAATAATGTTTTCTCATATTTTTTGAATGAAGAGGGCGCGCAATTGTTTCTTGCTCACAGTAAATTTGTCTGAGACAGAGACGAAACGTCGCGATAGCGACAACGGACGTAGTTCGCTTTAGTCCCGAAGGGACTTAACTCTTTGTAACCGGCGGACCGACAAGGTCGGTTCCTGTATGGACGTGGTTAGCGCCAAAACCAGTTTTTTCGGAGGCATAACCTTGTCCTTCTGCCCGTGCGGCTACGCACAACCGCCGGCAGGCGAACATGAATAATAGAATATCGACAAATACGCCTTTCCTCCCGCGCCCCTTGTTGGGGGCGCAGGAGGAAAGGCGGCTAAAGCGATGGAGGAGATATCGCGATTATTCCGTGGGCTGAAGCCCACGGTTACAAGGGTTGCGTCCCTTCGGGACGCTATTCAGATTCTCATCTTAACTATTTTCACAAGAAAAATTTGAGCGTCCCTTTGAACGCCTGTTCCCCTAAGTCGACCCGGCGAACGCCGTTAGAGGCAAGCGGTCGCTCTCTAACGGCAAGACGCGCCAAGCGGGTAAACCGGGCAAACGAATCAGACGTTGTCCGCCGTCGGGCAGACGAATCCGTCGCGGTACTGGCGGGTAATCCACTGGTTGGCTTCGTCGGCGCGGTCGCCTGTGAAGACTTCCTTTTCCGGGTCGAAGGTCAGCAGCGGGCCAACGGAAATCGGGTATTTCTCCAGGTCGACACCGTTCTTTTCCAAATGTTTGACAGTGCGTTCCAGGGTTTCGACGTTGTCGTCGAGCGATTTGACGTTCTTCAGAATTTCTTTCGCGTCAGAAACGGAAACCTTGTTGTTTTCGCCCAGATAGTAGCTCGTGTTCGCCAAATGCGCGATAGCGGCGGAGAGATGTCCGCAGCGAGCTGGCGCGTTGAGGCTGGAGGCGTCGCGGGTAACAACGGCGTTGAGGAAGTTGCCGTAATGGTCGCCGCCGCCGTTGAACGTTTTAACAGGCTTGAAGTCTTTGTCGAAAACGGTCGCGTTAGTATAGCTCGGATTGCAGATGACGCCTTCGGTTCCGTAGAAAATAACGCCGATCTTGCCGCCTTTGTTTTGGAAGAGCGTATTGGCTTCGTCGTCGTCGGAATTGTTGACGTCCAAACCGCGGGTTTCAAAGACGATGCATTTCTTCCCGTAGTCGTAAATGGCGACTTCGGTATTGGGGGTGTCGCCGGCGTCGACGTAGTTTGGATCATTGCGTTCCGCCTGATAGCCCAAACGTCCGCCGTAGGCGATAACGGCATTGGGGTGACAATCCAAACCCAAGCCCCAGCGAGCGATGTCCGTCTGGTGAGGTCCCTGGTTGCCGCTGTCACCGTTGCCGTACAGACGCTGCCAGTGCCAATCGTAATGGAACTGCGGACGCGTTACCTTGGGCGTTGTGAACGGCGCGGGGCCAGACCAAAGGTTGAAATCGACGGTGTCTGGAATAGCGTAGTCGCCCAGCGCGCCGATGGATCGACGGCGTTTATAGCAGAATCCGCGAGCGAAGTTGACTTCGCCGATTCCGCCTTCCTGAATGAACTTGACCATGTCGATCAACCCCTTGCTGGAACGGCACTGGGTTCCGACCTGGCAGATCTTGTTGTACTTTTTCATCGCTGCGGTAATGGCAGCGCCCTCAGCAACGTTATAGCTGACGGGTTTTTCCACGTAGACGTCTTTTCCAGACTGCATCGCCCAAATGGCGGCAAGGCAATGCCAGTGGTTGGGCGTGGCGATAGAGACGCAGTCGACGTCTTTTTTATCCATGATTTCTCGCAGATCTCGAACGAAAACCGGACGGACGCCTGTTCGCTTTTCAATCTGATCGCAGCGATCGTTGCCGGCTTTTTCGTCGCAGTCGCAGATATAGGAAATCTGAACGTTGCTTCTGCCGACGTACCCGTTAATGTGGTCGCCGCCGCGTCCGCGAACGCCGATTACCGCCATCGACAGTTTGTCGTTGGCGTCGGTTTTCTCTTGCGCCAGAATCGGTTCTGGTTTAACAGCCGCGCTGGCGGCAATAGCAGCCGCGGTTGCGAACATGCTGTTTTCTAAAAATTCTCGTCGATTCATTGTACTCATGGGTCTGATTTTTGTGTAAAAGGGGGAGGGAAAATGGGAGTTCCGTTCCAGGAATTCAGATGTCAAATCCCAAAAACGTTTTTGTGTATTTCCTGTATTCTAACCGATTCGAAAATAAAATGCAAGAGACGAGGAAAAAAATTTTTGGAGTGCGACGGCTTGACGTCGCTTTTAAGAAAAATGTAGAGAATATCCAAAAACGTTTTTCGTGCCAGTAACGCAAAAACCATAATGTATATCCTTAAATATCGGGGATAATATTCATTGCGCTATTGGCACGAATACACTTTTATCGTCATTCGCAGCGGTACTGGTAATGAAAGCGGCGTCAAGCCGCCGCACTCCATATGTTTATCATTCGTCGTTGATTCCAAACTGAAGCAGTCTGGCGGAGTTCGCCAAAACGAACAGTTCTCCAACGTTGTGAAGAATCGCGCCCATCAGAGCGTTAATGTATCCCATTGACGCCAGCGTAACAAAGAGAATCGAAATGCCGGCTCCCAACAGGATGTTGACGTGAATCGTCCACTGAGTTCGTCTTGCCAAATCGACGGTTTGCGGCAGACGGCGCAAGTCGTTTGTCAGCAGAGCGACGTCCGCGCTTTGCAGAGCAATATCAGACGCGACAGCGCCCAGGGCTACGCCTACGTTTCCGGACGCCAAAGCGGGCGCATCGTTGACGCCGTCTCCGACCATCATGACGATGCGCCCCTTTGCCTTCTCAGTCGCCACCACTTCTAGCTTCTGTTCAGGCAAAACTTCGGCGATAATTTTATCCATGCCCAAATCGCCTCCGATTTGAGCTGCAACCTGACGCCGGTCGCCGGTAAGCATGATTTCCCGGTCAACGCCCAATTTTCTCAATTCCGCCAACGCCTGGCGCGCTTCCGGACGCGGGCGATCTGCCAGCATAAAGCAGCACAGCGCTTCAACCAGCGTTTGCGTTTCGTTGATTTGAACTTTTCTGCCCAGCCAAACAAGAGAGCCGAGGAAGTCCGGAGCGGGCGGGAGCTGGAACCCTTCGTCTCGAAGCCATTCGTAACGACCCAGATACCACGTTTCGGTCGATTCTTCCAGCAAAACGCCTTTGCCGGAGATTTCGCTTAATCGTCCGGACTCAATTCGGACTTTCATTCCCTTCGCGTCAGCCGCGGCGGCAATGGCGCGGGACGCCGGGTGTCGGCTGGCGGTTGCGAGTCGGAATCCTTCAAAAAGAAGTTTGTCGTTGTCCCATTCAGCGGCAACGTCTTCGTTAGTCGGACGGATTTCCGTCAGCTGAAGCGCGCCGAGTGTAACAGTTCCTGTCTTGTCGAGAATGCACGTGTCGATATCCGCCATCTGTTCCAGAAAGCGGGTGTTTTTAATGAGAATTCCCAATCGGCTGGCGGCGGCAAGAGCGGCAACCATGGCAGTAGGTCCAGCCAGAATCAACGCGCCGGGGCAGCCGACAACCAAAACCGCAACGGCGCGGCTGATGTCTCGATATAAAAACAGCACGATTCCCGCCACGGCAAGAATAACCGGGACGTAATACACTGCGTACTTTTCGATCAACTTCATAATCGGCGTTTTGGACTGTTCCGCTCCGCGAAGCAGTTCGACAACGCGCCCCAACGCGGTCAGGTCGCCCGTCTTGGTAACTTTGATCTGCATAATGCCCGTCAGGTTGACCGTGCCGGCAAAGACCGAGCTTCCCGTTTTCATGTCAACCGGGACGGATTCGCCGGTAATGGAGGACTGGTCAACCGTCGATTCCCCGCTGATAACGTCGCCGTCAGCCGGAATGACGTCGCCGGGATGAACGACACAAACGTCGCCGACCTTCAAATGGTCAGTCGGGATTTCTTTCTCCGTCCCGTCTTCCAGAAGGATCGTTGCAGAACGGGAATGAAGCCGACGCAAACCTTCAATTGCAGACTGAGCGCCCAAAATCGAACGTTCTTCCAGGAACCGCCCGAGGTTCATAATAATCGGAATGAGCGTCGCGGTTAAAAAGTCGTGGTTTGCCATGGCTGCCAGCGTTGCCAACGCAACCAGCTGTTCCGTCATAACGGTGTTGGTCGAGCTTCGGCTGAAAAGCCCTTTGGCGGCGATGTAAAAAATCGGCAGCGAAACGATCAGCGACGCCAGCATGATTACAAAGTCTGCGACGTCGCGCATGCCTGCTGAGCCGTAGTATTTCTGCCACAGACCGACGCACAGCAGACCGCCCGCCAGCATGGCGGATCCAAGCTGAACGACAATCTTCGCCCGCTCCTGAACGGTCAGCGGAGCTTCTAATTCTCGAATACGCTTCGATAACGGATTATTAAAAGCGCCGGTTTCCTGTATTGGAGTTACTGTTGACATATTCAAATTCCTGTATGCTTGTTATAAACTTTTGTTCTTTTAGTAGCGAGTAGCGAGTTGCGAGAAGTGTTTTCTCACTACTGCCTACTGCCTATTGCCTACTGCCTCTTACCCTCATCCGGGAGAACGACTTTCGTTTCCGGGGGAAGGAATCGCAGCTGTCCGACGTTGTCAAACACTTCTTCCAGCGTTTCCAGATAAACTCTCTGGCGAACAACGTCTTTATTGTTTTGGTATTCCTGATAAACCGGTTCAAAACGGTTATACATCGCCTTTGTTTGAGCCAGGAGTTTTTCCTTGTACGCTTTGGCGTCCTGAATCATCGCGTTGCTGGCTTTCTCCGCCGCTGGAACAACCTGACTGGCGTACTTTTCCGCCTTGTAACGCTGTTCTTCGATTTGGGTTCTGGCGTTGCGAACGTTCTCAAACGCCTGATTGACGTGCCGCGGCGGGTGAATTTCCCGGAACTCAACGGAAACGATTTCAACGCCCAGGTCAAGCTCCTCGACGCGGTTCATCGCCTCAAATCGAACCTGCTGTTCGAGAGCGGAATGGTCAACTTCGCAAAGCGCTTCGTCATCGTGGTCGTGCCCGTCTTGGTCGTGATCGTGATCGTGACCGTGATGATGGTGTTTGTGACTGTGTTTGTTAATTGTCGTCGGCTTTGCCTGTTCGGTTTCAGCAGTCGCAGGTTCGTCTTCGCCCTGACGCTGTCGAAGCAGGTCGTCAATCGTCCAGTTCGCCGCCGTTTGCGTGAACGCCGTCAGAACGATATCGTGTAAAAACGCTTCGGGATTGTCAACGCCCAGGCGGAACGCGATCGGGTCAGAAACCTTGTACTTGACAACGATTTTGGTCTGAATGACGTTCATGTCGCCCGTCAGAGCGTAGCCTTCCAGAAGCGGGTCAATGCTGTCAAGCGACCCCATGTTGTCGTCCAACGGTTTGAAAATCTCGTTGATTTCCAGCTGTTCGATTTTCAATTCCGGCGTCTGAATGACTTCGTCAATCGGGTACGGCAGAGCCAGCGCCAGACCCGGCTTCATGATTCGACCTTCGCCCTCGCCTTGCAGCTTGCCAAACCGCATGAGCATGCCAACATTGCCAGGCTTAACCGAAGTTATTCCTGAAAACCAGAACAGAATCACCAGTAATAAAACTATCCATCTGAATAGTTTCATGCCGGCTTCCAGCCCGACGTATACGGCTTTGGATGTTTTCTTTTGAGCCATGATTAGGATATGATTAAATGTACTGTTACAATTTCAAGGGATAGCTATAAGCTGATTACGGATTAGGAACCGGCTGAACAGGAGCCGGAGTGGGCTGAACCGGCGCGGACGGGTTGGGAGCGCTTGTCGGCGCTTCGCCTTTATTAGGTTCTTCAAAAAGCATTTTGAAGAATTCGTTGTCGTTGCGAAGGACAATCGTCGCGTTCCCGTTGAGCGTGTTGCGAAGCGTCTGCATGGATCGCCAGAAGGAATAGAATTCCGGAGCGAAGCTGTTCGCCTTGGCGTCGATTCGGGTCGCTTCCTGTTCCGCCTCGCCGATAATCTTGCCGGCTTCCATGCGCCCGGCGGTTTGAAGCTCTTCCGCCTTTAAGTCGGCGTCCTTTTTAATCTTGTCGGCGTCTTTGTCGCCCTTCGCCTTGAGTTCGCTTGCCAGCTTGACGCGTTCCGCCCGCATGGAATCCAAAATCGTTTTCATGTTGGTTTCCGGAACGGACATTCTCTTAATGCCCACCTGTAACACGTCGATGCCGTAATCTTTGCGAATGGAGCCTTTGATTTCGCGAAGAATGTTCTCCTCGATTTCTTCGGCGCAAATTTCGTTCTCGTTTGTCGAAACGAGAGACGAAAGTGAGTAGTTCCCGACAAATCGGTTTTCGCTGTCAACGACAACGCCTTCGAGCGCTTTCTGAGCGGAATCGATGAGCGCTTTTTCAGAGAACGTCTCTCCTCTGCCGAGCGATTCCAGATACAACAGCGGATCGTCAACTTTCCAAACGACGTACGTCAGAAGCTGGATGCTGTACTGTTCTTTCGTCAGCATGGACGCATGAGGCGTGTTGAAAATGCGTTTTCTCATGTCGATGGAATGAGCCTTTTCGATGGGCCACGGAAGCTTCCAGTAAAGCCCCGCCTTTTCAACGGTGCGAATCGGACGGTTAAATCGGGTTACGACGGTCTGCGTTCCTTCCGTAACCTGAAACGACATGCCGTACGCCAAAAGCAGAGCGACCAAAAACACGCCGATGGCAATTCGTAAAATGTAAGACCCCCAGGGAGTAACGTTTGACGTTGTTGCAGTATTTTCTGTGGACATGGTTGGTTGAAAATGTTATGTTGAGTTGTAAGTTGCGAGTTGCGAGTTGCGAGAATTCTTTGAGGCGCTTTGCGCCAATTACGCATTACGAATTCCGCATTACGAATTATCTTATTCCGCCTGAATCAGTCCGGGCATGGCAGACGGCTTTTTCGCATCCGACTGCTGACTCATATCCCAGTACAAAGGCAGATTTTTGTCAATTAAAACAAGGCGTTTGTTCGCCAACGACTGCTCAATCGTATTGAGCCAATATCGATTCTTAAACGCCTGCGGAGATTCTTTATACGCCTCTCCAACGGCGAGGAATTCCGACGAGCGTTCCTGAGCGGCGGAAATGCGTTTGTTCGCCTCAATTTTCGCCGAGACGACTTCCGCGTAGGATTCCTGCTGCGCTTGAAGCAGCTTGACGTCCCGCTGTCCTTCTTCTTTAATCATGTTCGCCTTGACGTTGATTTTGGCGGAAATGACGCCCAGATAATCCTCGGCAACGTCTACCGGCGGATGAAGGTTAAGCAGACAGACGTCGATAATTTCAACGCCCAAGTCGCTCTGGTCGCAGAATGAAGCCAGGCGGTCTTTGATTCCCATGGCAAATGCGTTGCGGTCAATCTCAAGAACCTGCTTGATGGTTTTGGAGCGGGTCATTTCCATCAACGCGCGATAGCCGAAAGCCTCAATGGCGTCTTTGGGGTTTTGACATGAAAAGACGTATTTCATAAACCCTTCTTTGTCTTCCCGAATTTTATAGACAACCATCGCGTTGACGACAATCGTTTCGTGTCCGGCGCCCAACAGGAGTTCAAATTCCTCTCCGTGAGTTTCCGTCCATAAATAGGCGTGCAATTCGTCTCCGGAATGCTCAGCGTCTTCGTCGTGAGAAAAACCAATCGGAAGACGAACCGCCTGCTTGACCGGATACGTTTTAATCTCTCCCAGCGGCCACGGCAGTTTGAAATACAGACCCGGCGTGAGCGGTTCGCCTGAAATCACCCCGCAATTGAGCCGGACGCCCATTTCGCCAAGGCGGACAACGCTCATCGACGTCAGCGCCCACGAAAGCAAGACGACCATCAATATTGCTGGAACCGTCGCCCGGGCGACAAATCGAATCGCCCAGGACGAACGGAAAGAAATCCCGTATTTCTTTTCTAACGTATTGAACAAACCGGAAATCGGGTTGCCCAGAACAAATATCAAACTGCGAGAAGTTAAATCGACCGGCGACGTGAACTGAGTCGGATTAGCTGAACGGTTAAGCCAGCCCATAAGCAGTCGGGCGAATAATTCAACGCCAACCAAAATCGCCCAGATTATATATATACGAGTAAACCAGCCTTCTCCAGATCCTATCCACGACTTGGCAATGTACATGACGCCAGTAACGAGACAGAGAATCTGAAGCTCTCTCATTGTACTGGCAAGCCCGGAAGCTTCCGGCAAGTCGTCTGTCGAAGCGGATTCAAACGAACGCGCAAAGATCAACCAGATACAGCTAAAGATAAATCCGAAAATACCCAAAAGGGTTGCCTGTCCTGTTTGATACGCAAAGAACTCTTCCGTTCCCTTGTTGAGTTCAAAGAACAGATACAGCCCCGCCAGCGTTATTATCGCGGTTGGAATCAATCCCAAAAGCCAAAAATGAATCGAACGCCCCTGCTCAAATTCAATAATATACGGGTTTTCCAAATCCGCATTCGATTCCGCTCTTCCCCATTGAGGCGGTTTCCACGACTGCGCTTCAACCAGACGATGCCGCAGCCGGGCGGCATGAGACGAAAGCCACGCCGTAATCGTTGCCAACGCAAAAACAAGCGTCAACGCGGCCAGCGTTGTGCCGGAGATTCCCCTAATTACACACGATCCGGCAAACGCCCCAATCGTGGCAAGACCCAAAAAAATCGTTGCGGTTAAACACAGCCCCGTATAGGAACCGTCTCCCCCACGAACGGGCTTTTTGTTATCTAAACTGGATAAATCACTCATGTTATTAATGTCAATTAGTACAGCCAGGTTGCGACTAAGAAATTACCTATCTTATGTAGTATAGCATAAATTCTCAAGTTTTAAAGACTCTGTTCTAAAAAAACTTTGAAAAAACAAGAGTTTTTATACTTGACAATATTTAAACCGAAAAAGTCCATTTTACTCAACTTAAAGGAATTATATCCCCAAAATTATTTAAAGGTAAAATAGACAATATTCCCTCGATGATATATTGACAATATTTAATTGTAAATATTGAAACCTGTTTTTTCTGTTCAGCTCCGCTAATCAAGTCTGTACAGGAAATAATTAACAGAAATCTGTTAATATTGAGTTAAGTCGAACATTTTAACAGAACGCTGGAGGAGCGCGAGAAGCGTTTAACAAAGTAATATCCGCCTCGATGAGAATAGACGAATTACTCAATGACGTACTGATTACGTCAAACAAATGGACATCGAAATAATAAGAAACAAAAATCTGCCCCATCGAAAAATATTGGCAAATGGGACAGGAATCTTCACTATCAACATAGGATGTTGTTGTGCAAAGAGAGTTGTCATGGGTATGACCGATATGGCAATCTGAATGTTCGCAATGAACTGACTGACAAATACAACCTGTACAATGCTGGCAACCAGGAAGAAATCTGTGAAGACTCATTCCCATCATCGTAACAAGCAAAAAATAGATCGCAAAAGCGAAACTAAAAATGCTTTTACCTCGCTCGGAAATTACAGGGGTGTAATAGTCGTCAGAAATATACAAACGTTTCAAAATTACGATATCAACAAATGATTGCAATTTATCTGGATAATAATTTCAATTATATAAAATGAATAAAGCTTGTCAATAGCTCTTTTTATTTTTTAATAAAAATTTTCAATATTTTTAATTACAAAACACAAGCTCCCCCCAAAAAAACAAAAAAGCGGGCGGAAGAATTATCCTCCGTCCGCTTTTGCTATTGCTTGTTAAGCGTTTTCAGGTCATTAGAAAATGCCCATCGCTTCGAGGCTGTATTTGACGATCAAACCATCAGCAACAACGTCGCAATGCGGCGCTCCTGCTTTTCAATTACTGATTGACAATTACGAATTAGAATTTGTATTCTTTGTTCTTTTCGTTGAAGTCCCAATCGTGGCAAGACCCAAAAAAATCGTTGCGGTTAAACACAGCCCCGTATAGGCTCCATCTCCCCCGCGAACGGGCTTTTTATTTTCTAAACTTGATGTATCACTCATCTTATTATATTATTAACTAGAATGGCGCTGACGCTATAAAAACATTACCCATTTTGTGTAGTATAGCATAAATTCTCAAATTTGAAAGACTCTGCCCTAAAAAATCTTGTTTTTTTATAAGAATTTACTTCTTTTACGAGAATTACTGCGATTGGTTCGAAAAACGCGATAATACACAATTTATTCTGTATAAATATTTGATACAGATTTTCCTGACATCGGACGCGTATAAGTGCAAGCGTTTCTTGGTCAAGCGTTAACGATTAGTAGACAGATGATTATTAAAATAAATATCGACGGACGTCTGCTGATCGTCAGCGTTTTGGCGATGATTTATTCATTAAATTCTTACAATTTTTGCTGTAATTAAGGTAAGTTTAATTCTTGACTTGAGCGAGCTTTTCCAATGCCGCAGCCAGATCATTTTGCACCTGAACGTTCTCTGGCATTTTGTCGGCTAGCCGCTGAATAATATCCAGAGCCTTCTTGTATAACTCCAACGCAACCGCAGTATTCCCAACGGAGTTCTCCAAATCGCCAAGGTCCATGTATGAAAAACTCAAATCTCGCTGCGCCCAATCCTCCGGCGTATTGTCAACCAATCGCAGGTAAATTTCCAGAGCTTTCTGATAGGATACCCGCGCAGAGTCAATATTTCCGGCAACTTTTTCCAAAATGCCAAGGAATCCGTAAGATTGCGCCAAATCTTTTTGGAATAATTCATTATCAGGACTGATGGCAGTCAATGTCTGCTCCACTTCCAAATCCCTTTTGAAATAAATAAGCGTTTTCTCCAGATTTCCAGCGTCCAATTCAAAAGAGCCAATATGTTGATACGAAGATTTCAAAGAAATCAACGTTTTAACGTCTGTCGGCATTTTTTTAGAGAGCAGCAGATTAATTTCTAATTCTTTTTCATACCAGTCTCGCGCTGCGGGGATATTATTAACGGCTCTTTCCAAATTGCCTAAGAGTTTATAAGATTGAGCCAAGTGTCTTTGGAAAAGGACGTTATCAGGGCTGACGTCGGTCAATTTCAGCGCCGCTTCCAGATTCTTATTGAAATAAATTCGCGCCTGCTCTATATTTCCAGCGTCTAATTCAAAAACGCCAAAGCTTTGATAAGAGCAACTTAAAGCATGAAGCGCTTTAACGTCAGACTGCATTTTTTCAGACAGCAGCAGGTTAATTTCCAATTCTTTTTTATACCATTCTCGCGCTTCGGAAATATTGTCCGAGTCTTTCTCCAAATCGCCAAAACGTTCGTACAAAATACTCAAGCCCCGCTTGATCTGAACGTTTTCCGGCATTTTGTCGATCAACTGCTGGTCAATTTCCAAAGCCTTCTCGTACCACATCCGAGCAGCGTCTGTTTTTCCAAGCGCTTTCTCCAAATTGCCAAATCGTTCGTACGAAGAACTCAAATCCAGCTGAGTCTGAACGTTTATCAGCGTATTGTCGGACAGATGCTGATCAATTGCCAACGCTTTCTCGAACCACGTCCGTGCGGCGTCTGTATTCCCGGCGTCTTTCTCTAAATCGCCAAGACGTTTGTACGAAAGACTCAACTCCCGCTGAGTGCGAACGTCCTTTGGCATCTTGTTGAACTGACGCAGATTGATTTCCAAAGCCTTTTCGCACCACGCCCTCGCAGCAGCGGCGTTTCCAGCAATGTTTTCCAAATCGCCAAGCCGATCGTACGAAATACTCAACCCCCACTGCGCCTGAGCGTCCTCGGGCATTCTGTCCGCCAACAGTTTGTCGATTTCCAAAGCCTTCTGGCGCCATGTCCTGGCAGCGGCAATTTTACCAGCGGCTATTTCCAAATCGCCAAATCGTTCGTACGAAATACTCAATTTCCACAGAGCGTTGTTATCCTGTATTGATTTGAGTTTCTCAGAAATATTTAACATCTCTGAATAGAGCTCTTTTGCCTTTTCATAATCTCCGCTATCTCGATAAATATCCCCAAGAAATTTATACGAATCTGCCAAGTCGCACTGGATTCCAACGTGATTGGGCTGTTTTTGAGCAATAGATTTACGGATTGCATATGCTTGAGTATGCAAGTCTTTAGCAGAATCCATATTGCCTACCATGAAATTTATCTCGCCGAGGTCGCTCAAAGCAAGTCCAAGGTCTCTCAGAGCTTCATCAGAAGAAAAAACGGAAACTCGCTCTTTTGCCATCTTCATAAACTTTTTGAATACTGGCAGAGCGTTGTCTATTTTTCCAAGATATTTTAAAGTCTGCCCGGACTTTTCAAGCATTTCGGTAATGCCCCAATCAATATTCTCCTCGGAAGCTTCTACTTTCCAGTGTTCTGCAACCGCCAAGCAGAATTCAGCAATCGGCGTTATATTCCAGGAATTTTTGGAAGCGCACCAGAATGTTACATCATTTTCCAGCAAAGAGTTGCACTTTTCCCGGATTTTAGAGTTAATCTGCTTCCGGGTTTCAACCTCGATTTTCTGATTTACCGAATCTGCCACCAGGCGATGAATGCGGGCAATTTTCGGCTCGCTTTCCAAAGGCGTGAGGAGACTGTAACCCGTTAGTTGATTGCAGACGTTCCACCCTTCGTCTTCATCAAGACAAAGCAATTCAGGAATCCAGCCCAACGCTACAGCGTCGGAATGCATCACAGACGCATAATCCAGAGCTTTGCACGCGTTGGACGAGAGAGCTGAAAGCGTCGATTCCAGTACGGCAGTTACAGTCTGGGCAGAGTGATACGTCAAGCCGTCGGCGTCGTCCGCCATCTTTCGCAAGGTTTCCGCATGATTTTCAACAAGTCGTTTGTATTGTTTCTGATAGGTTATATAAGCGTTATTTTGCAGATACGCCCCGGTAAGTTCAACTGCCAGCGTGAACCCTGCCAACAGAGCTGCAATCTTTCGAGCGGCTTCCGCTTCCTCGGAACTGGCAAACGGATGAAGATTGTTCAAAAGCTCGACCGATTCGTCCTCGCTCAGACGTTCAACCGACTCCGTATGAATATACTTATATTTATATGTGTTTTCACGCGTAGTAATAATGACATGAAAACAATCGGGAAGAATTGCCAGATTTTTCTTTGAAATCAGCTCGCGTTTGTTTACGTTGTCGAGGATGAGAAGAATGTGAGCGCCTAACGTCTCGAGATTTCCTTCGTCCACATTACGCTGAACGATTTCATTCTGCTTTGCATTCAGATGATTAAAAAGGAACGTAATCTGCTGATCCTCGGAACCCTGCGGCAATTCCCAGCCATGCATTTCCGCGATGCCGCTGGTAAGAAGAGCTTCCGAAATGGACGTTTTATTTTCACAATTTGCGAAGACGCGCCCCAGTTGGTAATCCCACGCGAAGGCGTGCCCGTAAGTTAACGCAAGCTCCGTTTTGCCAAAACCTCCCAAACCGGTGAGAGCCGAATATGCATTTGCAGCTTTCTCGCTGAGAGATTTACGCAAAGAACGAAGCTTCTCACGACGTCCGACAAAATTCTCGTTGTATTGAGGATATTGTCCTGTATGAGGAGACATTTCCGCGGCTTTCTGACGCCTGACTCTGTCCTTGACTTCCTCGCGAAGGGAATCGAGAGCGTCGCTGATTTTCGCGCGGTCCAGGTTGTGCATATCAAACTTGGGACCGGACTGGATTCTGCGAATCTGTTTGAGCCAGTTCGGAAAACGAGCCTTCAAATCCTCTGGAATGTCATGAATGGATTCTGTCTGATAATCATACATGCCGGGAACGTCAACGATAAGCATCGGCGCAGTTCCTTCGCCAAGCATTCGACGATGCATTTCGTGCTGCATCCACCACTCAAACTCTCTGGCGCAGTATTCGCTCTTAAAATATCCCGGCGATAAAAGCACGACGAGAAAACGTGAATTGGCAAGTTTAGACCGTATGCTGTTGTCCCAATCGGACATGCTGCTGATTTCTGACTTGTCAAAAAAAACGTTTAGTTTCCTGCCGAACATCTGTTGATGTTCCTCAGAATTCAGGAGTTCCCTTACGAACGCATCAACAAAGCCTGATTTGTTGTCCATGGATTTGTTGTCAGCGTGAGCGTAACTGATAAAATAGTCGTAATCGTATGGCATGATTTTTTCTTATAAGGAAATGAGGGAACGAAGACCAATGTCAACGAATCCCGCGAGGGAACTTCAAAACGGCAGAATCTTGCTCAGAACGACTTCTGATTTTTTGTGGGAAAATTGAATGTCAAGGTTTTTCTTCGACTGAACAATATGCCAACAATAAAGATTTTACGAAATTGAAGAAAAATAACAATAGCGCTTATATGTTCACGTATACATTATCCCAAAAAAGTCTTTGCTTCAATCGTTCTCCTCAACTTTTTTGCGGGAGCGCGGAATAGAAAACAAAAAAGCAAGAGCGTCATGCGGCGCTCCTGCTTTTCAATTACTGATTGACAATTACGAATTAGAATTTGTATTCTTTGTTCTTTTCGTTGAAGTCCCAATCCGTAAAACCGCGATTGAACTGCAGCTTTGTATACGTAAACTCTTCGTCCAAAACGGGTCTTCCGCCTTGCGTTGCCGGCCACATCCAGGCGGCGTATCGAACCGGAATGCCCCATTCCTTGTCGAGATAAATCTCCGCTCGATGGAATCGATAGCAGGAGCGTTTGACGGGGTGCATAACGTCAACGCGAATGCATGGACGACCGTCGATTTCTCCGCCATTTTCGACAAATTTAACCAACGTTTCTTTGCCCTCCGGGTCGTTTTTCATATCCAGCCGGACCGTGTCCATCATCTTGCGAACGAGGTTTGGAATGCCGCCGTCGGTAATGGGATACTTCTGACCAGCCATCGCCAATCGACCGTTCGGGTCAAGCCACAAAGAGCCAGCCATCGCCTTGAATCCGACGTCGTGTCCTAAAAGCTGATCGTTGTGATATCCCTTGCGATACAAAGCTTCGACGCCAGCTTTTTTATCCGGTTTGAGGTATTTTACGTAGATGCTGAACGGCTGTTCCCGGATTTTCATATACAGTGTGCTGGTTTCCTGCAACTGACCGTTAATTCTTTCGCGTTTAATCATGACGCAGGAATAATCCTTGATTTTGGAATTAAACGTCTGAAGACCTTCCGTTGCCCACGGGATCAACGCCGCCATCGGGTGTTCGCCCGGTTTGGTTGGACGGATATGCAGCGGGCAGATGCTCCCGCCGTTAAACATGTATTCAGAGCTTTGCGCTTGAACAGGCGCCGGCTGCTGAGGAATCGGAGACACCGATGCCTGCGGCGGCTGAACTGGAGCGATGACCGGAGATGAATACGGCTGACTTTGCGGAACTTGAGGAACGCTGGGATTAGTCGGAGGATAAGGATTTACAGGCTGATTAGGCTGCTGGTATTGTCTGGGTCCAGGAACGCCAATAACGGGAACCTGAGCCACCGGCGGATTGACAGACGCCTTTTCCGGTTCATTGGGAAGCGGCGGGAGGTCGGGAACGGAAGGCGTAATCGGGGCGACAGAGGGAACGGAGTTGTCGACTAACGTTGTCTGAGCGCTGACAGGCTGAACCGTTTCAAACGACGGCGGCCAGTACCCGTGAATCTGTCCGACAAACGGCTTTCGGAAGTTCTGCTGGAATTGCTGATCCGCTGTTATTTCAACGTTTGCATTTGACGGCGCTGCCGAAAGCGAAGGAGTTGGGACAACGTTCTGCGCAGGATAATTATCCCTGCCAGGAAGCGGAGGCAGCGTATCGACCGACGGAGAGCTTTGAGGCGTAAACGTCGGTACTGGCGGGAGTTCGTCTTGAGCAATACTCGTCGCATAAAATGCGAAGGAGAGCGACAAAACCACGATCATAAAAAACAATCGCTGAAATAATGATTCTAATATTCTCATTGTCATGTTGGATAAAATTTGATGTTTGGGTAAATCGGTTTGCTAATTCTGACGACAACTCACTATCGAATTTCCAGATATAAAATTATATTCCTTGGGAAAATTCCACGGCAGTCAAACTGTCATAAAATCAGAATAAATGATACAAACCATATAAACGATAAAGTCCTATCAGTCTTTATATTCGTCATATCTTCGCTATTATATTAAAAAAAACAGCTCTTGAAAAGAGAGATTAAGTAGATTTTTTGAAATAAATTGAAAAATTGACGTCTAATCCATTGACAAAAAGGCTTTTAACTGTTATTATATTTTATATATTTTGAATTTGAAATTATTATTTTAGGAATCGCCGCTATGGTAAAAGAACCTCTTGACGAAACATTTATGCTGCTTTTTGAGATAGTCGACAAGCTGTCCCAAAAGGGTTTGGCAACGTCTGCCAAAAAGAACGTAGCGCTTTTAGAGTCGTTGTCTGTCAGACAACAAAAAACGCTCTTTGCCGTTATTACCATGACCAAACTCAATCCGATTGGCGTCAATCTGAAAGATTTGGCTGCACGGATGAACATCACCGTCCCCGCCGCGTCTGTACTGGTAGAATCCATGGTGCAGAGAGGTTTTCTGGAACGGGAAATCAATCCGCACGACCGCCGCGCCGTATGCATTAGAATCTCTGCAATCGGTCAGCAGATTTTCGACGTCATTCATCAGGAAATGACCGTTCAGGTCAACAAGCTCATCGCGGTTATTACCCCGGAAGAGCGCGAAGCATTCAAAAGCATTATTGAAAAATTCTATAAAGAATTGTTTCAGTAAATTAATAGTTAAACAACAGGGATTAAGGACAATGGTTTCCTGATCCCCGCTGTCAATTCCTCGCAACTCATAACTCGCAACTATCATGATACCAGGATTTTCCGTTATTGCAGAATCAATTAACAACTCCGTTCCCTCCACTCAACAGATGTACGACAACGGCGACATCGCCGGTTTGCTCGAGCTGGCTAAAATGCAGGACGTCGCCGGCGCCGCCTATTTAGACGTCAACGTCGGGCCGCGTTCCGCCGACCTGCTGGCAAAGATGATTGCCGAGATTCAAACCGTTTCCAGCAAGCCGCTGTCTATCGACTCCCCGGATTACGCTCAGGCGGAAGCGGGCTTGAAAACCTACGACCCGGCAAAGGCAAACGGAATGAAGCCGATTCTCAATTCCGTCTCCCCGATGAGAACGGAAATGTTCAAACTGTACGAGATTCAGCCGTTCCGTCCGATTCTGCTTTCCAGCGAACAGCTCGTAGACGGCGCCGGCGCCCCGTGTCATACGGCAGAAGAGACGTACAACGCTGCGAAAAAACTCGTTGAACAATTCCTGGAATCCTGCCCTGGATCCACCATTGACGACTGCATTATCGACCCCGGCATCGCCCCGATCGGCTCCGATATGGAAGACAACTTCCGCCGCCTGGTCGACGCCATGAAGCTCATTCAGGCGGACGAATCCCTCAAGGGCGTTCACTTCTCCGGCGGCTTGAGCAACTTCACCGTCATGCTGCCCTCCAAGCGACCTGACGGCATGGCAATTAAAAGCGCGTTGGAAAGCGCCTTTTTGACGATTACCATCCCGCTGGGAATGGACATGTGCATCACGTCTGTTAAACGCAACCACGCAATTCTTCCAGAAGATCACCTGGCGATGAAATGCCTCAACGACGTCCTGTCCATGTCTGGAATCGACTGCCTCAAACGCGTCAAGAAATTCTACAAAGGAAAAGATTAAGACTTTTGGCAGCGGTTGCAAGACCTTAAAATAAAGAGTCTTTACAAGAAACAAAAAAGCCTTGCGGTAAAACGCAAGGCTTAAATTTACGCCTCACAAGATTCGAACCTGTAACCTTCGGTTCCGTAGACCGATGCTCTATCCAATTGAGCTAGAGGCGCATGTTTGCTGTTTGAACAAATTGCTGTTCAAATAACACGCTACAGTATATTCCTTTTGTCTTTTTAGACAAGGGGGGGAGCAGGGATTTTTCTAAAAAAGTTTTTCTCTCCAGCAGTACAAACCAGAGAAAACGGACGGACGTTGATTATTATCATAATCCAGACCGTCTCCCCCGTTTTTGACTCCCCTTAAAAACAAAATCCGGGAACCGAAGCTCCCGGATTCTCTATAGTTTCTGAATTATCAGAACGGATGTTTTATCAGACAACGCCGTGCGCCAGCATGGAGTCGGCGACTTTGACGAATCCAGCAATGTTCGCGCCAGCCATGAGGTTGCCCTTCTGTCCGTAGGCTTCCGCGGCGGCGGTGCACTGATCGTAAATGCTGTTCATGATTCCGTGCAGTTTGGCGTCGACTTCGTCGAACGTCCAGTGCAGTCTCATGGAGTTCTGGGACATTTCCAAAGCGGACGTGGCAACGCCGCCAGCGTTGGCAGCCTTGGCGGGACCGAACGGAATGCCGGCGTCAAGGAACGTGGAGATGGCTTCCGGGGTGGAGGGCATGTTAGCGCCTTCAGCAACGAATTTCGCGCCGTTGCGAACGAGGATGGCAGCGGATTCGCCGTCGATTTCGTTTTGAGTAGCGCACGGCAGGGCGATGTCGGCTGGAACCGTCCAGATTCCCTTGCAGCCTTCGGTATAAGAGGCTTCCGGATGAACGTCGAGGTATTCCTTGATTCGTCCGCGGCGAACTTCCTTGATTTCCTTGATCGCAGCGAGGTCAATGCCGTTTTCGTCAACGATGTATCCGTTGGAGTCAGACATGGCGACGACTTTTCCGCCGAGCGAGGTCGCTTTCTGGTTGGCGTAAATGGCAACATTGCCGGAACCGGAAATAAGAACGCGCTTGCCGGTCCAGTCCGTGCCCGCATCCTGAAGCATGCGGGTGGTATAGTAAACCAGGCCGTAACCGGTGGCTTCTGTACGAGCCAGCGATCCGCCCCACTGCAGGCCTTTGCCGGTCAGAACGCCGGTGAACGTGTTGGTAAGGCGTTTGTACTGTCCGAACATATATCCGATTTCGCGGGCGCCGGTGCCGATGTCGCCAGCGGGAACGTCTGTATCAGGTCCGATGTGACGGAACAGTTCCGTCATGAAGGACTGGCAGAAGGACATGACTTCGCGATTGGACTTGCCTTTCGGGTCGAAGTCAGAACCGCCTTTGCCGCCGCCGATGGGCGTGGTTGTCAGAGCGTTTTTGAAGATCTGTTCAAATCCCAGGAACTTGATAATTCCGAGGTAAACGGACGGGTGAAGACGAATGCCGCCTTTGTACGGGCCGATGGCGGAATTGAACTGAACGCGGAAACCGCGGTTGATCTGGACTTCGCCTTTGTCGTCAACCCACGGAACGCGGAAGATGATCTGACGTTCCGGTTCAACCAAACGTTCGACGATCTTTTCTTTGATCAGTTCCGGGCGTTTGTCCAAAACCGGGGCGACGCACATCAAAACTTCTTTGACGGCCTGATGGAATTCGGGTTCTCCCGGGTTGCGGGCGATTACTTTTGCCAATACGTCATCTGAATACTGCGA
This sequence comes from Thermoguttaceae bacterium, assembly GCA_045586185.1. GTDB lineage: Bacteria > Planctomycetota > Planctomycetia > Pirellulales > Thermoguttaceae > RUG11551. The sequence goes on along the minus strand of JAZMZV010000129.1, from coordinate 10,575 downwards.
CATGAAAACTACCTTTCGTAAAAAATTGGGGGGGGTGAACAACAAATCGTCTTTTGTTCAAAGGCGGTTTTATACATTCTTTTAACGCGCGTTTCGAAATGAAACAGCCCAAATTTTACTCGACTGAGAAATTTTTTCAATGGTTTACCCCCTGAAATCGATAAAAAACGACTGATTTCTTCCGGCAATTTTGCCGGAACCGGGTTTTTCTGAAAAAAACGCAAAAAAGTCCCTTGCAAATTGAGCGTTCATCCGTAATAATTGTCAGAGTGTGAGAGAAGCTGTTAGCTATAAGCTGCTAGCTGTTAGCCTGGATGTTTTCAGTTCTTAATGCTAAAGCCCACAAAAAAATAGCTGGAAGCTAGCGGCTAGGAGCTAGAAGCTCAACAATAGGTGTGAAGTTATCGATAGAACCATTTGACCTCAAAGGAGAAAAAACTATGCGTCAAAGAGTTTTCCATTGTTTGTTTGCCCTGGCTGTCGTCTTGGCGACCTGTTCAGCGTTCGCCCAGGATGCGCCTAAGCCGGAATCTGAACCGGCAGAAAAACCCGCCGCCGAGAAGAAAGAAACGCCGCGGGCGGAAGTCGTGTTTGTTCTCGATTCCACCGGGTCGATGTCCGGGCTGATTGAAGGCGCGAAGCAGAAAATCTGGTCGATCGCCAATTCGATTATCTCTCAGGACCCTGCTCCGGAAATCAAAATCGGGTTGATTTCCTATCGCGACCGGGGCGACGAATACGTTACTCAACTCATGGACTTGACCGACGATATCGACGCGGTCTACGCCAAATTGCAGTCCTTTAGAGCGGCGGGCGGCGGCGACTCGCCGGAGTCCGTCAACCAGGCTCTCAATGAAGCCGTTACAAAGATGTCGTGGTCGCCTGCTGACCAGAACGTTTACCGGGTTATTTTCCTCGTTGGCGACTGTCCGCCTCATATGGACTATCAAGACGACGTCAAGTATCCGGAAACGTGCAAGCTCGCCATGGAAAAGTTCATTATTATCAACACGGTTCAGTGCGGGAACGATTATTCAACTACGCCCATCTGGCAGGACATCGCCAAGAAGAGCGAAGGGCAGTTTGTTCAAATCGCCCAGACCGGAGGCATGATTGTCATTCGCACGCCGTACGACGACGAAATCGCGTCGCTGACCAAGGAACTTTCCTCGACGGTTATTCCGTACGGCTCGATGGAAACGCAAGCCGCCGTTCTCGGCAAGCTCCGACGAGCGGAAAGCGCCGACGTCGTATCCAACGCGTCTCGCGCTGCGTTCAACGTTAAGTCCAAAGGACGCGCCGTTCAGGGCAAAGGCGACCTCGTTCAGTCGCTGGCGGACGACGACATGGCTCTCGAAGCCGTCGAAGAAGCGTATCTGCCGGAAGACATGAAGGGGCTTTCCAAAGAAGAGCTTGAAAAGGTCGTCAAGGAAAAGACCGCCAAACGAGCGGAATTGAACGCGAAGATTCTCGATCTGTCGAAAAAACGCGATACGTGGTTGGCGGAGAACGCCAAGAAAATCGAGGCGGAACGCAAAGCGCGCATTGCCGCCGACAGAGCGTCTGGAGCTAAATATAGCAGACGTCTGGCTGCGCCGAGAATGGAAGCGTTAGGAGCGCCTCGTATGGAAATGCTCCGAGAAATGGCTCCCGCCGCTGCGGCTCCTGTACCGGCATACGCCGACGCTATGGAAATGGACGCTGCTCCCGCTGCTGAAATGGCAGCTCCCGCTATGGAACCCGCAATGGAAGAAGATTCCGCGTCCTTTGACGATTCTGTCTCCGATATTATCTCAAATCAGATGAAGAAGAAGGAGAAGTAAATTAGCAATTAGCAATTTTCAATTAGCAATTAGCGCAAAGCGATCGGCGAGCCGGGAACGTCAGTTCCCGGTAAATGTCTCACGCGGAGGCGCGGAGATGCGGAGGATGTTCGCGAAGTTTTAAAACTATGCGTTCTTTGCGGCTTAAAAATATAGTAAGGAAAGAGCAAGCGACCAACGGGAGCAGATATAATACGTCTCGCGCGGCAGCGCGGATCGGGAGCGGCGCCTCGCCGCCCGTGTACGGACTTACCCGCTCATAACCAACTGGGGAGCGCGAAGCGAAATTGCTAATTGCTAATTGTCAATTGCTCATTTCTCCAGCTGCTGTTTCGCCGCCGTGAGCGTATTCTGTAACAGCATGGCGATTGTCAGCGGACCGACGCCGCCGGGAACCGGGGTAATCGCCGACGCTTTGTCTTTAACCTCGTCAAAATCGACGTCGCCGACAAGACCGCTTTCCGTTCTGTTGATGCCAACGTCAATGACAACCGCGCCGTCGCCAACCATGTCGGCGGTAACGAACTTTGGTTTTCCAATGGCGACAATGAGAATCTCTGCCGCGCGGGTTACGTCTGCCAGATTGCTCGTTCTGCTGTGACAGACCGTAACGGTGGCGTCTACTCCCTTTTGCATCAGCAAAGCAGCCATCGGTTTGCCGACGATATCGCTTCTGCCCAGTACGACAGCGTTTTTCCCTTTGGTTTCGATGTTGTTTCGACGAATCAATTCCATAATTCCCGCGGGCGTGCAGGGCAGGAATCGGGGACGCCCCTGAAGAATCCGCCCGACGTTTTCCGGGTGAAACGCGTCGACGTCTTTGTCAGGAGAAATGCGATCCAGAATCGCCGTTTCGTTGAGTCCCTTGGGCAGCGGCAGCTGGCAGAGGATGCCGGAAATTTCCGGGTCTGCGTTGAGCTTGTCGATAAGAGCTTCGAGTTCTTCCTGAGTCGATTCAGCAGGGAGTTTGTGTAACACGCTTTTAATTCCCGCTTTTTGACACGCGATTTCCTTGTTGCGAACGTAGACCTGACTTGCCGGGTCGTCGCCGACGAGAATCGCCGCCAGACACGGAGTAACGCCGGTTTGCTGAATAAACTGCGCCGTTTCCTGCGCTGTTTCTGAACGAAGGGTTGCCGCAAGGGCTTTGCCGTCTAGTATCATGAGTTGTAAGTGGTAAGTTGTAAGTGGTAAGTATAAACGGATTGGAGCAATAGTCTAAGCTCACTACTGCCTACTGCCTATTGCCTACTGCCTAATTTTCGCTCTACGCGAAAATAACTGCGCGGCGAGCTGTCGATTTGTTGTAACTTTGAATTGTCTTGACAACGCTGTCTTCTTTCCATTGAATGTTGCGCTGCTTGAGGAATTCTTTACATTCGTCTGAAAGGACGGATCCGGATTTGGAACCGACAAACAGACATTCAACGCCGCCAGAAATGACGCTGGCGATGTCGTCCGGCGTTGGGGCTTCGGACGTTTTCCAGGATTTCTCTTTGCCGTCAGGGCGAATATAGAACGGCTCTTTCCACGTCTTCTTTTTGCCTTCGATGGCGCCGTCTAAATTGATTTTCAGTTCCGGGTATTCCGGCAGAATGTTAAACGCAGCGTCGAAAGGAGAACGTTTGACGTCCGTTCTGGCAAGAGCGAGCGCGCCGAAAACAACCGCGTCGTCGCCGAGGCTGGAGTAGACGACTTCCCGTTTTCGTTTGGACGCGATAAGATGGTCGTCTTCGATTTCCTTTTGAATAATCGGCATAAGGAACCAGCCGCAGGCTTCCATCAGTCCGCCGCCGAGAATAATCGTTTCCGGGTCGATCAGGTGCCGAACCGACCGGCAGACGCGCCCGATAACGACAGCCGCCTTTGTAACGATTCTCGTAACCAGCGCATCGCCGCTTCTTAACGCCGTGTTGAGCGACCCGGATTTAATCGTACCGCCCTTTTGCGCCATGAGCTCGGAAATAATCGACGTTTCGCCCTTGTCTAACGCAGCGCGAATGTCGCGTTCGATAGCCAGACGCCCAGCGATAGCTTCAAAGCAGCCGTGGTTTCCACAGCCGCATTCTGGACCGTCGTCCAGGACGTGCATGTGACCGATTTCGCCAGCGGCGTCACACGCTCCGGGAAGAAGATGACCGTCGATAACGATTCCGCTGCCGATTCCCGTCCCGACGCAGATGCTGATAATCGATTTGGAACCGTGTCCGGAACCGACCCAGGATTCTCCCAGCGCGCCGAGGTTGCCGTCGTTGCCGATTGAGACGGGAACGCCGAGCTTCTTTTCCAGAATCGACTTGAGCTTGACGCCGCCGAGGTTCATGTTCGGCGTGCCGACGACGTTGCCCATCGGGTCAACTACGCCCGGCACAGCAATGCCGACCGCGGTGAGGTCTTTAAGACTTTTGTCCTCTTCCGCCAACGCCTTGGAAACGGCAGAGACGATTGCTTTAATCGTATCGTCCGGCGTTCCTTCGCGGGGAGTCGCTTCTCGAGCTGACGCGACGACTACGCCGCATTCCTTGCACAGCGACGCCTGAATCTTGGTGCCGCCAACGTCTATGCCGATGTACCAGTTGTTTTTTTGTTTAGCCATTTGAAGTTAGTTGTAAGTGGTTAGTTGTTAGTTGTAAGGAGTTGACTTTGAGCAGCGCTTGCGTAATTCCGCATTCCGAATTAAACCTAATCTCTTTTCCCTGCGTTTTTCACTGCTCGCTTTTGAACGGCTTTGATTCTTTCCGAAACCTCTTTCCAGCCGCGAACGTTGTTTTTCTTCGCCCAGCTGGAATAGTCGCGGAAGAGTTCCTGACCGACGGAGCCGTAATCGCCGATAAGGTTGTTGGATTCCGCCCGGTCTGTTTCCATGTCGTACAGTTCCCATTCTCGCTGATCTTCCCCAGCGGGATTGTACTGGGCGACCAGCTTCCATTTTCCGGAACGAATGGCAATATTGCCTTTGTATTCCCAAAACAGCGGGGGATGTTCTTTGGTCTTCATTTGGAAAACGCCCTTGAGGCTTATGCCAGGCAGAGGCGGGGCTTTGTATCCGTTGACGCTTGCCGGATAGGAAACGCCGACGATATCCAAAATTGTAGGAACAATGTCGATAGCGTGCCCAACCTGATGGGTAACGCGACCGGGAGTAACCATTCTCGGATAGGAGATAATGCACGGCGACGCCAGGCTGCCTTCGTAGGTGTCTTCAGCATAGCCGCGATACGGCGTGTTGCTGACGTTAGCCCAAGGGACGCCGTAGGACTGATACGTCTGTTCCGTTCCCGGCGCAATGCGAGGATTGTTGCCCGACAAAACCGGCTGACCGGATCTCGTTCTGGGAGACATGTACTGAGAACCTTTGAAACCTTCCGGCAGTTCCGTCGCGTTTGCTCCAGATGAGGACACGAATATAATCAGCGTGTCAGAACCTCTGCTTGCCATCTGAACGGCGTTAAGAATTTCCCCGACGGCTCTGTCCATGGCTTGAACCTGAGCGGCGTAGACGTCCATACGGAGCGACTGCCATCGAACGTACGGACCCATAATTCCCCATTCAGGAACGTCTTTATCTCGAGGGGTAAGTTTGGTCGTTGGGTTTATGGTGTGCATGGCAAGCATGCGTTTATAGCGGCTTTGACGAACCTGATCCCAGCCGATTGTATAATATCCGCTCAGGCTTCTCAGTTCAGAAGTGGGAATCTGAAGCGGCATGTACGGACCCGGCAAACCGACGTACAGGAAAAACGGCTTGACCGATTTTGACGCCTCGTTGAGAAAATCTCCCGCGTACCGGGCGACGGCGTCCATATAATAATAACTTTGTCCCTGAGCAGGGAACGGCTTATCGCCCATTTTAAGAGTGGCGGGATTAAACTGGTTGTCTGACAGAGCAGTCGTGCCGTAAAAGAAATCAAAACCGCGATTGTTGGGCCAGTTAAAAGCCTGACCTCCTTTGCTGTCGTGGTCTATGCAAAGTCCCCAGCGGCCAACCATCATGGTTTGATATCCCGCTTGAACTTTAAGCAGCTCCGCCAGCGTCGGCGTGTCAACATTAAGCGTTCCACGATAGCCCGGCATGCCCAGGTTGACAAGCTTGTATCCCAGCCCGGCGTTGTGCGGATATTGCCCCGTTATCAGAGACGCCCGCGTTGACGTTGCAGAACCGCTGTTATAAAACTGAGTAAATCGAACGCCCTGAGCGGCAATTTTATCGATAGCCGGCGTCTTGATTTCCGAGCCGTAACAGCCCAGGTCGGAAATGCCCAGCGCGTCAGCGCAGAATATTACAATGTTCGGATACCCCTTCGTTCCGCGCTGTTGGGTCAAAGGACGATTGACGCTTTGTCCAAAGGAAACTTGCGTTCCCAAAACAACAAGAATTGCCAACAGCAATAAAGCGATTCGATTTTTCATGGTTATGACTCCGTTGAGAAATCTTACAACGTTCTTCTAACGATTTCTTCTATTATACTCTAAAATAAAAAAACTTTCCAGTGGGGGGGAGAAGAAAGATATTAAGCGTCTCGGCGCCCTTGCAAGAATCTTTTGAATGAGTATAATATAAAAATATGAGGAACAGGAATACGTATTATTCCTCTCAACTCCTAATCATAGGCGACGAATTATCGTCGCCTACCGGGGGCTTACGCACCCCGGCTCGCCTACATCTAATTCCTAACTAAATAAGCCATGTCCGACTTAATGATTCAAGCCGATAAGCTGTCGAAATACTACGGAGATTTCGCGGCGGCGGCTGACGTGAGTTTTTCCATACGCCGAGGCGAAGTCGTCGCCTTTCTCGGTCCGAACGGAGCGGGAAAAAGCACGACTATGAAAATGCTGACCGGGTACGTCTCCCCGTCGTCCGGGACGGCGAAAATCGCCGGTTTTGACATGTCAACCCAGCGCGTTGAAGGGGCGAAGCGCTTGGGCTATCTCCCGGAAAACGGACCGCTGTACTATGACATGACCCCGCGGTCTTTGCTGACGTTCTTCGGGCGCGCCCGCGGCATGGACGCCAAAGTCTTAAAGCGTCAGATGGAAAAGGTAATCGAACTGTGCAAGCTGGGCGAGGTTATCGGAAAGCCGATCGGGAAACTCTCCCGCGGGTATCGACAGCGCGTTGGCATGGCGCAGACTCTGCTGCACGAGCCGGACGTTCTGATCATGGACGAGCCGACCGCCGGGCTTGACCCAAACCAGATTCACGACGTCCGGGAAACCATCAAACTTTTAGGCGAAACCAAGACGATTCTGCTGTCAACTCACATTTTGCAGGAAGTAACCGCCATGGCAAACAGGGTCTTGTTTATCAACGAAGGACGCCTCGTTTTCGACGGCTCCGTCGACGAACTGACCAAAGACGGAAAGACGCTGGAAGATCAGTTTAGCGAATTAACAAAGTAACCATGAGTTAGGAGTTAGGAGTGAGGAGTTGACGCAAAGCGTCGTTCGCACTAACCACTAACCACTAACCACTTACCACTTCACAAATACCAATCCCTTAATCTCGCAACTCGCAACTCGCAACTCGCAACTCGCAACTTTTAATAACCATGAATTTCCACGCAGCTCAAGCCGTATTCAAGCGAAACTTTTTCGCTTACTTTTCCAGCCCAACCGGGTACGTGTTTATTTGCGTATTCGTGCTTTTATGTGCGTTTTCCGCGTTCTGGCCGGCGGAGTTCTTCAATATGAACCTCGCCAACCTGGGACAGCTCAACAACATTTATCCGTTTATTATGCTCCTGTTCATTCCCGCTATTACGATGAGCGTTTGGGCGGAAGAACGTCAGCGGGGAACGGACGAGCTGCTGCTGACGCTGCCAGCGCGGGACTTCGACATCACCGTCGGGAAGTTTCTGGCGGCGATTGGGATTTATTCCGTCTCGTTGCTTTTCGCGGCGATTTGCCTGCTGTGCGAGTTGGAATGGCTGGGCAATCCGGACTTGGGGCTGTTTATCGCGACGTTTATCGGGTACTGGCTTTTGGGCGTAACGATGTGCGCTATCGGGATGGCGGCGTCGTTTGTTACATCCAACCTGACCATGGCGTATATTTTTGGCGTGGCGTTTAACGCGCCGCTGACGTTTGCCGTTTGGAGTTCAAACCTGTTTTCCCAGAATTGGGGACGTCTGTTTGCCGACTGGAGCTATTCAGGACAATTCGCGCCGTTTGGACGCGGACTGTTCTCCCTTTCCTCGACGATATTTTTCGTCGGCTGCGCTGCCGCGGCTCTGTACGTCTGCATGATTCTCATTTCCCGGCGCCATTGGGCGGACGGCGCCAACGCCCGGGTTCGAGCGATTAATTACACTGTCCGCGCCGTCTGTCTGTTCGTTATTGTCGTTGGGCTGGCGGGGCTGTTCAAGAGTTACGACCTTCAGCTGGACTTGACGGAAGAACGGCTCAATTCGATGGCGCCGGAAACCAAACGGCTCATCGATTCCATCGAGCCGACTCGTCCGGTTAAAATCGACGCGTATATTTCCCCGGACGTCCCGCAGCGTTACGTGCAGTCCAAAGGGCAGATGGAGCGTCTTCTGCATGAAATCAGCTCCCGCGGCGGCAAGCGGTTCGACGTCAATATTCATTACATCAAGCCGCTGACCGACGAAGCTCTCCTGGCGGAAAAGCAGTACGGAATTCGACCCAAACGGGTGGCGGAAATTTCGCGGTCTATCATGACGACTGAAGACATCTACTTGGCGGCGGTGTTTTCTTCCGGCGTGGAACAGGTGATTATCCCGTATATTGACCCCGGCATGTCGGTAGACTACGAGCTGTCACGCGCGCTGGCGACGGTGTCGAAAAAACAGCGCAAGCGAATCGGAGTCGTTCAGACGGACGTTCAGCTTTTCAGCGGAATTGATTTCGCAGCCATGCGTCCGTCTCCCGACTGGAAAATCATTGAGGAATTAAAACTGACGTATAACGTCGAGTCCGTCGACCCCAAAGAGAAAATCAATCCGGCGGACTGGGACGCTCTGATTTGCGTTCAGCCGTCGTCGCTGGGGCCGGACGAAATGAAGAATTTCATCGAAGCGGTTGAGGCGGGTACGCCCACGGCGATTTTTGAAGACCCGCTTTCGTACTTCGCCGCCGATACGATTCCCGGCACGTCCGAACCGCGATTTCCGCAGGGCAACCCGATGCTGGCGATGATGATGCAGCAGCAGGCGCCGCCCAAGGGAGACATAACTCAGCTGTGGGATTTGCTCGGCGTGGAGTTTGACGGCAACGGGTGCGTCTATCAGGCGTACAACCCCATTCCGCGATTCTCGGAAATTCCCGCCTACTTTATTTTCATCGATCAGGGCGCAGGCGAACCGCAGCCGTTTAACGGGTCTACGGCGGCGACGCAGTGGCTGCAGCGGGTTCTTCTGCCGTTCCCCGGCTCGATTGCTCTGATGGACAACGTCAAAAAGAACGCCGGCGAAACCGGACGCAATCTGGAACAGAGTTTTCTGCTCCGCACCGGTCCGAAGGCGGGATTCGTTCCCGGAGAAAAGCTGTTCAAGATTAACCGCATGGGATCTCGCGCGGGCATCGATCTCAACGCGAAGCCCAACCCGTCACACGGCGATTTGATCGTCTCCGCCTGGATTAAAGGGAAGAACTGGAAACGCCCCGTCGCTGAAGCCGCTGCGGCTGACAAGTCAGACAAAGACGCTGCCGACAAACCGGCAGAGAAAAAGCCCGCCGTCCGTGACAACGTCAACGTGATTTTGACGGCAGACCTTGACCTGATTCACGACGCCTTTTTCAGCCTCCGCAACGAGGTTCTGGACGAGGACTTCAAGTTCGACAACGTCGCGTTCGTGCTCAACGTCATTGACCTTGTCGCCGGCGACGAGTCGTTCTGCCGGATTCGCTCTCATCGACCGGAACATCGAACGCTGACGCTGATTAACAAACTCACTCGTCAGGCGCGGGAAAAGAAAGAAAAAGACGTCGCGGCTCTGCAGGCGCAGTACGACAAAAACGTCGAGAACCAAAAGAAACGCATTGAGGAGGAAACGCAAAAGCTCAACCGCCAGATTCGGGAACAGGGTTTGGATCAGCAGGAGGTTTTGCAGCGCGTGGAACTCTTCTCCGCCGATTTGAACAAACGATTTGAAGCGCAAAAACAGCAGTTTGAGCGTGACAAGGAACAGCAGACTCAGCGTCTGGAAACGGAACTGCGAACGGAAATCAACCGGGCGCAGGACAAATGCAAGCTGCTGGCGGTAATTCTGCCGCCGATTCTGCCGCTGATTATCGCGATCGCAGTTTATATCAAACGGCGTCTGGACGAATACGAGGGCGTCAGCAAAAAGCGGCGCCGCAAAACGTCTGTTACAAAAAACTGACGCTCGCTCGTTTCAAGTCGTAATTCAACGTTGCCAAATCAAATAATCAGAAGATATTAAAATGAAAGAATTCAAGAAAACATTGCTGTTCGTTATTCTGGCTGTCGCGGCGGCTGTCGCCAGCTGGTATGTCAATCGCCCGATTCGGACCGCTCAAAGCGTCGACAGCGGCTTGGGAGCGCAGTTGTTCCCGGACTTCAAAAACCCGAACGACGCCACGTCGCTGGAAATCGTCAAGTACAATTCCCAGACGTCTGAAAAAAGCTCGTTTCAGGTCAAACAGGTCAACACCCATGCCTATACCTACTACTCCGACCACACGTTCTACTGTGCCCACCACACGGCCCACGGCGTCAACAATGTCACAGACGCCATCAACGTCTCCTGCAACTGCTTCTTCTACG
>JAZMZV010000128.1:0-1843 GCA_045586185.1 Thermoguttaceae bacterium | reverse complement strand
AGTATTATACACGTATCCAGTTGATATATTACAACCTTAAATCAATGCGCCGACAGGAGCAAAATTCATGAATAAAAATCGATGCAGTTTAGTTTACGGTTTCTTGGCAATAGCGGTTATGACGGCGGCAGTTGTCGGTTTGTCATCAAGCGCGATGGCAGACGTTGTCGAGCGTTTCAACGCCGCAGGTGATTTGACGGCTTCCGGTACGGACGTCGGCACGGTTCAAAAGTCTGGCGATAACGGCGGGCCGGCAGCAGGCGACGTTATCAAGATTTCCGGCACGGCTACTCAAGCTGTAAGCTACGGCAATCCGATTACCTCGTTTACAATTCAGTCGGCAACGCCCGGCGTAAAGCAGACGATTAACGCAGGTACAACCCGATTCTACAACTTCAACGACGGCGCGAAAACGTACAACATTACGCTCAAAGATCTGGACTATCAGGGAAACGAAGCTGTTATAACCCAATGCATCGGCGTTGTCTTCCATGCCAGCCCGGCGCTGACGATGAACATAACGTTGGACAACGTCTCCTTTACAGGGTTCAAGGAAACGGAATACACAGGCGCAGTCTTCGGGTTCGACAGCGGAACGTTGAACATCAACGCGTCAAACGGCGTCGTCTTTGACGGCAACCGCGCTGAAGGAACGGGATCGGGTGAATACCGCGGCGGCGCGATTAACGTATCGCAAAGCGGCTCTTTGACGATTAACGTTGCCGACAACGACGTTATTACGTTCAAAAACAACTATGCAAAAACTTGCGGTTCTGCTATCAACGTTGGTCAGAAGAACACGCAGATTCCAGCAACTATCAATGGCGACAGCCTTTTTGAAAGCAACTCCGTTGGCAGCTGGGGCGGCGCAGTTCACGTTTGGGGGAATCTGACTTTTAATGGCGATACAACTTTTACCAATAACAAAGCGACAGGGTCGGACGGCGGTGGAATTCGTCAGGAAGGCGATGGCAAATACACCATCAAGTTCAACGGCGACGTAACCATGACCGGCAACACAGCGCCTGCGGCAGCCGGCGGCGCGATTTGCTCAAATGGAATCACGATGGAAAGCGGCTCTATCAACTTTACAAACAACTCTGCCAAAACGTATGGCGGCGCGATTCGTGTAACAACAGGCGATCTTTCAATGAAAGCCAACTCAATTACGTTTGATGGAAACCACGTCTCCGGCAACGACGGCGGCGCGCTCCAAATTTCTGGAAACGTTTCGATTACTGGAACTGGCGTCAACCCTGTTGTTACATTCAATAAAAATTACAGCGCATACTATGGCGGCGCAATCAACTGTAAAGCTTTAACTTTAACAACAGGAACGTTCAATTTCACGAACAATTACGATACCGCCAGTTCTAATAAATATTCTTACGGCGGTGCGATTTACTGTACGTCCCTTAGCGCAGACGCGAAAAAGATCAATTTCGATTCCAACTCGTCCAAGTATTACGGCGGCGGACTTGCCGTTAACGGCGCTGGAACGATTAAAGCCGATACGATTATTTTCAACAAAAACTCGTCCGCTAACCGCGGCGGCGCAATTTTTACCAATAACGATCTGACTATTACCGGCAATACGATTAAATTCACAGACAACAGCGCGAGCAACTTTGGCGGAGCGATTTTTAACAATAACGGCTCCTCTACGCTCACTATTAATGGCAAAGACGTTCTGTTTTCCGGCAACCATGTTTCCAACAACGACAGCGGAACTATTCATGGCGGGAACGTAACTCTCAACGGGGCTGACGCCAACTCCGTCTTTACGTTCGATAAAAACTATACGAAGTATTACGGCGCCGCGATTAATTCAAACGCGGTAACG
>JAZMZV010000127.1:0-4161 GCA_045586185.1 Thermoguttaceae bacterium | reverse complement strand
CGGCGGGACGGCGTCGGCAGCGTCCGTTTCCAACGCGGAGCCGTTCGGCGGCGCCGGTCAGACGGCGGACGACGGCGTCGCGTACGCGGTTATCCGTTCCAAAATCAAAGAGATGGTCGACGCAGAAAACAAATCCTCGCCGTTGTCGGACGACGCCATTGCGGAAACGCTGCAAAAGCAGGGCTTCGACATCGCCCGAAGAACGGTTGCCAAGTACCGTCAGGAACTCAACATTCCCAGCTCCCGACAACGGAAATCCTGGGTTGCGGTAAAATAATATTTCGGAGAATTAAAAATGAACGTTCGTTACAAAATACGTTTGACTGTTATATCGTTAGCGGCTGTCGTTATGTCCGCCTGCCTGTTTGCTTTCTGTATGCAAAAGACGTCGGCAGACGAAGCGGCGGCAGAACCGTTTGAACCGCTCCCGGCGGGAAAGACGCTGGTAACCCCGCCCAACGAGTCCGTTTTGCTCGGCTCGCAGATTGGAATGATCGTTCGCGGTCAGTTTGACGAACTGTATCTTGACGACGAGGAAATTTCATTCAGCAAACACGTTCAGAGCAAAGCCGCCAGTTTCGCCGTGCTCAACGTGTCGCCGGGTCGTCATTACGTTTACATGTCGGCAAACGATGGGCGGGAAGAGGAATTCGAGTTCGTCGTCGCCGTCAACGAAAAAGAGCACAACGGTCCCCGAGCGTGGAAACGGTTCTATCAGCATCAGTTTGAACACGTCGCCAACCCGTGCGCCAAATGCCATCAGGTTCGCAAAGACGGAGACAAAGTCGAAGTCGGACATTGGAAATCCGTCCAGGAATCCTGCGCCAAATGCCACGTCGAGCAGAAACGCGTCAAGCTCGAAGGATTCCATCAAGACCTTAAATCCAAGGGCTGGGACGACGCCAACTGGATCGAATCCTGCACCGACTGCCATTACGTCCACCAGGGCGAAACCCGCATGCTTCTTCGCGAAAAGCGAATCGAATGCAAGTGATTATGGCTTATCTGCTAACAGCGCCTTAAAAGTTGCGAGTTGCGAGTTGCGAGTAGCGAGACGTTTTTTTGAGGCGCATGCGTTGCTCGTTCGCTGCGCGGTTCTATGCAGGCGACTCGCCCGCAAACAGTCTCAACCGTATGTAATTGCAGAAGGAATTTGCGCTCACCCGAATCTAATCGTCAATATATTCATTTTTACCAATCTATATAGAATAATAAAATTTTGCTGAAAAATTTCTATCTTTTCCCTGAAGGGGAATTGCAAATTTATTAATAAGAGTATATTATATATTATAAAGAGGGGTTGAGTCGGGTTCTTTGATGAGAGTCCGGCAAGAGAAATGTTTTAAATGTAACCCGTTTTCCTTATCAAATTATCGACTATGCCATTTGAATTTACGTCAACGCCCAGTGGAACAGGCAGTACCGGGTTTAATACACCTAACGGCTCGGGAAATACAACCGCCAATTTGTCTGATATTGCATCGTCTCTGGATAAAATCAACGGTTTGATGGACGAGGCGAAAAAGCAGCTTACCAGCCATCTTTTACAGGAAGAGAAAAAAGCGTCAGCCGCGCCTGCGAGTTCTGCGCCTGTTGATTTGTCTCCGCTGAAAACCATGATTCAGTCTGTCCTGACCCGTCTTGACGAGATGGGTTCCAAACTTGGTCAGAGTTCTGGCGTTAGCGCCGCTGCGCCTAATCCGAATGCGGCTGCAAAGCAGGACGTTGCTGAAGCGGAAACTCATATCGCCGGTTTGTTTGACGCTCAAAATCATAATCTTCAAGTTGCGTTCAACGCTTTAGACAGCAAAATTACAGACGCGGTCAATTATCTGGTTGCCAATTTGAAAGGCTCGGGTTCAGCTCAACCTGCTGCGGCTGCTCCAGAAGTTCCCAAACCGGCGCCCACTCCTCAACCGGAACCGCAGCCGGCTCCGCAGCACGCGCCGGTTATTCAAACGATGGTAACCAAGGTTACCGGCGGCATTTCCCGCGATCAGCTGATGAAAATTATTCTCGGTCAGGATCTGTGCGCCAACGGCTCGCTGAGCGTTTATCGCGACGAATTGCTGGACGGGTTCCTTCGCGGCGACCGCGCTTCTGCCGGGCTTATCGGCGCGATGATAGAATTCCAGTCGTCAACGCCGGAACGCATGCCGCGTCTGTTACAGGACATCGGCGAGGCGTATTATCGATGGCATCCCAAACGCGGTCAGGGCGCTGATCCGTTTGAACGCGCGCTGGCTCATTACGTTTGCGCCTTGTGCGAAGCGAACGGAATCAAAAATACAATTGAACTGGTCGAAACCGGACAGCGTTTCGACTCCGGACGTCACAACTCCAACTCTCGCGGCGTTGAAATTACGGAAGTCAAAGGCTGGGTCGTTTTGCGAGACAACGGAAAGGTTTACACTCGCGCCGCAGTTGAAGTTCAATAAGCGAATTGTAACGTTTATCGTCAATTTTTAACTTTGAATTAATTCCATAAAAATAATAGTTGGACGCCTGTGACAGATTATTCAGCGCAGGTTCCGCTTTGTCAAGTTTTTCGTGTATAGAAATTAAAGATGAATCAATATCAGTGTACGCGTTGTGGTTTTCAGGTTCAAAATATGAGCGCGCCGATGATGTGCCCCAACTGCCGGGCGTCGGGAATCGGCATTTTCCGCCAGGTCGGCGGTCAGCCGGGCTACGGACAGCCGCAGGGCGGATTTAATCAGTTTGGTCAGCAGCCCGCTCAGGGTGGATACGGACAGCCGGGATACGGACAACCTGGATATGGCCAGCAGCCTCAGGGCGGTTTTGGACAGCCGGGATACGGACAACCCGGATACGGACAGCAGCCAGGGCAGGGCGCTTACGGTCAGCCGCAGGGCGGATTCAATCAGTACGGTCAGCAGCCTGCTCAAGGCGGATACGGTCAGCCGGGATACGGACAACCCCAGGGCGGATACGGTCAACAGCCGGTTCAAAATCGTTACGGACAGCCGCAGGGCGGATTCGGTCAGCCCCAAACCGGGTACGGACAGCAGCCCACTCAAGGCGGATTCGGTCAGCAGCCGGGATACGGTCAAACCGCAGGCGGCGGGATTCCTGCCAATAGCGTCAGAACGACTCCAACTGGATACGGTCAACCGCAAACCGGGTATGGACAGCCTCAGGGCGGATACGGTCAGCCCCAGCAAACCGGGTACGGACAGCAGCCGAATCAAGGCGGATACGGTCAGCAACCCACTCAAGGCGGATACGGTCAGTCTCAGCAAAATGGATACGGACAGCAGCCCGCTCAAGGCGGATACGGTCAGCCCCAGCAAAATGGATACGGACAACAGCCGGCTCAGGGCGGATACGGTCAACAGCCAGCTCCCAATACGTACGGTCAGCAGCCGACAAGTCCGACTCAGCCAACTCAACCTCAAGCTCCTGCTCAGCCGCAAGCGCCGGTTCAGCAAGCTCCGTCACAGCCGCAAGCTCCAGCGCAGCCCCCGCGTCCGGCAACGCCGACTCCTTCAGTTGAAACAATGAAGCCGGTTTCTGAACCGCCTCGCCCGCTGCTTCAGCCAACGCCTCCGGCAGACGAAAAACCAGCTGCGTCTGCTCCTGAACCGCCGCGTCCTTCAACGCCGGAACCGCCCAAGCCCGCTCCGGTTGTTCATCAGGAACCGCCAAAGGCTCCAGAACCTCCCAAAGCTCCAGAGCCGCCAAAGGCTCCGGAACGTCCAGCAACGCCTCCGCCGGCTTCCAAACCGTCTGGCGGCGTTACATATACATTCCAGCCGCGTGCACAGGTTCCGCCGCAAAATACAAATCCGACGGTTCGACGTCCTTCGCCGTCTGTCGCGCCGCCGACTCCTCCCAGACCGGCTGAAACGCCAGACCGTATGCCAGGAGAATCCCGCGTTCGAGCAAAGCGTACGGAAGACGACGATTCCGGATTGAAGCCTATTAGCCAGTCGAACCGCAACAAGTACGGCATTCCGCAAAGACCGACGTCAACTGTTTCTGCGCCCAAGCGCGACGTCCCGCCGCCGCTTCCGCCGGAACCGCTTCGACCGGACAAAGAACGCCCCAGCGATTGTCTTTGGGCGTTCCCTGAAGAAATTCCGCTGACGAAAAACGCGCGACCCGTTCGCAATGCTCCGGTTGTCGACACCCAGGGAC
>JAZMZV010000126.1:0-9758 GCA_045586185.1 Thermoguttaceae bacterium | reverse complement strand
TGGCTCTTCTGGCGCTCCTGTTTGTCAGTTCTTTCGCTCAAGCGGAAACGTATACTGATGACACGATTCCAACAGTAGACATTACTACAGACGCAATTTTTGACATTACAAATACAGCAGCGTATTCTGGAGTAATTTCGGGTTCAGGAACGGTATCGAAAATTGGCGCAGGCGCTTTGACGCTTTCCGGCGCTAATACGTACACCGGCGCAACGACCGTTTCTGCTGGTACGCTTACGTTCTCCAGCAGCGCCCTTCCCGTTTCTGCCATGACGGCGACTGGCGGTACGCTGGTTTTGGGAACAACGGGAAATGCAATCACCGCTTCGGGCGGGACGTCAATTAAAACAAACGGCGGCGCTGTCCGACTTGACGGCAACCTTACAATCAGTTCTGGTACAGTTACAGTTAAGGGCGCCTGGACAGGCAATGGAGCAATTAACCTCAAAGGCGGCGAATTGCGAGTTACCACAAATTTCAGCTATGACAAAGGAATTACGCTCAGCGGCGGAACGTTACGCAACGCAACCGATGGCAGAACGGTTACAGTCAGCGCTCCGTTAAACCTGGTTTCAGAATCCTTTTTTAAGTCCGGTTGGTCTGAAAATATGACGCTAACCGGCTCTATTACAGGCGCTGGAAAATTCCATGTAAAAACCGATTCTGGATATGTGATTGCTGCAACAACCTGTACAGATAATTCGTTTACAGGCTCTATACATACAGACAATGAAAGCGGTTCGTATGGATTGCTGAGATTGGGCGCGAACAATCCGTTTGGAACCAATGCTGGCGAAGCCAGAATTTGGGGTACTTTAGATATGAATGGGTACAGCCAAACGTTTGCTGGAGTGGCTAACAGCGACAGTACTACTGCAGGCAAAGTTAAGGGGACAAGCTCTTCTGTTTTGACATTGAAACTCAATAGCAATGCCAGTAAAGTTTATGGAGGCTCATTTGAAGGCGCGCTGAGTCTGGTTTTAACTGGCGATGGCACAGGAACTCAGATTTTCAAAAAGGCTCCTGCGTATACGGGTTCGACGACTGTTCAAGCAGGTACGCTTCAGTTGGACGCTGGCGGTACGCTGCGTAACCTTTCCGGCGCTGGAACTGTCAAATTTGGAGGTAATACTCTGACTTTGAGCAATTCTGCCGATACAACGTTTTCAGGTTCTCTGTCTGGTTCTGGTCAATTGTCGTTTGCTAACAATACATCTAACTGGATTGTCATGGCGACAACTTGTGAAAACAATTCATTTACAGGACAAATTGTGATTAACTGTGATGATAACGATTATTCTAATCAAGGCAGAGTTAGACTGGGCAAAGATAATGCTTTTGGAACAAGCGCAGGTCAGGCAAAAATCTATGGCACGTTGGATATGAACGGATACAGTCAAACCTTTAACGGACTGTATAACAACGGCGATAAAGGTTCCATTTACAATAATACAGAATCGCTGTCAACGTTAACGATTGACACAACGGGCAGGGATTTAAATTTCCAGAGTTCCATTACAGGCAATATTGCTTTGGTTATTACCGGAACAGGAACGCAGACGTTAAACAAAGCTCCTGAATACACCGGCTCGACAACGGTTGAATCGGGAACGCTGAAATTAAACGCTGGCGGTACGCTGTACAATCTTTCCGGTACGAACGCTGGCGTTCTCAACAATAACGGTAACGCTATTACAATAGAAAGCAGCTCGGATACTGAATTCGCAGGCGTAATTGCAGGATCTGGCGGTTTGACTAAAAGCGGAACGAAAACGCTGACGCTCTCCGGCGCTAACACGTATACCGGCGCTACAACCGTTTCAGGCGGCGTTCTCGAACTGACCGACGACGCCGTTGTCGCAAACGGTCCAATTACCGTTGGAGACGACGGAACGCTGGAATACAATCTTTCCAGCGGCAAGACGCATTTGCTGACCATTTTTGAAACAGGTGATTCAAATAATAAGATTACAAGTACTGGCAAAGTCGTTAAGACCGGCGACGGAACGCTTCAGATTTGCACGTCTGCCGCCGGACAGGTTGACGCTACCAGCTTCGTTGTTTCTTCCGGCCGTCTGGATATGAAAGAGTTCTTCAAGGGATCGTTGGAGGTCGAGTCCGGCGCGACGCTGTCGCCCGGCAACTCGATTGGAAAGCTGACCGCATACGGCGACTTCAATCTCAACGGCGGTACGCTTTTAATGGAAGTTGGAGGCCCGACAGCCGACGATAGCGATCAGCTGATTGTAACCAACGGAACCCTGATTTTTGGCGAAGGCGCAACCATCCTTTTGGATTTCGTCAATGGCATGTCTCCGAACGCTGAATTTGCTGTAGTTATCGACGCCCCCAACAGCACAGATGACTGGGTGAAATACGTCGACGCCTCCTATCTTACCGGTTTGAGTTATACTCAGACGGGTCCGGACGGACGATGGGTGTTGTCCGGTCATATTGACGCCAACGCCGTTCCTGAACCGTCGACCTGCGCGCTGCTGGTTCTCGGCGCGGTTGGTTTGATGTACTGGCGGAGAAGAAAAAATTAGCAATTAGCAATTTGCAATTAGCAATTACGCAAAGCGCTCATCTTGAGGGGAGCGCTTGCGTCGGGGAGTGCGGCGGCTTGACGCCGCCTTGTCCAATGCCCTGCGCACACCCAGCGACGAAGTCAAAAATCTTACTGGATCGCGGACGTATCTGGGGAGCGGACATTGTCCGCGAAAATCTAATGTTGTTTGTTTTTAGGCGGGTAATACCCGCCCCCCATAAAGATTTAGAGTTGCGGACTTACGTCCGCGATCCAGAATGATTACTGGCTGCGAAAGAAGATTTTCAGCGGGTCTATTGGCGCCTCCGCGAACCGGGTGGAACGGTGTTTTTATACACCATTTCTTGTTTGTCTTATCTAATCTCTTTATCTTAACACACCGCTCATGTTTTTTTCTTAAATTTTAAAAAATTTTTCTTTCGTTTGACTTTGAATTCCCAAATACAGGTTATAATTTATATTACGTAGAATTATATTTGGTAATTTATACCATAACCATAAATATTTTGGAGATACCCCCAATGGCAAAACGAACGACCATTTTCGCTGCGGTTTTTGCAGCTTTGCTTTCCTTTGCTCTTTCCGTTCAGGCAGAGAATTACGATTATTACTGGAAGGGCGGATCCGGCAATTACTTTACACAATCCAAATGGCAGTTAAGCGATGGTTCAGACGCGCCCGTCCCGCTGTCTTCCGATTCCGACGTGATTTCCGCGTTCGTCCAGGCAGACGGTTCAACCGTTTCTTTTGACTACAGCCATCTTGGCGATGGGGTCAAAAGCCTGACGATTGGCGGCGATAATGGTACGGTATCGGTTACCCGCAGCAGCGGCAACACGCTTACAATCGCGCCAAATAAATTCATTTCCGTTCTGGACAAAGGAACGCTTACCGTTCAGAACACTTTGATCATTAACGCTGACGGTTTAGTATCCGTCAATGGCGGATCTCTTAGTACCACAGGCATCAATATTTCTGGAACGCTTAGCTATACGTCCGGCAAAAATTTTCTCAATGAATATGCGATTAACCTTTATGACGGCGGTACGTTAAATATTGCTGGAGGCGGTCAATTCCGAATTAACGGAGCGACAGCAGCGTTGAATATCCAGGGCGGTACAGCAACCGTTGACAGCATTTCCTATATTGGCGTCGGAGCTAACGGCGTTATCAACCAGACTGGCGGAAGCGCTACGTTTAACAATACGCTTGCTTTTGGATGGGGCAATGGCGATGGAACGTACAATCTTTCCAGCGGAACGCTGACAACCACAAGCGACGTTGGTTTATGGTGCTCTAAATCGCAAGGTTTTAACACGTTTAACATGACAGGCGGAACCGCGAATTTCAACCAGGCAGGCAATTCGTTTACCATCGGATTATATCAAACGTTTACGCCAGGGCAAGTTGCCAACGTTTTTAACCTGAATTCTGGAACGATCAACGCTGCGGATACGTTTGCAATTCAGTACGGCGGAACGCTTTTCGTTGCCAAAAACGGCGAGGAAGGCGGCAACGGCGTTCTCAACGCCAAGGCGATTACGCTTACCAACAGCGGCAATCTCAACATGTCGTCTGGAACGATCAACGTTGGCGAAGGAGGAATCGCGTCTTCGGACAACGCCTACACAATTACTCTTTCCGGCGGAACGTTCGGAACCAACGGCTCGAACTGGTCTTCCGGTTTGAATGCGGCAATTTCCTCTGACGCTGTTACGTTCTCTCCGGATGAAGGAAAATCGATTACGTGGAGCGGCGTTCTTTCCGGGGCTGGCGGCGTTACAAAAGCCGGCGCAGGAACTCTGGAACTGACTGGCGCCAACACGTATACCGGCAAAACGACCGTTTCGGCGGGAACGCTTAAACTCAGCGGCAGCGGGAAACTCGCGTCAACACAGATTGACGTTGCGGCTGGCACGACGCTGAAGTATGACAATACTGTTCCTCACAATGAGGCTCCGCTGACCATTAACGTCAACGGCGGTACGTTGGAATTTTACAACACGACCGCCAGTACGACGCATAAAGGCAACGGCATTTGCTCTGGAATTGCAGGGCAGGAAGTTACCATCAACGGAACAGGAGCCACGCTGCTCATAGACGGCGGAGGAACGGTTTCCGCTATTGATAACGCTGGCAATTCGAACATTACGTTTGCTTTAGATTCCAACTCTGTTTTTCATGTTAAAAGCGGCATGTTTATCAACGGCGGTTGGACGACTCAAACCTGGGATAACAACGAAGCCGAACTTCGTATTGGCTCTACCGGAAAAGTTGATATATGGAACGGTTCTCAGATGAAAGTCGGCGGACTGTCGGGCGACGTTGGCGCTCAGATTGTCGAAACGATGAGCGGAAACGGCATTTCAATCGGCAATGGCGTAAAGTCCGAGCAATCTTATACGTATAACGGGACTATCTCCCTCAGCGGAAGAAGCATTGAATCCAACGGAGCTGGCAAGCAGACTCTCAACGGCGATATTACCAATACAAATATATATTCCAAAGCCGGTACGCTGATTTTGGGAACTGCCGGAAACAATTTGAAAATCAATTCTGGAGTACTTATTAAAGAAGACGGCGGCGAAGTTCAAGTTGACGGCAATCTTATCGTGGAATCCGGGATTTTTTATCCAGTCGGAAGCTGGTCGACGGGCAATGGAACGGTTACGGTGAAAAGCGGCGCTCAAATGAGAGTTGGAGGAACGTTCGGTTCTACAATTGGCATCACGCTCGATGGCGGCAAGCTCTTTAACGACGGCGAAAACGGTCACGGCGGATTAACCGCAACGGTTTCTTCGCCCATTTACGTTAAATCAAACAGCGAGATCCAAAGCGGCTGGAGTGATGGCACATTAACGCTCACCGGCGCGCTTAGCGGTTCTGGAGGTTTAACGACTGGCGACGACCAAGGAATGATATTCTTTTCAGGATCTGGATCTGAAAATTATACCGGATCGTTGACTGTTACTTCCAACGTCCGCATTGGAGTTTCTGGCGCAGGAACCAGCGCCGCTCCTGCAGATGCCTCTGCTTATATTGGTAAAGGTGAAATTATCCTTAAGAGCAAATCTAATACGCGAGGCGTTTTCATGAATAATAGCAGCTTTTTGACCTTCGCAAACAATCTGAACCTTGCTGGGGATTCCTATTTGCAATCGGGCTGGAGCAAGGATATGACCTTTACCGGCAACATTACAGGCTCTGGCAGATTTGAAATATTATCCGATTCCGGCTGGATTATCATGGGAACAAAATGCACGGACGGCGCCTTTACAGGCGACGTTCAGACCAACTGGAACAGCTCAAGCAAAATGGGAAGGATTCGTTTGGCGGCTGATCAGCCCTTTGGCGCCAACGCTGGTACTGCTTACATCTACGGAAATCTTGATATGAACGGATATAGCCAGATCTTCAAGGGACTGACTAACGATGGCGATAAAGGTTCAATCTATAATAATACTGACACGTTGTCAACTTTAACGCTTGACACAACAGGTAAGAATTTGACGTTCCAGAGTTCCATTACTGGCAACATTGCTTTGGTTGTAAAAGGAACTGGAACTCAGACGTTAAGCAAAGCTCCTGGATACACCGGCTCGACAACGCTTGAATCGGGAACGCTGGTTCTGTCCAAGGGCGGAACGCTGTACAACCTTTCCGGCGCGGGAACTCTCAACTATGGGGCAAACGGTCTGACTTTGAGTAACTCTGCCGATACCGTATATTCAGGCGCTCTGACCGGTTCTGGAAAAGTTACGTTCCAAAACGGTACTGGTTGGATTGAACTGACGCAGCCGGGTACATTTACGGGAGACGTTCAACTTAACTATAATTCTACTACTTTGGAGCAAGGTCGAGTCAGACTGGGCGCTGATAACGCCTTGGGAACCGCCAATCGGGCGTACGTCTACGGAACGTTGGATATGAACGGATTTAACCAGTCGTTCGCTGGTCTGTCTAACGATGGCAATAAAGGTTCAATCTTTAATGAAACTGACACGCTGTCAACTTTAACGATTGACAACATATCCGAGCAATTGACTTTCCATAGTTCCATTGCCGGCAACGTTGCTCTGGTTTTAACCGGAACAGAAACTGGAAAGCTGACGTTAACCAAAGCGCCTGAATACACCGGTTCGACGACGATTGAAGCGGGAACGCTGGCTCTGACCAATGGCGGAACGCTGTACAACCTTTCCGGCGGAAGTCTTGACGCAGGCGGTCAAATTGCCGCGGAGGCAACGTTGGACGCGACTGGCAAAGACCTGACGTTTGTCAACAGCGAAACGACCAAGTTCATCGGGTCGATTAAAGCAAATTCAATCGAAAAGACCGGCGACGGAACGCTGCAGATTTATTCTTCTGCCGCAGGACAGGTTGACGCCGGTCATTTCCTGGTTTCGTCCGGTCGTCTGGATATGAAAGAGTACTACAAGGGAACAATGCAAGTCAAGTCTGGCGCGACGATGTCCCCCGGCAACTCAGTTGGAACGCTGACGATTGACGGCGCTTTTATTCTCGATAGCGATGCAACGCTGTTGATGGAACAGGACGGCAGCGGCATGGACAAGCTTACCGCCAGTTCTTTTACGATTAATCCTGATTCCATTTTAGAATTGACCTACGGGGGCGGTTCAGGCTCGTACGATATTCTCGTCCAGAACGATGGCGATTTTACCGGCGACTATGCAACCGATAGTTTCTGGAACAGCCTCCTAACGCCGGGAAGCGATTATTACTGGAATCTTAGCGTTAACGGAAACGTTGTTACAGCAAGCATTGATCCCAACGCAGTTCCTGAACCGTCAACGTGGGCGCTATTGGTTCTCGGCGTTCTCGCGCTGTTCCTTCGTAAGCGAGTTAGGAGTTAGGAGGGAGGAGTTACGCAAAGCGTAGACGAGCCGGGAACGTGAGTTCCCGGAAAATGAAAGGCGGTAACGAAGTGAGCGCCGCGAACGAAGTTACGCTTATAGCGGGAGGAAACTCCCGCTTTTTTGTTAGGAGTGAGGAGTTGTCAAACGTCGTCAATGGTCGGTAAATCGTCGAGCGAGTCCAGATTATAGAGTTCGAGAAATCGGTCTGTCGTTCTGTACAGGTTGACTTTTTTGTTGTCTGTGATTCGCTGTTCCACCTGAACCAGATTGCGTTTGACCAGCAGGTTTAGAATGGGCGTGGGACGGTCGACACCGAGCTTTTTCCCGACTTCCTGAGCGGTCAGCGGCTGCATGTAGGCGACCAGCGCCAAGACGTTTTTGGCGCTTTGCGGCAGTTCAGACTCTCGCGTGGGCGTATAGAACCCGTTGCGAACCGGCTCGAAAAGCGGATCAAGCTGAACGCGCCATTTCTCGCCGTCGGGCGATTCCAGATAATACGGTCGGGCGTCCTCTTTCCATCGCTGAGCAATCTTTTCAGCAGCGGCGGCAACGTCTTCTTCCGTAACGCCGGGCATGAGAGCGCAGACGTCTTCCGTAGTAATATACCCATCGTTTTCAGCGTTGCCGACAAACAGAATCGCCTCAAAAATCGATTCTGCCGAAACCGGACATTCCCCGTCGTCCTGTAGAGCGGCGGCGGCGACGGACTCGGTATGCGTCTCCACCGGCTCGGAAGCGTTCGGTTGGCTTTGTTGAGAAACCGGCTCGCCGGTTGGGACGTCAGACGGTAAAGAATCTTGTGAAGAAGCGTCCTGTACGCCGCTCTGGGCGGCTGCGTCCCCAGACGGCTTGTTCATAAGCTGCTGGAACATGGACGACAAATCGTCCGCGCCGGCGTCCTGAGGCGTCTGCTGTCGTTCGTCTTCCGGGAGAACGACTTCTTCGAAATCGGTAATAATGGGTCTGACGGGTCTCATGGACGCTATAATAGCGCTTTTTGAGAATTAAATCAAGACGACATGCGCGAGACTATGAACCAATTGGGGTCTATCAGTCCCACACGGAAAGCACGGATTAAACGGATAAGCGCCGATTGATTATCTTGATTCTTAAGTCAATATTAAAATCAAAGGCTTTTAAATGTCAAGGATATTAATATAGGATTATGAGATTCAAATAACTAATCGGCGAAAATCTGTTTCATCCGTCAAATCCGTGTACGGACTGACCTGCGCAAACCCTAAGCCCATTTTATTGGAGGAATTTCAAGACTGCTGCACGGACTTTAAGTCGGCGTCAACCATCATGTTGACCAGCTGATTGAAATCGACGTCTGGTTCCCAGTTGAGAATCTGTTTGGCTTTGCTGGCGTCTCCGCAAAGAGTGCAGACTTCCGCCGGGCGGTAGAATTTGGGGTCGATTTCGACGTATTTTTCGTAGTTCAGACCAACGCGGTCGAACGCCAGGGAGACGAATTCCCGGACGGAATGTTTTTCCCCGGTCGCGATGACGTAGTCGTCCGGCTGATCCTGCTGAAGCATAAGCCACATCGCCTTGACGTAGTCTCCGGCGAAGCCCCAGTCGCGGCAGGCGTCTAAATTCCCCAAAAAGAGTTTGTCCTGCCAGCCGAGCTTGATTCTGGCGACGGCGTCGGTAATCTTTCGGGTAACGAATTCAATGCCCCGGCGCGGGGACTCGTGATTGAACAGGATTCCGCTGCAGCCGTAGATGTTGTAGCTTTCCCGATAGTTGACGGTAATAAAATGTCCGTAGACTTTTGAAACGCCGTAGGGGCTGCGCGGGTGGAACGGCGTCTGCTCGTTTTGCGGCTCCGACTCGACTTTGCCGAACATCTCGGAAGAGCTTGCCTGATAGAACTTTGCATCCGGCTTGACAAGTCGAATCGCTTCCAACATGCGCGTAACCCCCAGCCCGGTGAAGTCGCTGGTCATGATCGGCTGCGTCCAGCTGGCAGGCACGAAACTCATCGCGGCAAGGTTGTAGACCTCGTCCGGCTGAACGTCTCGAACCAACGCTTCCAGCGACGACTGATCGAGCAAATCCGCCTGATGCAAGGCGATTTTGTCTTTGATGTGCTCGATTCGGCTGAAATTCTGGCTGCTGCACCGGCGAACCATGCCGTGGACTTCGTAGCCTTGTTCCAGCAGGAATTCACTTAAATAGGAGCCGTCTTGTCCGGTTACGCCGGTTATTAACGCTTTTTTCATTGGTTGGGCGCTTATGGTAGGAATTGGGGTTGTATTGTAGTGTCTTTTTATGTATATTCTTATTATACAGTAAATTCTTAAAAAAGGAAGGGACAGGACGAGTTA
>JAZMZV010000125.1:0-16049 GCA_045586185.1 Thermoguttaceae bacterium | reverse complement strand
TATTTAGACGTTTTTCGATAAGAAATAATTCACTCTTTATACTATAATATATAGGAAATAGTTCTCAAAATTTGATAGAACTAAAATAATCGTTATATTTAGTTGCGAGTTGCGAGTAGCGAGTTGCGAGTTGCGAGTTGCGAGTTGCGAGTAGTTTTTCTATCTTGCTTATTTCCTAAACATAATAAACAGAGGCATACATGAAACAGTTGTGCGTCCTGACGCTCGGGCTGACGCTTGTCGTTGTGTTTGCGTTATTCATATCAACGACGTTTTCAGCATACCATTTGATTCAGCTGATTAAAATCAATTTCTCAGCGCTTGAAGCAGTTGATCCGCTGGACGAATTGTCTGAAGGGTATTTGCTGGTCTATTCGTCAATAATAAGCGTCACTCTGGTTTTTTTAGGACTAATCGGATCTTTATTGTGGACGTTTTTATTCAAAGACGACTTTATTTCAAGCCGTCATTACGCTTTGATTAACAGAATCGTCTTTGTAACGAATATAATTCTCGTTTACGCAGCAGTTGTTTTGGCAATAACCACGGCATTCTTTATGCTGATTTCCTAACAAAGACAAAGGCGCTTTGTGTAATTCCTAATTCCGCATTCCGCATTCCGAATTACTCCTCAAACGGTTCAATCCCCCAGCCCGCCAAGCGTTCTTTGCGGAATTCGTTCCAGGTTCCGTTGACGATGGCGTCTCGGGCGCGGCTGACAAGTCTCTGGTAGTACGTGATGTTGTGAATTGACAGCAGAATCGGACCGAGCATTTCGTCTGCGGCGAACAGGTGCCGAATATAGGCTCGGCTGCGTTTGCACGCCGGACAAGGACAGGTTTCGTCGATCGGGCGCGGGTCTTCGATATACTGAGCGTTTCTCATTCTCATCGGGCCGTTGTCTGTAAAGGCGAACGCGTTGCGGCCGTTGCGGGTCGGCATGACGCAGTCGAACAGGTCGACGCCCCGGTTGATGCTTTCGATTAAATCGCGCGGCGTCCCGACGCCCATCAGATACCGCGGCCGGTCTGTCGGCATGGCGGGTTCGGTAAATTCAATCGTCCTGTACATGTCCTCCGGCGGCTCGCCCACGCTCAGCCCGCCGATAGCGTAGCCCTCAAAGCCGATTTCCGCAAGCGCTTGAGCGGATTCGACGCGCATTTCTCGAGAAAGCCCGCCTTGAACGATTCCAAACTGCGCCTGATCTTCCCGGGTATGGGCGTCTCGACAGCGTTTCGCCCAGCGAATCGTGCGCTCAAAGGCGTCTCGAATGACCTTGTCAGTATTGGGCAGCCCAACGACGTGGTCGAGAACCATGGCGACGTCCGACCCGAGCGCTTCCTGAATCTCAACCGAGCGTTCCGGAGTCAGCGTCAGCGGTCGCCCATCGATATGCGACCGGAAATACGCCCCTTCCTCTTTAATTTTAGAAATTTTAGCCAGAGAGAATATTTGAAATCCCCCGCTGTCGGTGAGAATTGGTCCGTTCCAGCCGCAGAATTTGTGAAGACCGCCGAGTTTGGCGACGACGTCTTCGCCTGGACGCAGCGACAGATGGTACGTGTTCCCGAGAATCATCTGTGAGCCGGTTGCTTCGAGCTGGCTGATTTCGATTCCCTTGACGGATCCGACCGTCCCGATGGGCATGAACGCCGGGGTCTGAACGATCCCGTGCGGGGTATGGAACGCGCCGCGTCTCGCCCGACTGTTGGCGTCGACAGCTAAAATATCAAAGTTAAAGTTTGGATTCATGCTGTAGAATATATATTAATACGGTTTTTTGTCAAGGCGTCGCGTTAATCAACGAGCGGCGCTTGCGTAATTCCGCATTACGCATTCCGAATTCCGAATTAAAAAGAATCTCTCTTGACGGGATTGAGAAAAATCCCTATACTCCCGCCGACGACCCTTGACTTGGGCGAGTATAATAAAGTTGCGAGCAGCGAGTTGCGTTTATACTTCCCTCATTTTTCAACGTCAAGAGGTCATCATGGATAAAAAAGCGTCGCACCGTCCGAAACCGGCTCATTATCCCGGTTCAAGCGAAAACGTTAAACCGTCCCGAATCGCGTACTGGGAACGACGGAACCGTCAGAAAAAGCGTGAAAGCCGCGTTCCGCCTTGCGAGCTTGCTCTGGAAGAGTCAGGACCCGCGCCTACGCCAGACCCGTTGGACGACTCGGCTCCGAAACAGGTCGAACGGCGGCAGTTTGTCGATTCCTATGCGGAATTGTCGCCGGAAGCCCGAGAGCTGGCTTTGGCAATTGACGCCTATAAAATCCATTTTCATCGCCGGTTTATCAGTCATGAAGAACTGCTGACGGTAATCCGTTCGTTGGGATACCGGCAGGAGTTCGGACCGTAACTTCAGGAGGAAGATTATGAACGCGCAGGAAGCGAAAAGCAAGAGAACAGAACCGAAGGAATCGTTTGTACAACTCTTGCGTCAATTCCGGATTTCTCACGAAAGTCAAACGCCGTTTGGGCGCGTTACATTTTTTTCTTTTTGCCTGTCGATTCTTGTCTTGTTTACGTCGATAAGCGCGGCGCAGTTTCCCGAGCAGGGGCAGATCTGGAAAGAGTACAACATCAGCGCCTACACGCAGGGCGTAACCAATACCAGCCGCCCTGAACAGGCAATTCTCGACGCGATTTTGCGTCAGACTGGGCACAACGTCTGGTGCGGCGTGACGCCTGGCATGCTTAACGTTACACCGCACCACGTTCGCGTTTATCACACTCCGGAAATTCAGGAGCAGGTCGCGTCGATTGTCAACCAGTATCTTCTTTCCGGGAACAGAACAATCACGTGGCAATTCCGCGTCATGACGGTCAGCAGCCCCGCCTGGCGCGCTCAGACGGCTTCGTTTATGCGGGCGGCGGAAACGCAAAGCCCGGGGTCGTCCGCCTGGATTCTCAATCTTTCAGACGTCCCCAATCTGGTGCGAATTCTTCAAGAGCGATACAATTTACAGCAGGTCAATTCGCCTGTTGTAACAGTTCATAACGGTCAGCCGGCAACGGTCAATCTGACTCATCCGCGGCAATACGTTCGAGGCGTCTATCCGGATCCCGCAGGCGGCGGATTTCGCACTGCCAACGGTTTGGTCGAATCCGGCTGCAAGCTGGAATTCACGCCTCTTGTAACGGGAGACGACCGCATCGTCGACGCTCTGGTTCAGGTTCATATCGACAACCTCGAGCGCGTTTACGACGTCAATTTCCCAACGCCGACCGGACGCCGACCAGGCGCATTCAAAATTCAGACGCCTCGCATTGACCAGTTCCGATTTCAGGAACGATTCATGTGGGCGGCAGACCGGGCGCTGCTGATTTCTGTTGGAATTACGCCTTCGCCTATTCCGGAACGCAACAATGTTCCCGGCATATCGCCGCTGGGCGGAGATCGCGTCGAAACGCTCATTCTGATTGTTCGACAGCAATAAGATCAAACAAGCCGCAAATAACAACCTTTAGACCGCGGCATTCTGAAAATCCCTCTTCAAGTCCTCGCAGAACTTGACGGGGAATTTTTTGTAAATTTTACCTAATCGTTAAAATCGATACAATCGTTAAAGTTGATAAAATCGATTTAACAGGACCCAAAAACTGGAATTTTTTATTTTTTATTCGAGAAATTTGAATTTTTCATTGAAAAAATCCAAATTTCATGTATCATTATAATTAGCGTTATTGGTATAATCGCTACATCTGGATTAATCGGCTCGAACGGCAAATATGGATTGATTCATACAACCCGTCCGCGCTGAAAGTCCGGTTATAACGATTGCGTCGATAGCGCCGACACAACACCATGATTTTGAAACACGAGTTATCCTGTTCCTCCTACAGACTATATCGTCCGAGGTTGACGGGAACTTCAGCTTTTCTTTTTGCACCTTTGAGTTTACACCATGAGACGAAGTAAAGACGCCAGCGCTCTGCGCGCAGCGGGGCGTTTTAGGACATTGCGCATTGAAGACCTGGAATCGCGTCGCATGCTAAGCGTGACGCAGCCTGTCGATTTGACCGGGCTGGAAAGCGATTACAGTTATACGTCGTACGCCAAAAGCGGCGTTATGAAATACAATTCCGTCGTTGACGATTTAATCGGACTGACGGAAGTTCAACAGGAATACGGTCTGTCAGGGTCCGGTCAGACGGTCGTCATCGTCGATTCCGGAATTACTGCTGATCACAAGGCGTTTCGTTCTGGACAGATTGTCGGCGGCTGGGACTTCGCGGAAAACGACTCTGACCCCTCAGACGAATCTTCTTACGGCGGTCATGGAACTCATTTAGCCGGCATTTTAGCGGGATCGACAACCAAATACACCGGCGTCGCGCCCGGCGTAGACCTGGTTGTCCTGCGAGTTTTTGACAACAACGGCGTCGGTTCTTTCGAGCTTATCGAACAGGCTCTGCAATGGATTGATGCCAATCTCAATACCTTTGACAACCCGATTACCGCGGTCAACCTGTCTGTCGGTTCCGTTTCGAGCAATTCGAATTCATCGGACTGGAAGATTCTGGACGACGAGCTGGAATCGCTCTATAATTCCGGGGTGTTTATCAGCGTCGCCGCCGGGAACGACTACAAAGATTACCCGACGGCGGGCGTCGCGTACCCGGCTTGCAGTCAATACACGGTTTCCGTCGGCGCGGTTGACGGCGACGGCGACATTGCAGCGTATTCCCAGCGAGACTCCAACACGATTTTCGCGCCTGGTTACGGGATTTATTCGTCCATCCCTGACTATTTGGGCAACAACAACAATCGAAGCGACGACTTCACCCGCATGACCGGAACCAGCATGGCAACGCCCGTCGTTACCGGCGTTTCCTGCCTCCTGCGAGAAGCGTACGCCAATATGGGCTACACGTCTGTAACGCAGCAGGACATCTATTCCGTCATGACGTCCACAGCGGACAAAGTCTACGACGCACTTACAAAACAAACGTACAATCGAATCAACGTCCTCAAGGCGGTAGAATACATCTACTCCCTCGACGCCCAAACGACGACAACTACACAGACCAGTACAACGACGCAGACGAATACAACTCAGACAAATACCAATACGAATTCGTCAGCAAACACCAATACGTCATCCAATACGAACGTTTCGACGAATACAAACTCGTCGACCAATACCAACGTCAATACGAGTACGTCTGCCAATACAAACTCAAATACAAATACTAATCCGTCAGCAAATACCAACGTTTCGACGAATACAAATACCAATACGTCGACCAATACAAATACGTCGACTAATACAAACGTCAATACGAGTACGAATACCAATACCAACGTTCAGCAGACGTCCAGCCGGGCGAATCTGCCGGACGGCGTAACGGTTTCCGGAACGAAGATTCTCTTTACGGGAACGTCGGGGGCGGACTCGCTTAAAGTGGATGCGTCGGGTTCGCAGTGGAAGTTTACGTTCAACGGGAATACGTTTACGTATTCGTTTAGTACAATCAAATCGATTCAATGCAACCTCGGAGCCGGCGCGGATGCGTTTGAGTTCGTCGCCTCGGCGGGAACCGATTCGATTCGCTGTTACCAGGAATACACGCTTATCAACGGCGACGGCTACGTCGTCAAGGCGTTCGGCGCGAAAACGACTTCAATCAAAGCGGACAGCGCCGATTCCGTCGTCTTCTACGATTCCGCCGGGGACGACAATCTGGAATTGAATCTCAAAACCCGCACTGCGACGTGGACGACCGGCGTCAACACGTGGACGGCGTCCGGGATGAAAGACGTCAACGTGTCGCAAACGGCGGGCGGTCAGAATTCCGCTGTCATTTACGACACCGACGAGTCCGACCTGTTCAGCGTTACAGAGAGCGCGTTTGCCTATAACGGAACGGCGTTCAGATCGTATCTGGTTGGCTTGAACAACGTGGTATTAAAGTCCGTCAACGGCGGAAACGACGCGGTTCGATACACAGCCGGCGCTTCAGCTGCCACGCTTACCGCCCAGGCGGGCGCGTCAACGTTCAAAACGAATTCCCTTTCCTGTTCCGCTTCCGGGTTCTATTACACCTACGCCTATGCGGGAACCGGGTACTGCGCTGCAACGCTCAAAGATTCAGCAGACGCGTCCAAGCCAGACTACGTCATTGCCGACGTCAGCCAGACGAAGATGTACTCGTCCAGCTACATGACAATTGTAAACGGATTCCAGAGCGTCAAGGCGGTTTCGTCCGATTCGTCGTCTTCCGGCGTCGACGCAGCTTCCCTTTACGGCGCCCAAAGCGCTGAAACCGTTACAGCAACCAGCGCCGGGACAATCCTGTCCGACGGAACGCGATCCGTTACGATTTCCAACTTCGCTTCGCGCCGCGTTGGACGTCTGACGGAAGCTGACCGGGTCGCCATTCACGACGCCGCCCTCCAGGGATACCTCGCCGACAACGCCAACGGGAAATATGCGTCGTCGCGCTATTCGCTTTCGTTCAACTAGAAGCGGGCGCTGACTGTAATTTATAAGAACAGGAGAAATTGGGAATGTCGACTTTGACCAGCAGACTTTTTCGCCTGTTCTTTTCGACCCGACTGCGGGCGACTGTTACAATTTTGGCTTTGCTTGCCGTTCTTACAGGGTTCTGCTTTGTCGCGTACGCCTATTTTATAGAGTCCCGCGCTCTGAGGACGGTAGAGTATACCGTCGTTTCTCCCGATTTGCCGTCAGCGTTCGACGGGACGATTATCGTCTTGATTACCGATACGCACCAGGGACGCTGGGGAACGTTTGATCTGAGAAACAAGGTCGTAGAGCTGACCCAAAAGGAAAAGCCGGACTTGATTCTTTTCGGCGGCGACTACGCAGATAAAAAATACTACAAAGTCGAAGCGCTGGCGGAATCGATGAACGCGCTGTCCGCGCCGCTGGGCAAGTTCGGCGTTCCGGGAAATCACGATTACGTTGATCTGACGATGGAAAAGGTCATGGGCGTTCTTCAGGACAAAGGAGGAATCGTCAACCTGACCGACAAAGGCGTCTGGCTGGAAAAGAACGGACAGAGAATCCGCCTTTTCGGAACGGACTACGTTTGGAATCGACGTTTTCCGCTGCAGTTCCCTTTTTATGAAATGAACGACAGGACGGAAGACGAGTTCGTTGTTCTGCTGACTCATTCTCCCGACCTGTTTGATCGGTTCGACCCGGATCAGCAGCGGCG
Source organism: Thermoguttaceae bacterium (assembly GCA_045586185.1). Taxonomy (GTDB): domain Bacteria; phylum Planctomycetota; class Planctomycetia; order Pirellulales; family Thermoguttaceae; genus RUG11551. The sequence continues at coordinate 8,855 of JAZMZV010000125.1, read as the reverse complement.
CATCGACCTGGTTTTATCAGGACATTCTCACGGCGGGCAGATAACGTTTTTCGGACTCTACGCCCCGATCAGCATGCTTCGCAATCGGACGTACCTGTCTGGCCGCGTCGACGTCGAGCATTATCCGTACAACAAAACGACTGCGATTATCACCTCCAACGGCGTTGGCACAACCGGCGTCCCGCTGCGCTTCTTCGCCCCGCCGCAAATTGTCAAAGTTACGTTGAGGAAGCAGGCAGTAGGCAGTAGGCAGTAAAATCGGCGCGGAAGCGCGCCGTCTCGCAACTCGCAACTCGTAACTCGCAACTCTTGCCGCCCCGCCTTGTTTTTCCTCCAACTTCTATTACAATATTAGATATGAGTTCTATAGACAACCTATCTGCCGGATTTGCCGCGGGCGCGGAGAGACGCTTTGATTCTCAGACGACGTCTCACGGCCGCTGGGGCGAAAAGCTGGGTCGAGACGCGGGCGCGTCGCTGGAATTTATGGACTATCGCGCCTACGTCCCCGGCGACGATTTGCGTCACATCGACTGGAACGCCTACGGCAGAACGGATCGGTTGATTGTCAAGCGGTTTGAAAACGAGATCCAGCCGCACGTCGATATTCTGCTCGATACGTCCAGATCGATGGCGATTACGCCTCAAAAGCAGGCGGCGGCAGAGTATCTGACCGGGTACTTCATGGGCGCGGCGGAGAACTCCCGATTCTCCTGTCAGCTGTGGCGAATGACAGACGGCGTCTTTGACCGCTCGTCGTATCGCCAGCTTGTAACAGAGCAAAGCGCGCCGATGGCGTTCGATTCGACGACTTCTCTGGGAGCGACGATTCTCGAATCCGGTCCGGACTGGAATCCGAAGACGTTCAAAATTATTCTCTCTGATTTCCTGTGGGAAGAAGACCCGTTTGCCATAACCCGTCGGCTGGGATCTGCCGACGCCTGGACGGCGTACGTCCAGATTTTAGATCGTCAGGACGTTCACCCGGACTTTTCCGGCGACGTTCGCCTGACGGACAGCGAGACAGACGAGTTTGCCGTCCGACGCGCTGACACCGGGCTGTTTAAGACATACGAACAGAACCTGAGCCGACACCAAAATCAGTGGAACTCCGCTTGCCGCGCTGTCGGCGCCGTCTGGTCTGAGGTTGTCGCTCAGGAACTGGACGACGTCTATGCAGCGTTAAGCGGAATTGTCAGCTGACACCGCCCGAATATATTTAACCACGAAAAAAGCGAGAGTTCCGCCTACGCATCACTCTCGCTCTCCAAAATGTTACGCTTGCGTAATTACGAATTACGCATTCTTTCTCCGCAAGTACATCAGCCCGGCGGCGCCGAGAATCATCAGCGCCCAGGTTGACGGTTCCGGAACGGCGTTGGGATCGTAAACGCCGCGAATATAATAGCTATCGCCTGATTTATTAACCGACCAATCGTAGAACGGCCAGCCCGGGACGATAGCGCTCGAAATCGCGTCTGTATAATCATCGTCTGCGCTTCCAGCCTGAATCAGAGCTTCAAAAGTATCGCCGGTCGAAAATGCGCCCATATCCGCCAGTTCGAGATAAATAATCGCGCCGTCTGCTATCGTGAACTCGCCGCTGACAATCAGCTTGTCGTTTTCGTCAGCCGACTGCCCGCCAATTTCCATCAACAGCGTTGAACCGGGATTGAGTTCAAAATCGCCGTCTATAGTCAGCGTATCGATGGAATTGCCCGGCGAGAACGTCGCGGTCGTATACTCGCCTGCTTCAAGTTCTTCACCAATTATAAGAGAGCCTTGGAAATACGTTTTCATATCCAAGCGACCAGAGGAAACAACCAGACTTTCGACGTCAACGGCTCCCTCGGCAGCGTCAATTTTCAGCGTCCCTTCGCCGGTCTTAATCACTTTCCCGGCGCTGACAATAGCGTTGTCGGCTGTGATTGTTGTTTTTTCCGTCTGACCGCCTGGAATATTATATTCCAGCGTTCCATCCGTTTCGACAGTAATCGGTCCGCTCGTTTGAACTGCGTCGCCAGTCAGTTGGAGAGCGCCCTCGGTAACGGTCGTCATTCCGGTATACGTATTAGCGCCGGTAAGCGTCAGCGTTCCCGCGCCGATCTTTTCAAAGCCTTTATTGCCGGAAATAGAGCCAGAAATAGTCAGCGTCTTTTCTTCGCCGACTTCAAACGTACCGTCTGCGTTGAGAACTATCGAATTTTCAAACGTTGCGGTCTCGTCGCCGTTGTCGGTAAACTTGACGCCCTTCTTAGTCGTTCCGTCAATAGTCCATGAATTAGCGGAAGCATCAGGTGAATTGGCAAAATAATACGGTTCCTGATAGAAAGCGATTTCCGCAAACCCGACCCGGTCGCCGCCATCGTTTACAAAGCGTGCGAAAGCATTATCCAATATCGTCAATCGTGCGGTGTCAAAGCAATAATTACCATCCAGAGAGAACGTAGCATATTGAGAAGCTGACCTTTTGCCCATTTGGAACTCATCCGCGAAAACCACTTGACCGTCGTTAAGCAGTTCCAAAATAAAGTCGGTCATTTGGTTGCCCACAGAATCATAGCCCCAGACAGAGAAACTATCGTACGTGCCTTTCGGCAAAGTTAAATCAATAATGGGAGAAAAACCATTATCAAAGTAGTTAGAACCGCTTGCTTTTGTATACCAACCGTATGTTGGACCTTTGTCGGTTCCCGTCCCATCAAAAAGATTACTTAACGGGGCGTCGTCATTTGCTCTTTTAGACCCGTCTATAACAAATGATGCGTCAGTAGGCCGCACTATTATATTATCATCGTGCAAAGGGGCGTCATTCTTCTCCGGCGTTGTCGGAAGATCCAGTTCAAGATTCGAGAAATATACTCCGCCTACGCCAATTCGGTCTCCGCCGCCGGGGGCAATGCCTTTGAAGTTGCTGGTTACAGTCATTTTAACTGACGTAACGTTTTCAACCTCAGGAAATGAAAAGCCATTTTGAACGCCGTAGTTGCAATCGGTCATTGCATAATTATACGTGGATTGATTTCCAGCGCTGTCCGTAATTTCCAATTGGAAATCCTTGAGCGAGTTGCCATTCGATGGGTAGGTCTGAATAAAAACGCTGGAAAGCGTTACAGGAGTATCGTAATTAAACGTGAATACAGGATTCTTATTCGTACCGTTAAAATAGCCTTTATCTCCACCTTCAGAAGTATTTGAACACCATTGCTTTGACGCGTTCATCACATAAAGATTACTTACCGAGTAACCGCTAAGGGTTGGAACATCAGTGTTATTCGACGAGGATGAAGTCGGAGTCTTTAAATAAGACTCAACGTTAAACATCACGTCTCCAAGAGCAACGCGATCGCCATTGTAATTACTTGTCAAAGTGAATTTGGCATATCTGGCTTGAACCGATTTACTAAGAGTCAAAGTCGTCGTACCGGTATTAGCAACAGTAAACTCCTGCGTATGGACAGGCGTTCCAGAAAGCGCAGGCGTGTCGTAGAACTCTATTTTCATGCCTTTAACGCTGTTTCCAGCTATGCTGTAAGCTGTTACGTCAAGAGAGTTGATTGTTTGAACAGATCCCAAATCGCAAAGCACAATTGGGGTATAGTCATGTTGTACGCCATCAACCGTTTCTGTAAATTTGTAAGCGGCGCTGCCATTACTTTGTTGGGAGCAATATTGTTGTTTATTCGCCACAAAGCCTTGACTAAAGTAGGCATTGTTGTAGTAATTGTTATAAGACGCCCCGTTCAAGGCGTTAATACGAGCAGCGTAAATCAAGTCTGCCTGAGCTGAGTTTGTCAGCAAAAGCCCCAGCAAAAGGAAAGCTATACCGCCGCATGTTAAAATGCGGGGGGGGGGGGGAATAAACGGTTTTGAAAAGTAGACATCATTTTACTCCAATGGGTAAAAGGAAAAATGGTTATGGTTATATTCTATATATATTATACACACAATTTTGTAGTTGTGAAGGAGAAATTTAGAAAAATTTTGGGAAAAAGCTGGAGAGAATGAAAAGATAGGAAAGATAGAGAAAAAGAAATGGAAGGCGGTAATGGAGTTCGCGAAGCGAACGGAATTACGCATTCGCCGGAACGGCGAACAAAACGTCAGAATAACCATACACCAAAGATATTCCCAATCGATGGAAGGCGGTAATGGAGTTCGCGAAGCGAACGGAATTACGCATTCGCCGGAACGGCGAACAAAACGTCGGAACAACCATACACCAAAGACATTTCCAATTGATGGATGGCGGTAACGGAACGTCGGTTTGGTAAAATCGATGTGGTATCGTAATTCCAGCGTTTCGGTTCGCCTTTGGCGAACTGCGTAATTCCGCTCCCGATGGTCGCTCCATTACCGCCTTCCATCGCAAGCGCTCCCCGAACTACTTTGTCGTCTTAAGTATAAACGTTTTCACTGCGTCGTTGAGGTCGGCGTCTGTTACAAAGCGGATTCGGACGATGTCGCGTTTGGCTTTGGAGTCGTCCAACTCAATGTTGTTTCCGATTGACAGCAGTTCTCCAACAGAATACTTGTTCTTCTCAACTTCGATATCCAGGCGAATCGCGTCGCGTTGTTTTGTCGACAGCCACGCCCAGGCGGACTTGGCGCCGGGCAGTTTAATCGGGACGACGCATTTGTTCGTCCAGCCAAACTGAGCGTCGTTGAACGTTTGTTCCAGCCACGTTACAACGGCGTTAAGCAGCGCCGCTTTCCATTTGGGACGCCGATTTTTATGGAATCCCTTGGACGGCATTAAATGCCACGTCCGCCCGAGAACTTTCCACGGTTCCGCGTTGGCAGAAATGATATTGAGTTTTGGCTTTTCCTCCTCTTGCTGTTCCGGCTGCGTTTCCGGTTTCGGGGCGTCTGTTACATTTTCCTCCGCCGGGCTGTCGTCTTTCGGTTCCGGCTTGTCGAGCAATTCATCTGCAAAGGCGTTGATGGCTTTATCGATAAACGCCCAGAATTCCGGACGGTCGATTTCCCGCAGGTAATGGACTTTCATCTCGATTTCCTGGAATCGCGGGTCGTGAGCCGTTTCAATCTTGACGCGGGAATGCGCCCCGTAAAGCGGCAGTTCCGGCATGTCGTTGAGCGGTTTGAGGTCAAGCTGTTTGTCGAGTTCCTCTTGCGTAAAGACGCCCCGGGGAACCTGGACTTTGAGTTTGAGCAGCCATTCTTCGTTGGTAATGGCGCGGAAGAACCAGAACATCGGCTTTTTCGGCGCGGCGACGCTGACCGTGGCGCGGTCGCCCCAGTCTGGAATGCCCAGCAGTTCTTTCGAGTCGATATAGTCTACGATATGCGTTAAAATCGCGCCGTCCCACCGGCAGGCGTTCCCGTTTCTGGCGACGCGCTGCTGAGTATGCCATTTGACGCCGTCTGATTCCCATGGGGCTTTCGCGTCCAGGCCGATAGCTCCGTAATCAATTGTGCGTTCAATTTCAACCTCTGTTTGAAGCGGAAGCGGCTGTTCAACCCGACTGTATTTCTCCCGTTTGACGTACGTTCCGGATTCCAGTTCCGGAACCAGCGCGCGCCCGGTATAGGAGATAAGCCCTTTCCCGGACTTCTGCTGACGCTTTGTGTATTCCGCCAGATTTTCCGGCGTTCCGGCAAAGACAATCTCCCCGCCGTCTTCCCCGGCTTCCGGACCGAGGTCGATAATCCAGTCCGCCGTTTTGATAATGTCGAGGTTATGTTCAATCACGACAACCGTGTTGCCCAGGTCAACCAGACGCTGTAACACTTCCAGCAGCTTGGCGAGGTCTTCAAAATGAAGGCCGGTCGTCGGCTCGTCGAGAACGTAGAGCGTCCGTCCGGTGTCAGGGCGCGACAGTTCCGACGCCAGCTTGATTCTCTGCGCTTCGCCGCCGGACAGAGTAGGGGCGGGCTGACCCAGCGCGAGGTAATCCAGCCCAACGTCGCACAGCGTTTGAAGGATTCGGCGAATGGGCGGCTGAGAGCTGAACAGCGTCAGAGCCTCTTTACAGGACAGGTTGAGCACGTCCGCGATAGAAAAGCCGTGGTATTTCACCGACAGCGTTTCCGGCTCGTATCGCTGACCGTTGCAGGCGTCACAGTTGACCCAGACGTCCGGCAGGAAGTGCATTTCGACTTTAATCTGACCGTAGCCCTCGCACTTTTCGCAGCGTCCGCCCGGCGCGTTAAAGCTGAACCGGCGCGCGGAAAAGCCCTTGATTTTCGCCTCCGGCAGAGACGCGAACAGGTTGCGGATGTAGTCGAAAACGCCCGTATAAGTCGCCAGATTGCTCAGCGGCGTTTGACCGATTGGCCGCTGGTCGACGTTGATAACCTTGTTGAAATGCTCGATCCCAACGATGTTGCGGTACACGCCCGCCTGAACCGTTGACCGCTGCAGGATTCGCGCCATGCCGCAGTACAAAACGTCTTCCACCAGCGAGCTTTTTCCTGACCCCGAAACGCCTGTTACAACCGTAAACGCGCCGACGGGAATGTGAACGTCGACGTCTTTGAGGTTGTTCTGCCGAACCCCGTAAACGTGAAGCCATCGCCCCAAATCGGACGCCAGCGCAATGTTCGGTTCCGCCGTCTTTTGTCCCTTTCGGGCGCGAGTCGGTTTGGGCGACGGAGCGGGAAGAGAGTCCAGCCCAACGCTGTACAGTTCCCCCCCGGGAATGTTTCGTCGGTTGGACGGAATAGCAATCGTCTTTTGATTGACAAGATACGGTCCTGTTACAGAGCGTTCCTGAGAGACGAGCGTTTTCGGCTCGCCCTGAGCAACCAGTTCTCCGCCATAATCCCCGGCTTTGGGACCGAAATCGAGAACGTCGTCCGCGCCGGAAATGATCTCTTTATCGTGTTCGACAACCAAAACCGTGTTGCCGATGTCTCTCAAATTCCGCAGCGCGTTGAGCAGTTTGACGTTGTCTCGGGGGTGAAGCCCGATAGTCGGTTCGTCCAGCACGTACAGCGCGCCGCACAAGCCGGAGCCGATTTGCGACGCCAGACGGATTCGCTGCATTTCGCCGCCGGACAGCGACGTCGCCGGGCGTGACAAGGTGAGGTAGTCCAGACCGACGTCGAGCAGAAACTTCACGCGGTTGAGAATTTCGTTACAGATGTCGCCGGCGATTTTCTGTTCCGTTGGAGACAGCTTCCAGGAACTGAACTCGTCGTAAAGTTTGTTGAGCGGCATACGGCACAGCTCGTCAACTGAGCGTCCCTTGAGTCGAACGGCAGAGGCGTCCGCGCGAAGTCGGCTTCCGCCGCAGGTGGGACATTCGATTTCCGCCCTCAGCCCGCTGAGCTTAACCCGCAAGCCCGGCAGAATTCGCGACGCGGTATCGAGAGTCGGATACAAACCGGCGTACTGGAATTTGAAGTCCAGTTCCGGCTCGGCGTCTTTTTTGCGGCTGGAATTCGGCTTGTAGACGGGAATCCAGGAGTCGCCGTAGCCCTGCAGGATGATTCGCCGATGCCGCCCCGCCAGTTCCCGGAACGGGACGTCAATCGGGACGCTGGTTTCCTTTTCAAAGGCGGCAAGCATCCGTTTGAACAGCGCGCCGGACACGTTCGGCAAAAGGTTGACCGCTCCCTGCGCCAGCGACAGTTTGTCGTCTTCGACAAAGACGGACAAGTCCGCGCCCATCTGCGTTCCAATCCCTTCGCAGTCCGGGCACCAGCCCAAAGACGAGTTGAACGAGAAATGGTTAGGCGTGAGCGGAACGAAGCTCTCGCCGCATTTCGGACAGGAGAAATGCTGGGAATAGGAGTCCGTCTTCCAGCGCGTTTCCGGACGGGTCGCGTCACAGATTGCAACGCGCAGTTCTCCGCGCCCCAGCGACAGCGCCGTTTCAACGCTCGACGCAACGCGGCTTCGGTTGGCTTTGCGGATTTCAACGCGGTCGACGAGAACCTCGACGTTCCAGCGGCGGCGTCTGTCCATTTCCTCCGGCATGTCGTTGAGCGAATACACAACGCCGTCCAGACGAACGCGGGCGTAGCCCTGAGAGCGAAGGTTCTCCCAAACGTCCTCGTATTTCCGCCCGACGTCAATCGACAGCGGAGCGAGAATATACAGCTTCGTTCCGTCCGGGTAATTCATAACGCGGTTGATAATCTCGTCTGCGCTTTGCGTCCCGACCGGGATCTGACAATGCGGGCAGTACGGCTGCCCCAATCGCGCCAGCAGGATTCTGACGTAGTCGTAAATTTCGGAAACCGTCCCGACGGTAGAACGCGGGGACTGTGACGTCCGTTTTTGTTCAATCGCAATTGCCGGGGACAAGCCGGTAATCAGGTCAACCTTGGGCTTTGACATCTGCCCGACAAACTGACGCGCGTACGACGACAGGCTTTCGACGTACCGTCGCTGACCTTCGGCGTAAATCGTGTCGATTGCCATTGAGCTTTTTCCCGACCCGGACGGTCCGCTGAGCACGGTCAGTTTGTTGCGCAAAATATCGACGTCGACGGACTTGAGGTTGTGTTCCGCCGCGCCTTCAATATGAATCACTTCCGGCTCGGCAGACGCGGACGTCGACTCGACCGCCGCCGGCTTTTTGCGAATCTGCTTTTGAATGTCCTTGATTTCCAGCGCGGGTTTGTTCGCCTGATCCAGAACCGGACGCAGCGCGACGCCCGTTGGCGTGTCGGTCTTCGCCATGTCTTCCGGCGTCCCGGCAAAAATCAGCTGACCGCCCGCGTCGCCGCCTTCCGGACCAAGCTCGATCACCCAGTCCGCCGTCTTGACGACGTCTAAATTGTGTTCGATAACAATAACCGTGTTGCCGAGGTCGACGAAGTTGTGAAGAACCTTGAGCAGCAAATCGATGTCGGCGAAATGCAAGCCCGTCGTCGGCTCGTCG
>JAZMZV010000124.1:0-27370 GCA_045586185.1 Thermoguttaceae bacterium | reverse complement strand
GTCCGTTCACGGATTTGACGGATTAAACGGATTCTCGCGGATTATTAATGAAAGGTGGTAACGGAGCGAGTGACGCGAGCGTAGTTACGCTTTGTTTGATGCGTGCATAACAAACCGACGAAGCCGAAAACCTTCACGGATGGCGCCCGTCCCCGGGCGCCTTACGGTGTAACAGAAAACCTCCGTTGAGCCCGGTTCGCGGGCGTCTCGCCCGCCTAAATTGTTTTAGCCGCAAAGAACGCAAGATTCGCGAAGTATTAAATGGAACATTCGCCGACAGGCGAATATAGACAATAGGAGATATTGTACCATGAGCATAGACTTAAACTTCAAACCAAACGATATCGATGAAAATGCGATTAAACCGGTGGCAGCCGCCGCGATGGGAGCGTACTACTATCGGAAAATGCTATTAATGCTTTTTCAAATAAACCTCTATGGGGCATTAATATTCTTCTTTGCTTTGGCAGCTGTATCCGAACAATTATCGAAGGTTCTTTTTGTTGTTCTTGCAATAGCGCTGCCGGGCGTTTTCTTTGTTTTTTATATCTGGTGGATGATATTATTGTATAAATCCTCGAGAGCCTTTTGCCGGATTCGAGAAGAAATCGTTCCGAATGCTAAATCCACCATTACCAGATCGTGGATAGCGTTTTTTATATCCTCGGGAATCCTCATTTTTGTACAATCGATTTTACCTGACCTTGTTTTTCCCACTGTTCTTGTAACACCGACATTTGTTAAAACTTTAAGTCCAACATCAATGACAGAATGGTATATACTATTAGTAATACTTATACCCGCCATTTACAGTATTGGCATTTTCGCATTGTTCATTTATCGGATAAAGCAAAAATTCGTTCCTGACAAAATCCCGGGCTGGCTGGCGGCGCTGTTTTTCGTTTGCCTGTATCCGGTCGCCATATACTGTTATGTCGATAAAATCTATCGATTCTTTTACAACCAGTTTGGATATAAAGCGATTGAAAAGATATACATTCCATAAAAAAACGAAAGATTATTTTTGTCTGAAGTAATCGCCCCCTGCGATCTCGACCGTCTGTACTTTGCTCGTAGCCGTTAACCGCGTTCAATCTATTTGTTTAAAAAGCATTGAAAAATTGTACTTACTTGCGATTTCTCTATTGCAACAACATTTTTTTAATTTATAATAGAAGTACACTACTAACATATATCGCATAGCATTTATAAGATGTCATGCAGATAAAAGTCATGGTTTTAACCTCCACATTCCCAGCTATACAAATTCAATTATCATGAACCTTGACAACAACTCAAACAACACGGAAGAAAACAACGTCGAAGAAAACAGCAATATCGAGAACAACAGAGCCGAGGAAGTCAACAATATCGAGAACAGCGGCTCTGGAGAGAACAGCAGTTCCGAGGAAAGCTTTCAGAATGTTCATTTTGAGGAAATCGCTCACAAATGCGAATCCGAGAAACGTAATACGTCTATCGCGGCAGCTGCTGTGGGTGTATACAACTATCTGATTTTTCTGGCCCTCGGCGTTCCGTATTTTATATTAAGTTTTTTTGCAGGCGTTTCGGAGGGCGTTAACTTACTGATTAATCTCTCGTTATTGTTTTTAGTTCTCTTTGGATCGTATTTCATATACAAATCTATGGTCGCTTTTTATCGGATTTCCAAATCAGTCGTCCCGGAAGGAAAAATAATTATCATTAGTTCCTGGGCTGCATTTTTTCTGTTTATCGGAATTGATATTTTGGCATCACTGATCCTTGGAAACATACCAGTTAATACAAAAGCTCCCGAAGGACTGCCGTTAACAATCCAAACTTTTCATGCTATCTCTGCCGCTTGTCTTTCAACTTATAGCTTTTATTCTTTCGCCTTGTTCATTTATCGGTTAGCGGCCTATTATCTCCCCAAAAAACCGTCTGGCATTATTGCCGCGATTCTCTTCATCTGTTTTTATTACATAGCCATGATGATATACGTAAACAAACTGTATCAATACTTTGCCGAGCAATCGGATTATAACGAATATAAAAAGGAATACGCTCAAAAATCGCAAGAGCCTTCGATTACGTGAGCTAATTTCAGACGTCTGGTCAAGAGCGCTCGAAAAGCGTTAAAAATGACTTGCCAAGCCGTCAAATTTCAAATTACCCGACAATTTACCCCAAACCATGGAACTACAACCATTCCTAAACGACCTGAAAACAAATGTCGAAAACCGCTGAGCGCTCTGGCGCGTCGGCGGGCTGGGGAATATTGTATGCACAGCGCTAAATGCTCGCTGTACAGAATTAACCGATTACCTCAAAAATACAAATTGAATTAATTACAGACTACACAATAATAAACATTCAAATATCCCGTTTTCCAGTCATGAAAGAAAAAATCAGCGTCTATCTCGACAATAACTGGCATATTTTACTGCTCGGAATTCTGCTGTTTCCATTTTACAGTTTCTTCCTTGGCAATAGCGGTTTTTTCTTTAAAATTTCATTGAGTAAATGGCATGCTGCAGCGGCGCTTATACTCATGATTGCCAGCGTCTACAAGCTCTCGACAGACAAAACCAGCCGGATTATCAACATAGCTTTTTCAATTGTCGCTTTATTCTTCTTATTGATCATTGGTTCTATTAGCAACGACTATTTATATGACTCATTGAGTTATCATAAACCCGCAGCTTATTTTTTAGCAGACGGCTGGAATCCGGTCTGGCATGAAAATCTGTACGTATACTGTATGAATAACAATATACCGTATTGGGAACACCTCGGACACGCTCATTTCTTCCCCAATGGCCAGTGGACCGTGAATGCAATCTGCTACTTGATTTCCGGAAATATTAATTTAGGCGATTTCAATAACATCGTATGGGCCATAGCCGTTCTGACAATCTCATATCAGGCTTTTACTAAAGCATGGGGGTTGTCTTCAAAATGGAGTCTTGCCATTTCTTTTGTCATGGCCTCAAATCCCATTGTTTTGCTTGAGTTAAATACAGGTTATATTGACGGTTTGCTTAGCTGCACACTGATTGTATTCATGTTATCTTGCATTTCATGGATAAAAACAGGAAATAGATATTGGGTCTATTTTCTTCTTATTAGCGTCATCTTTGGAGTCAACCTTAAATTTACAGGATTAGTTTATTTTGCGATAGCATCTTTCATTCAATCATTGCCATTTATCTGCCAGTTTATTCGCTATTTGATCAATAAATCGGCAAATTGCCTGCATTATGGAACGCTTTCTTTTAAACAATGGTTTACTGTAGTTTTAATTGCAGCGTCGTCTGTCGTTTTAACCGGCATGCATCCATACGCAACAAATACATATTATTATAAAAGTCCGTTCTATTATTTACATTCATTTTATCCCCAAAAGTATCCCGTAAACAAGATTTTATCAGTGCCTGAAGACTATGAGAAAACAAATAAATTTCAAAGGATTTGGCAAACCTATATCATTGGAATTGAGGGTTGCTCAAATAACATGAACATCACCGCTTCAAATATAGGTATGTATCATGGGGAGTGTTCGTCTCCATTTGGTCGAATCTGGTCAATTGCCTTGATCCTGGCATTGCCAATCGCCATCTTGCTTATCAGCAATGTTGACGACGTTTTGCTTTTATTGGCTTTGATTGCTACGGTATTAATACAACCTCATTTGTGGACGCCTCGTTTCGTTCCTCAACTCTGGTATTTTCCATTTATCATTCTTGCTATTGCCATGCTTTCTCAACAAGCGCGGATAAAAAAAGGAGTAACATGGGTTCTAACAGGTCTCTTAATTGGGATTATCCCTATGAATTGTTATGACATATCTAAAACTATAACTACGCCAATCCGTTCTATTCAATATGAGCGAAATTTTATTACATATGTTCAAACGCAGCAGGACGGCTATATTATCGCAGGTTGGGGTAAACGGGAATCGCAAAAACTGACGTCTGTTACACAACCCGTCATTAATTTCATCTATTATTCCAATCGGTGGTTAAATGAAAACGGATGTCATACTGATTTGCCATTCCGTTATGACGGCGATTTACAATATGCCCAAAGAGCTATCATTGATCAGGGAGAAAAAATATCACTCATATACTGTTCGCCAACAGCAGAAAAGAGATACAAAACCATCTCGGAATTGCAAGACGCGTCGCAAAACCAAAACGTTTTTGACAATCTTGCATGGATCGCAAAAATTCGTCTTCATCAACTTTGCAACGCCTGGAAGTTCACAAAGGATTAAAGGCTTTTTGATTGAAATAACGCCCTATCGTCAGGGAGCTATTTTCCCTATACTCTCATGTTTCTCAATCGCAGGGCGTTGAGAACGACGCAAATGCTCGACATGCTCATGGCGGCAGCGCCGATCATGGGGGAAAGCGTCCAGCCGAAGACCGGGTAGAACAGCCCCATGGCAATCGGGATTCCGATAATATTATAAAAGAACGCCCAGAACAGGTTCTGTTTGATGTTGACGACTACCGCCCGGCTGATTCGCATCGCATCCGGGACGCAGTTCACGTCCGGACGCTGCAAGATGACGTCGGCGGATTCAACCGCAATGTTCGCGCCGGTACCCAGGGCAACGCCAACGTCCGCCTGAACCAGCGCGACTGCGTCGTTGATGCCGTCCCCGACCATGGCGACGACGTTTCCCGACTTCTGCAGCGCCGCGACCGATTCCGCTTTCTGACCCGGCAGGACGTCAGCGATCACCGTTTCAATTCCAGCCGACTGCGCAATCGCTTGAGCGGAGCGCTCGTTGTCGCCGGTTAACAGGACAACGCGCCGACCGCTCGACCGCAAACGACCAACAGCGTCCGCCGCGTCCGCTTTGAGCGTATCGCAGACGGCAATCAGCCCGACAACGGCGCCGTCTTTTCCAATCCAGATCGGGCGCAAGCCGGACTGAACGAACTCTTCCGCCTTGTCTTTGACTTCTTGCGGAATCGCTATCTCCCGTTCTGTCATGAATCGTTCCGATCCCAGCGTCCAAACGCTCCCGTTAACCGTTCCAAAAACGCCTTTCCCGGGGAACAACTCAACGTCTGACGGCTGCGGATAACTCAAGCCCCGTCGTTTCGCTTCGTTGACGATGGCGGCGGCGAGAGGGTGCAGAGCGTTGCTCTTCAGATCAAATAAAGAATTATCCTCTTGCCTACTGCCTACTGTCTCTTGCCTTCCTTCGCTCGCCCAAAACTCTAAACTCGCCGCGCAGCAGAGCAGGGCGTCTGCGGTAACGGCGCCGGTCGTGAAGACGTCTCCGACAGACGGGGCGCCCTGGGTTATCGTCCCGGTTTTGTCGAATACGACTGTATCAACGCGGTCGAACGATTCCAGCGCGGCGGCGGACTTAAACAAAATCCCTCGTTTTGCCGCCTCGCCCAGCCCAACCATAACGGCTGTGGGCGTCGCCAATCCCAGAGCGCACGGACAGGAAATAACCAGCGTCGCCACAGCGCACGTCAAGGCGAACTCGACCGATTTCCCGGCGGCAAGCCAGTACGCAAAGGCGAGAACCGCCAACGACAGAATCGTCGGGACAAACACGGCGCAAACCTTATCCGCCAGGCGAGAGAGCGGGGCTTTTCCCGCCGCGGCAGCTTCGACCATCTTTGCAATTTGAGCGGGAGCAGCGTCTGCGCCGACTCGAACCGTTTGGATTTCCAGAACGCCCGTCTGGTTTACCGTCCCGGCAGAAACCTCGTCTTCCGGGCGGCGTTCCACCGGCAGCGGCTCGCCGGTCAGAGCAGAGGCATCTATATCCGATTCCCCGCGGAGAATGACGCCGTCAACGGGAATCGACTCGCCCGGCTTGACAACGACTGCCGCGCCGACCTGAACGCTCTCGACGGGAACGTCTTCAATCTGACCGTTAATTAATACGTGCGCCTGACAGGGCGTCAGCTTGAGCAACGCTTCAATCGCCGACGTTGTACGCTGCTTTGCTTTCCCTTCCAGGGCGCGACCAATGGAAATGACGACCAGAATCATCGCCGCAGACTCAAAATAATAATGTCCCGAGGCGGCGGGGTTTGCAATCCGATTTATCAAAACGAATACGGAATACAGAATCGACGCCCCCGACCCCAGCGCAACCAGAGCGTCCATGTTCGGGCTGCCCCGCCACAGCGACGCCAATCCCTGAACAAAGAACTCGCGGTTAATTATCAAAATCGGAATCGCCAAAACCAGCTCGACAATTCCCGCTATTCGCATATCCTGTAAAAAAGCCGGCGTCGGCAAACCCAGCATCGCTCCCATCGCGACGTACATCAACGCAACGAGAAACGCTATGGAAATCCACAATCCCCAGCCGGCGGCAGACAGCTTTTGAAACCAGCTTGATGACTTCTCGGAAACCGCAGCCGGTTCTGACGCAACTTCCTCAGACGCAGCAGGCGCCGCCGGTTCCTCTGGCGTTTCCAGAACAACCTCGAACCCCGTCTTTTCGACAATATTAATTATAAGCGTATCCGCAGCGCTGGGAGACAGAGCGTTTTCGTCAAATTCCAGGCTGAGCGTATTGGTCAGAATGCTGACCGCGACGTTCTGAAAAGCGGGCTCTTTCTTAACCGCCGATTCCAGCCGCATGGCGCAGCCCGCGCAGTGCATTCCGACTATTTTGTAATTCTTTTGCATGTCTTCTCGATTGGATTATATCCCGCAGCGTCAAATAGTTATTTTTTTATCGATATAGTCTATTGTATATCAATTAATTATTAATTCAACCCCCTACGCCCTTTTCAGACTTCTCCTTTTCGATATAATACATAGAAAAACAATCCTAACCCTTGGAGTTTTTCATGTCTGACACATTAGAAAAAATCGTGATTATCGGCAGCGGACCAGCTGCGTGGTCTGCGGCTATTTACGCCGCCAGAGCGAATCTCAATCCCGTCGTTTACGAAGGATCCTATACCGAAGAAAACCGCTTGGCTAACAACCTGCCGATGGGTCAACTTTACACGACTACGGAAATCGAGAATTATCCCGGATTCCCCCACGGCGACGTTGGCGCGTATTTGAAATCCGCTATCGGAGAAGAACGCTCATTTATGCTGGCGCCACACGCGGAGGGAGCGTCAATTACAGGTCCGGAACTGGTCGAATTGATTCGTCAGCAAGCAACCAATTTCGGAACTCGAATCATTCCTGCTGAAATCGTCGATCTGGACGTATCTGAGCGACCTTTCAAACTGACGGACAACGAAGGCGAAACGTGCATGGCGCAGACGATTATTATTGCTACCGGCGCCAGAGCAAACTGGCTGGGGCTGGCGTCTGAAGAACAATTCAAAAACCGCGGCGTAAGCGCGTGCGCCGTATGCGACGGGGCGCTTCCGCGATTCCGCAATAAACCGTTAGCAGTTATCGGCGGGGGAGACAGCGCGATCGAAGAAGCCCTCTACTTAACGAACTTCGCTTCAAAGGTATATCTGATTCATCGTCGAGACGAATTCCGCGCATCGAAGGCAATGGCAAAGCGCGCGTTCGACAACGAAAAGATTGAAATTCTCTTTAACCGAGTTCCAGTTGAATTCATTGGAAACGAGAAAGACGGATTAACAAATTTAAAATTAAAAAGTACTACAGTTGAAGACCAAGAAATGACGATAGATATTTCCGGAGCGTTTTGCGCGATAGGACATACGCCAAACACAACGTTTTTACAAGGCAAAGTCGCCTTAACGGAAAAACGTTACGTTCAGCTTCCTCAACCGCACAGAATGGCAACAAGCGTTCCTGGCATCTTTGCCGCGGGCGACTGCGCTGACGATTACTATCGTCAAGCAATTACCTCAGCAGGAACAGGAGCAATGGCAGCGTTAGAAGCAGAAAGATTCTTGGCTGCAGAAGAATAAATCCCGGTTTTTATACAATTTAAATTAACACAAAACAGGAGAGAGACAGTCAAAATCGACAAAATCGTCAAAATTATAAAAAAGAAGCAAAAAAAAGTATAATTTTGAAAAAGATTTGTAGTAAGAATCGAAAATATAGATTATATTTCAAATAAAGAAAGTGAGAGTGATAAGCGTTAAGCTTATCCAGGGTCAAAAAGAAATTGGAGAAAGCCACTCGGAAAAGGCTGGATTCCAAGAATTGGATACAAAATCTGGAAAATTTTGAAAAAATTCGCAAATTTTGCCACCTACTCACTTGACAAAACTTGAAAAAGTAGCAATAATAGGCAAATGACAAAAAGATAAACTGAAAAGTTTATTCAAAAGTCAAAAGACAGTTAAACGAGCATGCACTCGTAAGACTGGTAAACTGGTCAGGTAAAGTTCCATAAAAATAATGTTAAAGAACAAGGTACCTACCACCACAGGCGCTCAAACAACAGGGTATTGAGAGCGTCGCGTAAATGGCTTAGAGCCAAGTTAAAAATTTTATTTTTGTTTTACGTTTTGGAGGAATGATCATTATGAAACGTTTCGTAGTAGCCATGATTGCTTTGGCTTTGGTTTCCGTTAGCGCCATCTCTTTCGCTGCTGATTGTGCTCCGGCTTGTGATCCGGCCCCGGCTTGTGCCCCGGCTTGCGATACCCCGGCCTGCACCCCGGCTTGCACTCCTTGCTGCAAACCCTGCAAGAAGTTCTGCTTCAAGAAGATCCGCTGCTGCAAACCCGCTTGCGCTCCTTGCGCTCCGGCTTGTGATCCGGCCCCGGCTTGTGATCCGGCTCCGGCTTGCGATCCCGCCCCGGCTTGCGCTCCTTGCTGCAAACCCTGCAAGAAGTTCTGCTTCAAGAAGTTCCGCTGCTGCAAACCGGCTTGCGCTCCTTGCGCTCCCGCTTGCGATCCGGCTCCGGCTTGTGATCCGGCCCCGGCTTGCGATCCGGCCCCGGCTTGCGCTCCTTGCTGCAAACCCTGCAAGAAGTTCTGCTTCAAGAAGATCCGTTGCTGCAAACCCTGCAAACCGGCTTGCGCTCCCGCTTGCGATCCGGCTCCGGCTTGTGATCCGGCCCCGGCTTGCGCTCCTTGCTGCAAACCCTGCAAGAAGTTCTGCAAACCCTGCTGCGTAAAGAAAGTTCGTTGCTGCAAACCCTGCGCTCCCGCTTGCGCTCCGGCTTGCGAACCGGCTTGCACCCCCGCCGCTGGTTGCTAAGTTAAGCTTAACAAATCGATAACTTGATTTTAGATTATTTTTAGTAACTGGTACATCTACCCTGTGATTAGGCCAGTGAATCAAGGAACCCCGTTTTTAACGGGGTTTTTTGTATTTCTTGGCTCATGTTTCTGAAACGATAATTGCTATTCTATTACCGCTCTCCTGTCACCCCAGCTTGACTTTTATTTCAAACTCGCTATAAATACAACGTATTTCAATACAACTTAAACTGTTATTTATAATTCGATGTCAGATACATCTATTACTTTCGATTCTCACTCCCTTAGCGACACAGAGAAGATTGGCGCGCTCCTGGAGCGTTCCATTCCCGACGGCGCCGTTGTATCCCTTATTGGCTCTCTCGGAACAGGCAAGACTACGCTCGTTCGCGCAATTGCTTCAGCAGGCGGCGAGGATCCACAAAACGTTTCCAGTCCTACTTTCGTTCTTATCCAGGAATACACATCCGGACGCCGCCCGATTTATCATTTTGACGCCTACCGCATTGCTGACGACGACGAGTTTCTCGAACTCGGTCCTGAAGAATATTTTGATTCCTCTGGCGTTACCTTTGTTGAATGGGCTGACAGAGTTGAAAACTGTCTTCCTGAGAGTTACATTTTGATTTCAGTCGAACACACTGGAGATTCCTCCAGACGTTATAAAATCTCTGCTGTCGGCAGTCAATATCAGAATTTTCTTAAAAATCTGGCTGATAATTCAAATTTTCTTTGAAAGTTTTTCAAAAATCGTTGCATTTTTTCAAATGGTCTGATATAATATTATATGTATGTCTGGATTTTCATTTAATTCAGCCGTTTAATTTTTGGGCAGACCTTTATAGATTCAACAACCAAGGACTACTAACATGGCGTTATCAGAAATTGACCGCAATTTGCTTGACCGCTGTTTGCAGCAAAAGCCTCGAGCATGGGAAGATTTTGTGGATCGTTTTATCGGACTGATTACCCATGTTGTTAAACATACAACGCAGTCTTCCTCACAATCTTTTACTCCGGAAGATTATGGCGATTTTTGCAATGAAATCTTTATGACTCTCATTGAAAACAACTATGCCGTTCTTCGTCATTTTAGAGGTCAAAGTTCTCTGGCGACATATTTGACAGTCGTTGCCAGACGAAAAATGGTTAAGCTGCTCAATAATCGCATGGATTCGCTTGTTCTTTCCACCGACGTTTCAGATTTCGACGAAGACGACGCTTTGAATTATCTGTACGACCGCGACGAAGTTGAGAATCTTCTTTCGGAACTTCCGCCTGTCGAAGCGGCTATCGTCAAACTGTTTTATCTGGAACAAAAGCAGTATAAGGAAATCAGCGCTGAACTGAACATTCCCGAAAACAGCATTGGTCCGATTTTGCATCGCGCTCGTCAGCGTCTGAAAAACAGGTAGTATCCTTTAGTTTCGATGTTATTAACTTATCAGACTCTTGATTCTACCAACCTGGAAGCCCTGCGCTGGTCAGAGAACAATACGTCCTCGCAAGACGTCTGGTTTTCCGCTGCTGAACAAACCGGAGGGCTTGGTCAGCGCAATCGTTCCTGGACATCCCCCATTGGCGGCGTTTACGTTTCGGTTTTGTATTCGCCGCCGCAGTTTTTATCCGACTATTCCCATTTCGGTCTGATAACCCTTGCAGCGGGAAACGCCGTCTATGAATTGGTTAGAGACCTTTTATTGGAGCATGACGCAGACGTCAGCCCGTTAAAAATCCACTGGCCAAACGACGTCTATTACAACGCCCGAAAGTTATCCGGAATCCTCACGCAAAGCGCCTGTAATGGGAAACTAATTACCGGCATTGGGATCAACGCCAACGCGTCCTTTTCCATTTCAGACGCTCTGGCGCCGATTTCTCTGAAGGAAATACTTCAAAAAGAAGTCGATTTGAGTATAATAATCAATAGACTTCAAAACAGCTGGAACGATCAGATTCAGCTTCTCGCCCAAAGCGTTCAATGCGGTTTTATCGACTACGTCCGCCAAACCGAGAGGAAACTCGCCTGGCTGGGAGAACCCGTTACGGTAACGCAAACGGACGAGTCGCAGCAACAAAACATTTCCGGCGTTTTGACAGGTTTGACGCCCACAGGAGCGCTAATAATTCAAACCGAATCCGGCGAACGCGTTCTCGTTTCCGGCTCGGTGCGGGCTGCAAGTACTTAGTGTATAGTACCTGGTACTTAGGACGCAAAGCGCGCACTATGCACTAATAAAAAATACGCACACTTCATACTGACTATACCCCATGACGCAATTCTTAACCGCTATCGGCATTTTCCTTTTTTTCTTTCTGGCAGTTGGACTTGTCCAGCTGCTGGGATACAGAAACATGATGTGTTCCTGCAAGGCGCGGCGATACGTTCAAATGCGTCAGCAGGGAATTAAAGACGCTCAGCAAGCCCAGCAGTCGCCGGAGCTGATAACCTCAATAGAAACGATTGCTCCGGAAAACGATTCAGACTCACAATCACAGGAACCAGAACCATGAAAATTGCCGTTTTGAGCGACACTCACGGAAACGTTCGTCCTGTTTCCGAGGCGTTGAGCATTTTGGAAAGCCTGGACGTCAAAACGATTTTGCATTGCGGAGACGTCGGCGGCGAGGCGATTGTTCAGATGCTCGCTCCGTTTGACGCTCATATTGTCGGCGGCAATACAGACGAATGGATTTCTCTGGAAAAGGCGGTCAAAGCCGCCAATCTGGACTGGCAGGGCGAATTCGGCTCCTTTCAGGCGGAATCTGTTAAAATCGGGTTTACTCACGGACATCTCTTTGACCGGCTTGCAAAAGAGGTCAAAAGCGGCCGCTGGAATCTGATTTGCACCGGGCATACGCATATTGAAGATTACTCCATCGAGCCAAACGGGACGCAGCGGCTCAATCCCGGCGCGTTCTATCGGGTTCCGACGCCCGGTTTTGCGATTGTAACCGTTATTGGCGACAGGATCAGCGTCGAGCATATTCATTTATAACTGGAAAATGAGGCAGTCGCCCTTGAAATTCCCTTCAAAGGCGATATAATATTATAGTTTTCAAAGGGTTGAATTATTTATTCCGTTCAACATAGCGTTAGATTTAGCGGAGACAGCAGTGTCATCATTTTACGTTACCGAAGGACCAGACCGGGGGCGCCGTTACGAACTTCTCCCCAACCGCGTTGAAACCATTGGGCGGGAAGAGGGTAACACCGTTCAACTTCACGATACGGAAGTATCGCGCAAGCACGCTCGAATTATATACGATAGCGGACGCTTTCTCATTACAGACCTGAACAGTTCTAACGGAACGTTTGTCAATCAGGTTCGCATTTCGACAACCGCCATCAACAGCGGAGACAAAATCGAAATCGGAGCCACCTGTTTGCTCTTCACGCAAACGCCCAACATACCCCCGGACGACTCCGGCGCTTCGAGCATCAGCTTTGAACTGCCTTGCGACGATCATTCCCAAATCGTTCAAACGATGCGTCATTCCGAAGGCGAACGCGCGTTTACCGTTCAAGATCGTCAATCGTTCCTCAGTTCTTCTCTGGATAAAACAGAACAGGCGGAAACCTATTTGCGTCTGGTTTACGAAACCGCCAACGCGCTAAAATCGACCGGCTCCATCGACGACCTGATGGAAAAGATTCTCGATTTGATTTTCCAGTGGATCAATCCGGACCGCGGCTGCATTATCCTTTCAGACCCGCACACGCACGAGCTGCAAGTTCGCTGTTTTCGGGTTCGAGAACAGGGCGTCAGCGAGAAGATGGCGATCAGCCGAACGATTCTGGACTACGTTACCAGCAAAAACGAGGGCGTTTTATCCAGAAACGCCATGAACGACGCCCGATTTGAAGCCGCCGCCAGCATTCTCAGCCAAAAAGTCAAAGAAGCAATCTGCGTTCCGCTTGACGGACGATACGGCGTCGTTGGCGTCATTTATATAGACACCGAAGCCGACGACAGCGCTCTGTACAATCCGACGCACAAAAATACGTCTCAAATCAAAACCGCCCATTTTGACGAAAGCCACCTCAAAATGATGGTCGCGATCGCCCATCAGGCGGCAATTGCCATTGAAGACATCCGATTCTATTCCGCCATGATTCAGTCTGAACGACTGGCGGCTATCGGTCAGACGGTTGCAAACCTGTCTCACCACATCAAAAACATCCTGCAGGGCGTCAGCGGCGGGAGCTATCTAATTGAATCCGGGCTTAAAACCCACGACGAAAACCTGATCTCTAAAGGCTGGAAAATCGTCGAAAGAAATCAGGGTAAGATTTCCTCCCTCGTCATGGACATGCTCACGTTCAGCAAAGAACGAACGGCTGAACCGGAACTGGACAACATGAATGACGCTCTGGACGAAGTCGTCGAACTGATGAAACCGCGAGCGGAAGAGTTCAATGTCAATTTAACCTGGATTAGAAACGAACAGTTTCCCGATTTTTACTTTGACCGTAATCTGATTAACCGAGCGGTTTTGAACCTCATTACCAACGCTATCGACGCCGCCGCGGAACACGTCAGCCAGCAGCTTGCAGACGCACAGGGCGATGCCGAAGCGTTAAAACACATCCCTCAAGGAGCGGTAAACGTTACCCTTTCCTGGGGAGAAGTCCCAACAAACGTTCGCATTTCCGTCTTCGACAACGGCGCCGGCGTTCCCGCAAATCAGGTCAACAACATTTTCACGCCTTTCGTTTCCACAAAGGGATCTAAAGGCACCGGGCTGGGCTTGCCAGTCGTGAAAAAAGTCGTTTCAGAACACGGCGGAACCGTTTTCTGCGTCCCGCTGGAAAAAGGCGGAACCGTTTTCCATATTGACCTGCCATTCCGAAAAGAACTGGACTCGGATGGAACCGAGGATGATGAAGGCAGTAGGCAATAGGCAGTAGTTGGCGCTACGCGCCACCTCGCAACTCGCAACTCGCAACTAATCAAAATGAAATACATCGTTATCATTCCTGACGGCGCGGCAGACGAACCGATTCCCGCGCTGGGAAATAAAACCATTCTGGAATCCGCCAATATTCCCTGTCTGAACAAGCTGGCAGGGCTGGGGCAGATCGGCGTCGCACATAACGTCCCAAAGAACCTGCCCGCCGGGTCGGACGTTGCCAATTTGAGCGTTTTGGGATTCAACCCGACGCTGTACTACACCGGACGCGCGCCGCTGGAAGCCGCCGCGTTGGGGCTGAAACTCGGTCCGAACGACTGGGTCGTCCGCTGCAACATGACTACCATCATCAACCAGTACATGCGCTCGTTCTCCGCAGGGCAGATTTCTTCAGAAGAACAGCACGAACTGCTCGTCGCTCTTCAGGACGCTGTTATCGGCGATTATCCGCCCGGCGCTATGGAGTTCATTTCCGGCGTCGGCTATCGCGGGCTGCTCATTCTTCGAGAAGTTCCGGGATTCACCGTTCCGCTGTCACAAAACACGAGGACGTTCGCGCCTCACGACTATACAGACCAGCGCGTCTGGCACGTCGGGCCGCAGGGCGCCGGCGGGGAACTGCTGCTGGAACTGATGGACAAGTCCATTGACGTCTTTGCCAACCATCCAGTCAACAAAAAGCGAATAGAGCAGGGCAAGCCGCCGGCAACCAACGTCTGGCTGTGGGGGCAGGGACAGATGCCGGTTATTCCTTCGTTCAAAGAAACGTACGGCAAAACCGGCGCGATGATTACCGCCGTTGACCTCCTGCGCGGAATCGCCAACTCGATCGGGTTTGACAACATTATCGTTCCCGGCGCAACCGGGTTTATCGACACCAACTTCTCCGGCAAAGCCGCCGCGGCGCTCGAAGCCCTCAAAACGCACGACATTGTCTGCGTTCATCTGGAAGCGACCGATGAGTCCGGGCACGAGGGCAGCGTCGAGCACAAGATTCAGTCCATGGAAAACATCGACTCTAAAGTCGTCGCCCCGATTTGGGACGCGCTTTCCAGTTCCGGCGAGCCGTTTAGAATGTTCGTTACGCCAGACCACCCAACGCCGATTCGCACCAAAACGCACTCATACGACACTGTTCCGTGGCTGATGGTCGGAACAGGCGTTCCCGCTTGCGGCGCTGAGACATATAACGAAAAATCCGCTCTCGCAACCGGTCAGTATCGGGAAGAAGGCTGGAAACTGGTAGGCGAACTGCTGTCGTAAATTATTATCAAATTGGGTTCCGACCTATTGACAATTCTCCCATTTTGAGAATAATAGTTGACCAATATGGATGGACAACAAGATTTAACTGTCGGTTCGCCAACTAAAATCCTGTTTACCTTCGCTCTGCCGTTTTTCATTGCCAATCTTTTGCAGGCAATGTACATGGCGGTGGATTTGCTGGTAATCGGTCAGTTTTGTACAGGCGCACAGTCGACCGCCGCCGTCGCCAACGGCGGTCAGGCGATGATGCTGCTTATGCTCTTCGTAATCGGGTTGTCGACCGGTATGACGGTTATCATCGGGAAATACTTCGGGGAAAAAGACTACGAGTCGATGCAGCAGTTTATCGGCTCATCTTTGACTCTGTTTTTTCTCTTAACGCTTGTTATGACCGCCCTGGCGTTCGCGCTGGCGCCGTTACTGCTGAAGTTTATCAACACGCCGGAAGAAGCGTACAACGGCGCGCTGACGTACATCTATATTTGTTCCGCCGGGCTGATTTTTACTATCGGATACAACGTCCCGTCCGGGATTTTGCGAGGCGTCGGGAACTCGGTTTATCCCATGATTTGCGTCGCTGCAGCGTGCGTTTGCAATATTATCGGCGACCTGGTTTTAATCGGCGTCTTCCATCTGGACGCAACCGGGGCGGCGATTTCCACCGTTGCGTCTCAGGCGATTGGCGCCGCCTTGACGCTGGGCTATTTGCATTATCACCCCAAGATATTTCAGTTCCATTGGAACAATCTAAAACTGAACAAATCGCACGTTACAAAACTGCTGGCAATTGGAATGCCGATCGCAATTCAGTCCATTTTAATCGACCTGTCGTTCATGATTATTTTCGCAATCGTGAACGGATTCGGACTCAACGCCTCTGCCGGATACGGCGTCTGCGGACGTCTGAACGGGATTATTCTCCTTCCTGCCATGTCGATGGGTATGGCGATGGCGCCCATTACAGCGCAAAACATCGGGGCGAAAAAGCACGACCGCGCCTTGCAGTTTTTCAAGCTGAGCGTTTTCTACTCGACCCTGATTGGAATAGGGCTTTTCGTATGGATGCGGTATTTCCCGGCATCGGCGTTTTCCATCTTTACCAGAGACCCGGAAGTTATCGCGGCGGGATCTGAGTACATGCGCTCGTTCTGCTTTGAGATTCTGGTTTTGGGATTCGTCTTTTCCGGCAACGGTTTTCTCAACGGCAGCGGACACACTCGCATGTCCATGTTGATGAATGTAATTCCAACTTTTGCAGCTCGAATCCCGTTCGCCTGGATTGTCAGCCGCATGGCAGGCGCGTCCCTGTACAGAATCGGCTTTGCCTCCCCGCTGGCGTCGTTTATTACCGTTTTCCTCATGATGGGATACATCGCCACCGGCCACTGGAAACAGGAACGATTCTAGCGGCGAGGCGCCGCTCCCAGTCCGCGCTACCGCGCGAGACGTATTACAATCGCTCCCGTTGGTCGCTGACGTGTTGGGAGTACTTTGCTTATAACCTCTTTCTTTAATATATCTAACGCGTTTCTATACGAGCGCTCGGCAGAACGAAATCTTTCTTCTATAGCGCTAAATAACAAATTATTCAGATATATTTATCTTGTCTACAAAACTTTATGTCACACCTAAATTATTACTAAATATAGAAAAGAAGGAATTGAATTGTATTCAATTTTTACGCACTTTACCCATTTTAACGAAAGGGAAATTTTCATGAAGGAAACATTGAAAAAGTTGGCAGGCAAAGCTCTGCCGTGGACGTTTTGGGGGACGATTGTCAGCTCGGGGTTGGTTGTGTTGATTGCGATTTTCCTTTGGATTGGAATTCAATATCATCTGGGCAATTACAAAACGGAAGGCTTTTATGCTAAAGATATGGCTAACAGTTTTGTGAGTGAATGCGAAGGTTTTGCATCCCCGATTATTACCGTTGGCTTTTTGGCAGGACTTGTTGCGTTAGGATGTGGCTTTTTCTCTCGTCAATTTAAGCGACCGATTGTAGCGTTGTCCGTTGTGGTTGGAAGCTTCATTCTTTTGTTGGTTGCAGAAAGCGTACCGTTTTTGAGCGCTTCCGGTTATGATAACGCTTTGAGCGCCAAACCAGGTTACACTCAAGCCAAGGAAATTGATAAACAATTGTGTTTAATTAATAATGTTGCGCATTCAGATTGGATGATTCATAAAATGTCTGAATCGATGTATCGTCAGATTGAAAATAGCGTTTCGGAAGTTCGCAATTACAATCGTGAAACCGTCAAGATGATTTGCGCTGGCGCTGATTCGTCAACAATCGAATCACGAAATCATAATGCCAGACAACAAGCCATTCTTCTTTCCCAAGCAGTGCAGAATAATCATGGGGGAACGTCTGGGAATGGCGGAGATGACGGTGGGTATAACGGTGGATATAACGGTGGATATGATGGAGGCTACAACGGAGGGTACAACGGAGGCGGATACAATGGAGGTTATAACGGAGGATACTAAGACGGCAGTTCGTTTAGGCGAAGCCCTGACGTAAACTGAAAACGTTACGTTCCCGGCTTCGCCAACGCTGCTCAAAGTTGGCGATTTCCATTCAAAAGCGGTTGTTTGTATTCAACAAGTATTGTTAAGGAGGTAAAATATGAGCATGTGGGCTATGATTGGCGTTTTGGTTGTGATTATTATTGTTGCATGGATCATTACCAAGTTTACAGATGCGGTGATGACTGACGAGCAAAAGAATGACGACACCCCGGTCTTTTATCAAGATGAAAACGGTAATATGCAGCAAACCACTCAAGCAGATCAAACGCGTCAGATGATCGGCAAAGGGTGTATTTGGTTGATCGGAGTAATAGTACTATTTATTCTGGGACTTATTTTTGGTCATTAGTTTAATAATCGCCGGTTGGCGATAATAAATGCGAGTCTGTACCGATACAAATATTCAACCGCTAATTGCTGAGCTGGCAGGAGACTGCCGCGAGCCGGGTACGCTGAGCGTTTCGGCGGGGCTGAGAGACTGTGGCGGGCGATACGCCCGCGAACCGGGCTCAACCATGTGCAATTGGTCATACGCCCGGGAACTGACGTTCCCGGCTCGCCTTCGATTTGCGTAATTGATAATTGCTCATTGCTAATTGACAATTGCTAATTCCGCCCTGCTCCTTCCATTTATTTGAGATTCTAGTATAATATTAAGCGTGGAGGGCGTCTGTACGGTATTCGGGCGTTCTCCCCTGACCTCTAACAAGACGGAATATTATGCTTAAGAATTGCTGCACAATTATATCTTTGGGCTGCGCCAAGAACCTGGTCGACAGCGAACAGATGCTCGGGAAGCTGGAACAGGCAGGGTATCCGATTACTCACGACCTCGACGAGGCGGACGTGATTATTGTCAACACGTGCGGGTTTCTGGCGTCGTCGCGAAAGGAATCGTACGACACGATTGACGAGGCGCTGACCCGTAAACGAAACCGGCAGGCGAAGCACGTTATCGTTGCGGGCTGCCTTGTTCAGACGGATAAAGAGGTTGTGCTGGAAACCTGCAAGGACGCCGATATTGTTCTGGACGTCTTTTCCCGCGAGGCGATTCTGGAAGCTCTGGAACGCTTGGACGCAGACCCGAAAAACGCGTCTCAGATGAAGCTGCCGATGTTCTACGAGAACTATCAGCCGGAAACGCTGCCGGCGGACGAGACGCGTCACGCCTTGACGCCGGACCATGTCGCGTTTATGAAAATCGCCGAGGGCTGCAATCGGACGTGTTCGTTCTGCCTCATTCCGAAAATTCGCGGACAGTATATCAGCAAGCCGATTGAACAGTGCGTTGAGGAAGCGAAACGTCTGGCGGATTCCGGCGTTAAAGAACTGGTTTTGCTGGCGCAGGACACGTCTTATTACGGAGCGGACTTGTACGGGAAACCGCAGCTGGCGCAGCTGCTGCAGCAGTTGGATAAAATCGAGAATCTGAACTGGATTCGGCTGATGTACCTGTATCCGCTGGCGGTTGACGATTATTTAATCGACACGATTGCCGGGGCGCAGCGCGTTCTGCCGTATATCGACATGCCCTTGCAGCATATCGACAACGAGGTTCTTCGGCTGATGCACCGCGGCGTTTCAGGCGACAAAACCCGCGCTTTGCTCGATAAAATGCGTAATAAAATCGACGGTTTGGTTCTGCGAACGACGTTTATTTCCGGCTTCCCGGGAGAGACGAAGTCGGCGCATAAGAGTTTGGTTAAGTTCCTTAAACAGCAACGGTTTAACCACGTCGGCGTGTTTGAATTCTCGCCGGAACTGGGAACTGAAGCGGCTCAGCTACCGGGTCAGGTGGACGAAAAGACGATTCATGAACGATCTCAGGAATTGATGGACGTTCAGGCGGAAATCAACGTCCAAAACAACGAGGAGATCATCGGGAACGCGGTCGAATGCGTTCTGGATTACGAGCTGGAAGACGCGCCGGGCGTGTTTATCGGTCGCACCTGGATGGACGCTCCGGACGTTGACGGCGTTGTGTATGTTACCTATCCTCAAGAAGATACGGAAGGTCCGAAAAAACGACCGCTCAAAGAGGGTCAGTTCCTCAACGTAAATATAGTTGACCAGGAAGAATACGACCTGATTGGGATTCCAGACTGATTCTCTGGAATTTTATTGACGAAAAAATGAGTTTTGAGCTTTAATCGGCGAGGATTTCAGAGTTTTATATTTCGATTAGCAAATTATTTCCTAAACTCCTATTGCTTTGATTCCATTAATTGTTATAATGGGGTTATAGAGTGATTTGAATTCGCTATTTTACCCTGATTCGTTATTATCTTTTTCAGATAATCAAATGGGGTAAGATGGAGTTTCTTTCAGGCATGTTTTCCTGACGCAACATTCCGTTCGCGGAGTTAACATTTATCCTTTTAATTGGAGTATCCAGTGACCCGACAACATTTATTTTCCGTCAGTCTGTGCTTTTTATGCACAATGCTTTTTAGCGCAGCCGCGTTTGCTCAAATTGATCTGAGCGTTCCGATGGATCGCTATTTTCCGTATTATACAGCGCAGTTTACGTCCATTCCAGACGTAGCGCGTTTGTCAAGCCAGTTTGACCAAACCGACTTGGGCATTCTCGCCGCCCAACCCAATATGAAACCGTTCCACGATTCGATTTCAGAACAGGTTTCCAGCGGACCGCTGAAAGATCGTCTTGGAATTACGCTCAGCGATTTGCGAAACGTTGCCAACGGCGAAGTCGCTTTCGGAACGATTTATCCCAATAAAGAACTCCTGGCAATTGCTCTGATGGCAAATATTTCCAACCACGCGGCGGAAGCCAACCAGTTGGTTAACAAGGTCAGCGCCAACGTTCAGCAGAAAAAAGGACGCGTTGTTCGTCAGCAATCGGGAACGGCGTTGTTCGTTCAGCTGGATTATGTTGACGAAAACGGCAAAAATCAGAAAACCGTTTATATTATAGACGGCGACTTGATGGTTGTCTGCGATAATCTTCAGATTGCCAAACTGCTCTGGCAGAAGGCGTCCAATAACGCAGCGGCTGCGTCTGTCAAGCCGATTGCCGCCAGCGCGTATTATCAGATGATTAAACGTCGCTCGTCCGAAAAGAACGAATCGTTTACCTTTGTTCAAATTGACCGTTATGCAGAAGCGGTTCAGCTTCTTGACGACAAATATTCCGCTGGAAATCTTACCAGCAAAAGCCCAATTGAAGGCTTGAAGAAATCGGGGCTTATCGGCTTCCGCGCCACTGGCGGTTCTCTTCAGCTCAAACCGGCGGCTGGATTTAACAGATTTATCAAAGGTTACGTTTACGCTCCCAAACCGTGGACGGGTTCCATGAACATGTACGAACTGGTCAACGTTCCCTGCCCGGAACCGCCGGCATGGATCAGTTCCAAAATTTCTACGTACACTGCAGTTCAGGGAACTCCCGAAACTGTTTTTGACAACATCGCTCCGTTCTTTGACACCTACTTCGGCGAAGGCGAGCAAGGCGTCTGGGCAGACGTTGTAGAAGGTCTGGAACAAGACCCGATGGGACCGCAAATCAATCTCAAAAAAGATCTGGTTCAATATTTCGACGGTCAGCTTATTATCATCAGTCAGGCTTTGGAACCGCTCGGACCGGATGCTGAATGCACTGCTTACGCTCTTCGCGTTAAGGACGTCAACGCAATTCGTTCTGCCTTGAATCGTCTGTTTAACGGCGATCCGACGATTAAACCCGACAATATCGGTCAGTTTAATATTTGGCAGTGCGTCCCGAAACAGAAAAAAGACAGCGCAATGAAAAACTTTGAAATTGGAAAGCAACCCAAAAAAGAAAAGCCCGAAGGACCAATGGCTCACGCCGCGATCGCCGTTGAAAACGGATATTTGATCATTGCTTCCAAAAAGGAATTCCTGGCTCAACTGCTTAATCCGACAGCTCAGCCGCTCAAAGACACCGTTGGATATAAGCGAACGATGGCTGTCGCCAAACAGCGATGCGGTAATTCCGCCTGCATGTGGGTTTACAGCCCGACGGAAAACAACTATCGTTTGAACTACGAACTGTTCAAAGCCGGCAAGTCGGTCGAAAGCAAAACCATGCTTTCCAGAATTATCAAGGCGATTTCCGGAACTGACTCTCCGAAGACAAAGCAGCAGACGCAAACTGTCGATGGCAGTACGCTGCCTCCGTTTGATCAGATCAAAACCTACTTCGGAACTTCCGGCGGATATTCCAAGATTGAAGCCGACGGTTTCAGTTTTGAAGAATTCGTGTTGTCGGTTCGTCAGTAAACGACTCCGACAATAATCAAAACAGGAAAAAGCGAGAAACAGGACGTTGACTTTAGCGCTCTTGTTTCTCGCCTTTTATTAGCTCTGGTCAGTTTGTCCTGTTTAACCTGTTACATAACGCTGTCATGAAATATCAACGTTCCTCAATCGCAACGATTTCCCATCCCGTCGTTCGACGTCTGTCGCTTTCCTTTGCTTTGGCGTTAAGCCTGATAACAACTGGATGTTGGAAGCCGTCCAATCCGGACGTTCCAAACGCGCCGGAATCCGTTTCGCCGCAGACGTCTGTTGAAAACGGCGAGGGGAACGACAGCCCGGCTGTAACAGTCGACGCTGCGCCAAATGCGGACGCCAGTCCGTCCAGTGAGCAGGATTCCGACAATAACAAATCGGCTCCGGAGC
Organism: Thermoguttaceae bacterium; assembly: GCA_045586185.1. Classification (GTDB taxonomy): domain Bacteria; phylum Planctomycetota; class Planctomycetia; order Pirellulales; family Thermoguttaceae; genus RUG11551. The sequence goes on along the minus strand of JAZMZV010000124.1, from coordinate 4,867 downwards.
CGGCGGCAGCGTCTTCCGAGTCAGAAGACAGCGACAGCGTCCCGGTTCCAGACGACGTTTCCGATTCTGACGACGTTGTTTTTCCTTTTGACCGGAAACTAACGCCGGAAGAGGAAGCGAAGCTGGACGAGGCGATCAAAAAGGCGCAGGAATTCAACGCCGCAGACTATCAGGAACCGGAATTGACGCCGGAACAGGAGGCGGAACTGAAGGAAAAGCAAAAGCAGGCGGACTCTTCCCGAGCGGATAAAGACGCGTTCTTGACAATTGCGTCTGAAACGCCTAGAAAAACGCTGACTCAGCAGGCGATTGACAACGGGGCTGTCGGTCATGAGGGCGATTATCCGGATTCGGTTCTTGACCCTAATTCTCCGGATTACGACTGGAAAGCCGCCGTCAAGGCGAAGCCGTTGTTGGTCGATTTGGGCGACCCGATTGTCGACAATCCGGACGATTTGGTTCGACTTCACCCCAATCAAAACATCTGGTTTGATAAAAAGAACAAAACCGCCGTGCTTCATGGCGCGGTCGGACTCAATCGCGGGGCGTTGGAACTGTTCGCCTGCACCGGTCGCGTAACGCGAGACCGTTCGTTCAAAGATCGCATTTTTGCAGACGGTCCCAAAGCGCACGAATCCGTGCTGGTTTTTGACATCATTCCTCATTTTATGCACGCTGCGCTGTTGGCAGCGGGGGCGCAGCCGGGCAAGCCGGCGGTCTTTTCGCCTGAATTCATACCGCCGTCCGGAACGCCGATTGAAGTGTTTGTTCGCTGGAAAGACGCTCAGGGAAAAGTTCAGCAGACGACTGCTGGCGAATGGGTTTTAGACGAGCAGACTAAAGAAACTATGAAAACGCCGTTTGTGTTTACGGGGTCAATGTTTATGGTAAACAGGGAAGGGCGGAGAATGTACATGGGCGACGCCGATGGAGAGTTGATTTGCGTTTCCAACTTCGCTTCTGCCGTTATGGACGTTCCGATGGAAAGCTCCGGCGACAACAATTCCAGATTGTTTATTGCCAACGAGGCGAAAATCCCGCCCTGCGGAACGCCTGTTACGATGATTTTGAAACCCATTTTGGAGACTGAATCTGCAGAAGCCCCCAAAGAATAAGTTCAACAGACGTTCAAGTCTGAAAAAAGACCAGCGCTCTAAATTCTGAATGTAACCAGAATTGTGTTGGCAATCACGGCGACGACAAGCGCAACGGCAGACAGAATTCCTGTTGAAACCGTTCCGTAAAAAAACAGCCTCGAAACGCTGGAGTCTCCAAGAACGGCAAACAAACCGGCTCCAAGCAAGCTGAAAAGCGCTGCGATAAGCAGGAAAATAAACGCTACAATAGAAACCGCTGATATTACAGCCAATTTTTTCGGGTTCATAATATTAAAACGAGTAGAATTGTTGTCAAATCAAACGCCATTGATGCATTTAATTATTAAATGAAAGTCAAGACGCCGCTAAGTAAAATACAATCTTTCGGATTGTCTCATTACAAGGTTTTATCAGACAATACCGTATTTTCAGTTTTCGCACAAGACCAATTTTTAAAAAACAGGGAAAATCCCGGTTGCAGATTATTTTGAACTGTGTTATAATCATTAGAAAGTGGTAAGTGGCAAGTGTTAAGTGGTAAGTTTGACGTGCGCTTGCGTACTTCTCACTAACCACTAACCACTAAAAACTTATATAAATACCGCCATGAACTATAAACGTCTGTTTTTATCGATTTTCGCAAGCCTGATCGCGTTCAGCTTCACCAACGGGGCGGAACTGACGATGAAAGACGGGCGTCTGCTCAACGGGAAACTCGGAACGCTGCATTCGATTGGCGAAGAGCCGGAAACGGGACCGAATGTGGAAGCGCAGACGATTGTCTTTCTGGACGACAACCTTCGCCGGGTTTACGTGCCGCGCTTTCAGATTGCCAACGTCAATCAGGACGACCCGCTGGACGTGTCGGTGAAGTTCCTTCTGCCGCAGCGGATCAGGGGCTCTTCCAACGTTGTCAGCAGCGTTGGCTTTTTCTCAAAAAAAACGCCATTTGACCAGTTCGGACGCCGCACGTTAACGATGGCGACAGCCCGCGGTCCGGTGGAAGTCGTTCAGGGAATTACCGAGCTGACGCCGGAATACGTCAAGGTGGAAGGCATAACTCACACGTGGGACATGCGAATTTCAACCAGCAGCATCCCCACGCCGGTTCTGGACGCGATTCTTCAGCGACAGGTTTCCCCCGGCAATGTAGACGGCATTATCAAAGTCGCCCGGTTTTACATCCAGCTTCAGCAATACCACAACGCGGTTCGAGTCATGAAAGCGGCGTTGGCGCAGCCGGATATCAGCCCGGAAGTAAAACAAAAATTTGAGGAAACGTTCCAGGCGATTAAGCAAATGGAATCCCGTCAGCTGCTGGAGGAACTCAACGCCCGCGAGGACGCCGGTCAGTACGAGCTGGTTTCCCGGCTCCTTGCCAACTTCCCCGTCGACGGCGTTTCGTCTGAAATCCTGCAGCAGGTTCGACGCAAGATTCAGGATATCGAGCAAATCAATCAGCAAAAGCAGGACATTCTCGACAACCTCAAAACGCTGTATCAGCAATTGCCAAACGGAGAGGAAAAGACGCGTCTGGCGCCGGTTTTGCGGGAGATTGTTCTCAACCTCAATCGCAACACAATGGATCGGATGGCGGCTTTTGAGCAGAATCTGGACGACAACTCCCTTCAGCCGGACGAGCATATATCTTTGGCTGTCAGCGGGTGGCTCATGGGCGCCGAGTTTGCGACAAGCAACATTGCCGTCAGTCTGTCTGCGTACAGGGTTCGCAATCTGATTGAACAGTACATGTCAGCGGAAAACGAAGTTCAGCGAACGGAAATCTTCAAACAGTTCAGAATGGAAGAAGCATCGTCCGTGAGAACGGTTTCTCATATTTTGAACGTCATGGAGCCGCCGGAAGCCGTTGAAGCGAATTCCCGCATTACAGACGACTTTTTCCGAATCAACTGTCGAAACGTCTTTGACGATTCCGAGCTGGAATATTTCGTTCAGCTTCCTCCGGAATACGACCCGCACCGAAAATACCCGACGATTGTAACGCTTCACGGCGAGTTCTCAACGCCGCAGATGCAAATCGACTGGTGGGCGGGCGCGGTTAACGAAAAAGGCGTCCGAAACGGTCAGGCGGGACGTCAGGGATATATTGTCATCGCCCCCGCCTGGACGCCGGAATCAACGCGATCGTACGATTACTCCGGAACGTCTCACGGCGCTGTATTGGGCTGTCTTCACGACGCCTGCCGGCATTTTTCGATCGATACAGACCGCGTTTTCCTGACCGGTTTTTCTGTCGGCGCAACGGCGGCGTGGGATATCGCCATCGCCCATCCTGACTTGTGGGCAGGCGTCTTGCCAGTCGGTCCGGTGGCGGATCGGTTCCTGTTGTTCTGCGGGTACAACGCCCGTTACATGCCGACGTATTTCGTTTTCGGTCAGTATGACGGAAACATCATCGCCAAAAACGCTAACAAACTGCTCAACTCCTATTTCATGCGGAATTTTGACATCACCATGGTTGAGTATCAGGGTCGCGGACACGAGGATTTTCAGGAAGAGATTCTGAGAATGATGGACTGGATGAAACGGCGCAAACGCGACTTCTATCCCTCAAAGTTTGAATGCAAGTCCATGCGAACGTTCGACAATTTCTTCTGGAATATAGAGCAGTCGAAATTCCCGCCGAAAAAGACAGCCGACCCGGTTCGCTGGCCGCCGGAACGCGGCACAACCGCCGCAATTACCAGCTGCGAAATTCGAGGCAAAGCCAGCCTGAACGTTTCGACGTCTGCGTCCAAGATTACGATTTGGCTCAATCCGAATATTGTCGACTTCGACAAGAAAATGACCTTCCTGATTAACAGCAAAAAACAGACGACCGTTTTAACCAACGGGGGCAAACCCGTCAAGCTGTCAACCGAGTACATCGAACCGAATTTGAAAATTCTTCTGGAAGACGTCCGAACTCGCGGCGACCGCCAAAACCCGTTCTGGGCTAAAGTGGACATATCGAGATAAGGGAGACGGCACGTGTAACAATTATTCCACTTCCTACTCCCTATTCCCTATTCCCTAATTCCCCTTGAGCGTTTTGCTCATGGATTCGTTCGTTATGGATTTAGCGGCGCAGGAGCTGGCAAGCCAGGAGATAATCAGACTGCCGGCGGCTGCCGCCAGCCAGACTCCGCCCGTCCACGCCAGCAGAGACGAGTTCTTGAACGTTAGCGTCGCGCCGACCGTTGCCGCAATCGCAGCTATCGTTCCGATGTTGATTCCGTGACTCAGCGGTCGAATGAGTTCCAGAATCGCAATCCGTCTGACATGCGAGGCGCTGAATCCCATTGCATACAGGTTCGCAAGTTCTCCCTGAGACATCAGCAGACTTCGGCGCAGAATCGGAGAATAGCATATACAGCCCAGAGCCAAACCGACCAGAAGCCAAACCTGAGTCAAACGAATCCAGGCGTTGTGAACGTCCATTTGTCGATTTTGACTTTCAAAAACGGACTCAATTTCCGGTCCGTAGGCTTCCAAACCCTCTTGAAGAGCCTGACGAACTTCCTGAGTCTTTTCTTCCGGACAATCGACGAAGAACATTCTGCACCCGCGAATTTCCGGGAAGAAACGACGGACGTTTTCGTCGCTTGTAACAAGACTGCCGTGGAACATATCGTTATCCATAACGGCGACAACCCGCCCTTGCACCTCGCGTCCGGGTCGGTCGTCAAGCAGCAATCTGGAATCCAGCCCTTTAAGATGGTATCGATTTTTCATCGTTTGGACGTCTATAATAAACGGCATAACGCGCG
>JAZMZV010000123.1:0-16360 GCA_045586185.1 Thermoguttaceae bacterium | reverse complement strand
ATCAAACAAACCATCACGTTTATGTTCGAAAATCCTAAACGTAATACACGAATAACAGACCCCTTATTGTATGACCGTCTCAATAAAAGGCAATTATTACAAGCAATAATTGTTTCCTCTTAAGTTGATACCTATGGGGTTTCACCCACGGCTAGAAACATTGAACCGCTACGCGGTTCTAGCGGAAGCGTAACTACGCTCACTGCGTTCGCTCCGTTACCGCCTTCCATTGATTGGTAATAACAGCGTTTCCACGGGATGCGTTCATCCATTTAAAAGCAAAGCGGTTGACGCATAAATGGTCAACCGCTTGCAATTTCTTCAAATCTGGTTGTTAACCGGATTCTTATTTGACTTTCTTAAGAACGATACGGCTGTCAGCCAGCGAGCAGCCCTGTCCTTCGGCGTGGACGATAAGCGGGTTGATGTCCAGCTCGGCGATTTCCGGGTTTTCGGCAACCATGACGGACAGACGAGTCAGGGCGTCTTCCAAAGCCGCCAGGTCGTGCTGACCCAGACCGCGGTAGTTGTTCATGAGCTTGTAAACCTTGGTGTTTTCCAGCATGGAGTGAATCCAGTACTGGCTCATCGGGGCGAGGCGGAACTGAACGTCTTTCATCAGTTCAGCGGTTGTGCCGCCCATGCCGAACATGACCAACGGACCGAACTTGGCGTCGCGGTTGCATCCGAGAATGACTTCCGTTCCCTTGGCAGCCATCTGTTCGATAAGAATCGAGTCGATCTTGGCGCCGGGGACGTTCTTGGCGATGTTCTCGTAAATCTTGTTGTATCCGTCGCGCGCGGCGTCAGCTCCGGTGATGTTGAGCAGAACTCCGCCAGCGTCGAACTTGTGTTTGACGTCGTCCGACATGACTTTCATAACGACGGTAACGCCCCATTCGCCAACGGTGGCGGCGGCTTCGTCTGCGGACTTGACAACAGCAGACTTCAGCAGCGGCATGCCGTAGCAGGCAAACAGCGGACGGGCTTCCGCCTGAGTCAGGTAAACGGAATCCTTGTCGCCCAGCTTTTCTTTAATCAGTTCAGCGCACTTGGCGGACTCAGCGCCGGAAATGGTCGGCGTGGAGTTGTCGGCGGACTGAGCAATGGTCTGAGTGAGGTTGTAGCCGGCAGCCAAAGCGCCGATGGCGTTTTCCGGGAAGGCGTAGTTCGGAATTCCGCCAGCGCGAAGGTTGGCAGCTCCGACTTTGACGGATTCAGCGCCCATGAACGCGCAGACGACCGGTTTGCCCAACGTCTTGGCAACTTCAGGAATGATCTTGCCGATTTCGTCGGTGTCGGTCATGGACTGCGGGGTAAGAATAACCAGTCCCATATCAACGTCCGGATCAGCCATGACGGTTGTAACAGCGTCGGCGTAACGATCGTGTTTGGCGTCGCCGAGGACGTCAACCGGGTTGCGAACGGACGCGGCTTCCGGGAGTTTTTCGCGCAGAGCGGCTTTGGTTTCGTCGGACAGCGTGGCAAGGGTCAAGCCAACGCGTTCTGAAGCGTCGGTCGCCATAATTCCAGGACCTCCAGCGTTGGTGATAATAGCCAAGCGGTTGCCTGTCGGAAGCGGCTGATTGCAGAACAAAGCGGCGTAGTCGAAGAGCTGTTCAATGGAATCAACGCGGATGGCGCCGGACTGCTTCAGCAGAGCTTCGTAAACGGCGTCGTTTCCAGCCAAAGAACCGGTGTGAGAAGAAACGGCTTTCGCGCCAGCGGCGGAACGACCGGACTTAAGAATCAAAACCGGCTTGTTCTTTTCCCACAGCAGTTTGCGAACGGCTTTTGTGAATCCTTCGCCGTCGCCGATAGCTTCCAGATACATCGCAACGACCTTGGTTTTGTCGTCTTCCGCCAGGTAGTTGAGCAGGTCAACTTCGTTGACGTCGGCTTTGTTGCCGAAGGAGACGAACTTGGAGAATCCCATTTCACGCTGAGCGGCGAAGTCCAAAACGGACGTGCACAGCGCGCCGGACTGGCTAACGAACGCCAGCGAGCCGGACATCGGGGTCTGGTTGGCAAAGGAAGCGTTGTAGCAAGCGTCCGATTCAGCGTTGATAACGCCCAAGCAGTTGGGGCCGACCAAGGCGATGTTCGCCGCCTTGACTTTCGCCTGGAACTGCTTTTCCAGTTCGACGCCTTCGCCTCCGATTTCCTTGAAACCGGCAGTAATGCAGACGAGCGCTTTGACGCCCTTTTCAATGCACTGATCGACAACGCCCAAAACGAACTTGGCTGCGACGGAAATAACAGCTAATTCAACGTCGCCGGGAACTTCCAGAACGGAGGTGTACGCCTTCAAGCCGCAGATTTCAGGAGCTTTCGGGTTAATGGGATAGATGTCGCCCTTGAACGTCGCCTTCAGGTTTTTGACGACGTCGTTACCGACGGAACCTTCTTTAGCCGAGGCGCCAATGACGGCGATGCTTTTGGGATAAAACAGGGTGTTAATGCGAGACAGGTCTGCCATAGTCTGATTACCTCTAAATGGAATAGTATGCTCTTGACGTTCTCCGGTTTGGAATGAACTCAACCAAACGCGGCTGCGGTCAAGAACCAGTAAAAATAATATACCAGCCGCCGAATCGTTCCGGGGGCTAACCATTGAATAAACCCGGTCAGAGGGAATTCCCTCCCACCGATTTTTATGAATATATATTATAGACCTTTTTTCCCGATTGAAAAGTACCGGGGGAAGAAAAAGATTAGGGAATTTTTAATGCGTAATGTTTAATGCAAAATTGGACGATTCGCTAGCGCGTATGTCCATGGAATGAATTACAAATTAACAATGTACAAAAGATAAGGGGTATTATTTCAAGCCTCACGCTTCGCTTAATTACGAATGAAATTTTTTACGAATTTCTTTTTTCCCTTTAATTTAGGAAAAATAATGGTATTTTTGGGGGAAGAGTTCAGGATTTTTTGAAAAATTTTTAAAAATAGGCAAAAAATTCCTTGCAAAAGCCGATTTTTAGATTATAATACGATATGCTACTCGAGGTAAAGTTATGCCTTGATAGGGATTTTATAATCATATAAACAACAACCTTCATTTGCCTTTTGGCGCACAATACCAATGAATACCAATTCCAAAGACGTCGTTAAAAATGTTGAATCAAATAATGTTGAATCGACTTCCAACGAACAGCGTCAGACCGTCAAGCCGATAATCGTATCCCGTCGGCGCCTGCTGCGAGCAGGCGTTGCTGGCATACCCGTGGCGTTAACAATGGCAGGGATTGCGCCGGGACAATTTGGCACTCAATGGTCTGCTGCGTCTGGACTGGATTACGATGGCAAGCATACGCTTGAGCGTTTCTCATCAATTCATGACGATGTTTTGAATGATAATCTGATTTATTCAGATCAGGATGGTTTTATCCTTAAAAATAATAATGATGGTTATTATGAAGAAACATGCAATAGCGACGCTGATACAATTACGAGTCAGACTCCTCAGGCAACTGTTACTATCACTTTTTCGGGTGTTACAAATGACGCTCCAGATATAACTCCTGCACGTCCACCTCAAGAATCTGATATTTCACTTTCGTTAGCGCTTAGTGAAGGCGCTATTACATATCAAGCCAGACTTAATAAAAACGGTAATTTTTATACACAGCAGTCTTTGTTTACCAGTGATAGCAGCAAGTTTACTCCGACTTTGACAAGTCCCAGTTATTCTAGCAATTATTCAATTACAAATATTTCTGCAGGAAGTGGAAATGTTACGATTGCCAATTTAGATAATACTGACTGGCCTGTAGTTTCTGATCCTTGGAGACAAGTTCCCAGTGATGAGGAGAACGTTTCAGTTACTTATACCGCGAATACCCCTTTTACTTATACAACTACAGAATCAGGTAATTCTAGCAATACCATTACCTATACCGGAACCATTAATATCGAAGTAACTTTCCCCGCAACGGTTAATGCTCCTACACAAACTTTTGAGAAAGTAACAGATTGGAATTAGCGTGAAATACATTGCAAGTCCAATATCTTCCTCGCTGCAGTATCAGTGTGGCGAGGATTTTGTTTTTTATCACGACCCATCTGGAAGCGTTCATTTATTAAACGCTTCCAGCATGAGGATTCTTGACGTCTTATCAAAAAAGCCTCTTTCTCGAGATGAATTAATTAACGAACTCGCTATTCACGATATCCCATCCTTCGTTGCCACAAATGATTTTATTGATTTTGCTGTAGAACAGGGGTTTATCGAAGAGATTTCTGAAAACGAGACAAAATAACGAAGCCATACATTTGATTTCACAGCGTTATTGGCACGAATAATATTATTCAAGATTCTTGCCTGAACTGGTAATGAAAGCGACGTCAAGCCGTCGCACTCCAAATTACGATTTTCTCTCCGTTTCCAACTTTTTTCTTGCCTTTTTGCATTCTGCCCCTTTTAGCCCTTGCAAAGAAAACGCGTTTGACTATAATTATTTATTATGAGTTCAGAGAACGGCAATTCTTTTGTTCTGCAGGCAATAATTTTTGAAGGCGCAATGGCTCTTATCGGGGCGTTGTTGGCATTGTTTTGCGGTCTGGATTTATGGAAGGCGTTTCACACTCCAGACCTCGTAACGCTGTTTAATCAATTGGGTCTTGGCGTTGGTTTTGCCGCAGGATTGGGATTGTTATTTACGTTGTTGGATTACATACCGTGGCAGCATTTGAAGCAGGTTTCTCAAAAGACAAAAGAAGCTGTTGTCGAAACAATGAAAAACGTGTCGCGTTTTAACCGATTTCTTGTCTGCTTGCTGGCGGGAATTGGAGAAGAAATTCTGTTCCGCGGTTTTATTTTTGTTGCCATTTTCGAGTTCTGGCCCTGGGGGTTGGAATACAATTTGAATATAATCGCAGCAATCCTTGCGTCCTCAATTCTTTTTGGATTTGGACACTATGTTACATTGTTGTACTTTATAATTACGGGACTGCTGGGCGCGGCGTTCTGTCTGGTTTTCCTCTGGACAGGATCGCTAATCGCTCCTGTTGTCGCTCACGCTCTTTACGACTTCTACGCGATGGAACTCGCATTGAAGGAAGACGAAGCATAGAGCGTTCAACGCGTTGATGAACTAATCGCCATATACTTTTAAAACCTGCATTTTTAGACGTTTCCTACAATCATGCTTTCGTTTATATTCGGTTTCGGATTGGCGCGCCCGATTTTTTTGGCGGCGATATTGGCGCTGATTCCCATTTTCATTTGGCAATGGCGGTCGCTGACGCATTTTCCAGCGTACATGCAGATTTTGCTTCTGGGTTTGCGAGCAGGCGTTATTTTGACAATCGCTTTTGCTCTGGCAGGACCGCAGCGCATCGAACAGAACTTCCAGAAATACGTTCTGTTTGCCGTTGACCAGTCAGGAAGCGTTCCCAACGGCGGATACGACGCTCATAAAGCCGTATTGGAAGAAGCTCTGAAGAATAAGGGCGATAACCAGTTCGCGGTATTGTCTTTCGCCGGAAAGCCGGGAACGGTTTCTGCTCAGCCGCTCAAGCCGGGAGACGAGAAAAAATCTCCGCTGGAACCGTTAGACGTCAGTCATACAGACTATTCCAAGGCGACTGTTTTGGCGGAAGCGATTGTTCCGGAAGATTCCGTTGGAGAAGTTGTGATTATTTCTGATTTCCAATCCGCAGACAACGCCCCGGAGATTCACAAACAGGTAAATCGATTCGGCATTTCCGCTCATCGAATTGACATTTCCAACAAGTCCATGCAGCCTGAAATCTGCATTGAAACCATTTCAGCGCCGCAGCGCGCCAGGGTAGGGCAGCCGATTGTCGTCGAAGTTCTGGTCAAATCCAATTTCAATCAAAAAGCCGCCGTTGCTCTGACGCTTCAAAAGAACGAGGACGCAAAAACCGACGACGCTGCCGCTTCTCTCTTTGCTCCGCAGACGGTTGAATTTACTCGCCCGGGACTGCAAAGCGTTCTGTTTGAATTTACGCCGTCTGAAGCGCAGACGTACGTTTTTCAAGCGCAGCTAACCAACGTTGAAGGAACGGAACTGTCCGACACGCTTCTGGAAAACAACCGATATTTTGCTGCGACGTCCGTTTTGCCGCAGGGAAAAGTTCTACTGGTAGAAAACAAAAAGAATCTTGCGGCTCCGCTGTCCAAGGCGTTGGCTGGAGAGTTCCTGACTGTAACGCCCTGTTCAGCAGAGGCGTTCCCGCAGAATCTGAACGAATTCGAGGCGGTTATTCTGTCCAATATTCCCGCAACGGCTCTTACAGAAGAAAATCAAAGTCAGCTGGAAGCGTACGTCAACGCAGGCGGAGGGTTGATCGCCCTGGGCGGAGATCAGTCGTTTACCGCCGGCGGCTGGCATGGAACGAAGCTGGAAGAACTCATGCCGGTTGAATGTATTCCTCAGGAGAAACAGCCGCGGCAATCGCTGGCTCTGGTTTTGGTTTTAGACCGTTCCGATTCCATGAACGCCGGGGCGGCAATCGAACTGGCAAAAGAAGCGGCGCGCCGGTCGTTGGACGTTCTCGCTCCGACAGATGAGCTGGGAATTCTCACCTACGAAGACAATTACGAATGGAACGTCCCGATTACTCAAGTAACAGACAAGGACGCCATTCTGGAAAAAATCAACGCGATTAAAGCCGAGGGACGAACCAACCTGTATCCGGCTCTCAATCGCGCCTGTCAGGCGTTGGACGAATCGTTTTCCGATTTGAAACATATTATCGTTTTGACAGACGGCGTTTCTCAGCCGGGCGACTTTGACGCTCTGGCAAAACAGATAGCCTCAAAGGGAATTACCATGTCGTCCGTTGCCGTTGGAGAAGAAGCGGATCCGCAAATCCTTGCCGACCTGGCAAAACACGGCAAAGGGACTTCGTATATTTGTAAAAATCCGGAAGAATTGCCTTCGATTTTCGCCTTGGAAACGACTGCCGCCGCAAAAATCGGGATTATCGAACGAACGACGAAACTTCAAACCGCCAGCTCGTTGTCGACGCTGGGCAAGTTTGACGCTGGCAAGTCGCCATCGCTGCTGGGATACGTTCAGACTCAGGCGAAGCCAGACGCGGCGGTCGTTTATTCTGCGCCGGAAATCAACGGCGTTTCAGACCCGATTCTTTCCTGGAGACGATTCAAACAGTCCAAAGGCGCCGTTGTCGCGTTTACGTCTGACGTAGAAAGCCGCTGGAGCCGCGCCTGGCTGCGATGGGACGGCTTCGGTCCATTCTGGTCAAGACTGGTCAACTTCGTTCGACGTCCAGACTCTTCAGAACAGTATTCCATTTTAGCTGACAACAACGCAATTACCGTCAAAGGAGCGATTGCTCAAGCCGACGTCAAGTGTACGCTGACAGACTCTGCGGGAAAGAACTTCCCGATGAATCAGGTTGCGCCGGGCGTGTTTAAGCTGGATGCGATTCCCGCCCTGGGAGAGAGCAAAGTCGATATTGTTCAAGACGGCAAAGTCGTCTGGACAGGCAAGGCGGGAATTGTTCAAAACTATACAGACGAATTTCGTCCTGACCGTTCTTCCGCGTTGGCAGAATCGTCTTTGCCGCCGGTTATTGAAGCCAGCCGCATTTTTGACAAGTCGGAAACGTCCGTTCCCAAAACATATCGATATTGGCAATACCTGCTTTGGCTGGGCGTTTTAATGACAGCCGCAGAAGTTTTTCTGCGAAGAACGGGAATTGCGTAAAATCGCTATTGTACCAATATAAAGAATACGCTATATTGGAAGTTGCCTATATTAAAGGCGGTATAATAGCTAAAATTAAATATGAAACGCAAGAGGCGTTTACGTGAAAAAAAGGAATTTGACTGTCGGCAGTGGTGCGCGAAGATCGCAAAATAATTGGCGTTCAGTCAAAGACTTTCAGACGTCAAATCCCTTGTCGCGTTTACACGGGTTATATAATACGTCAAACCAGGTCAAACGCTCAAAGGCGGACAAACGTACAGAGTTAAAAATCAAATACGAAGTCGAACCTGACGCGCTGCCGTCTGACGTTATCCCGATAACGCCTCCTGTCAAACCCTCGTCGAAGCCGTTTTCCCTTCGAGTGGAGTCGACAGGCGCGCCCGAACCAAAAGAAAAAGTTGTCGATTTGAAAGACCTTGCTACTGAACATGGTCGGCTGGAGGCTGTCCTGTTCCTGGCAAAAGAACCGCTGGGTCTGCGTCGTTTGGCGCAATACGCTCATATAGAAAACGGCGCCAGAGTCAAGGTTTTAATCGAACAGCTCAATAACCAGTACCGAATGCGGCGTTATGCGTTCAGAATCCTTCCCGTTGCCGGAGGGTTTTCGCTCATGACGCGTCCGCAGTTCAGCCCCTGGTTAAGACGAATTCACCGAGGTCGTGAAACGCAGCTCAAATTGACGCCGTCCGCGCTGGAAACGCTGATGATAATTGCAGACAAACAGCCGGTTTTGCGTGTAGAAATCGAATCTGTACGCGGAGTTCAATGCGGCGAAACGCTGCGAAATTTGATGGATCGCGGGTATATTCGCATCGTCGGTCGGTCAGACGACTTGGGGCGTCCGTTTTTATACGGAACGACAAAACTGTTTCTGTCAGATTTTGGCTTAAACAGCCTTAATGACCTGACAATCAAAAAAAATACTGTAAATTTGGCAAATCCTGAAAAAACCGTTAAAGACGAATGCGTTCATGAGGCGATAAAAACCGGGAAGAGCCAGCTAGATGACGCTTCAAAAAGAAGTTCATCGGAAGACAATTCATTCAACGCCAGTTCAAAAACTCCGGCGGTCGGGGCGGCTGACGTTACTGTTGATTCTGACGATTCTAATCCTGAATCGTCTAATACAAAGGAGATTTCCATGCTTCACACAATTACTGATCCTTCTGTTATCGAAATGGGAGACAACAACCTGTCCGATTTGTTCCAACTGGGAGACAACGTCTCTTCTGCTGTTGTATCCGATTACAACGACGATGAAGAAAACGAAGATTGGGAAGACGACGATGACGACGATGACGACTGGGACGATGAAGACGAAGACGATGACGACTACGACGACGAAGACGACGATGATTACGATGACGATGACGACGACGATTACGACGATGACGATGAAGACTGGGAAGAAGTAGAAGACGACGACTACGACGATGACGATGAAGACGAAGACGACGATGAAGACTGGGACGACGATTGGGATGAAGACGACGATGAAGATTACGACGACGATGATGACGACGATGACTATGACGACGAGGACGACGAAGAAAACTGAGTCTCGTTAAATAGAGAAATGTCGATCTTGTCGCAAAGAATCTGGCGTCTTTAATACTTCCACGCCAGGAATCGCGCGTCTTTTGAGATAATAAACAAAAAACGCGTTGTCAGCCGCCTGTCAACGCGTTTTAGTCATGGGATGATTTAGCTTTTATCCCAGCCTTCTGTTTTGGTCTGCTTATGCCTGACGTCGATGACGTTCGCGAAGCCAGCGTTCTTTTAACACCTCAAACTTTTCATCGTGATCCACCAACCCGTGGAGAACGTCTTTCTTTGTAGTTGAAACTACGCCTGAATCCTGAGATGCGTCTTTATTTTCCCATTTCAAATACAGGATAATGTTGCCAACTTTGCCAACCATTTTTTGCCAAAGGTTTTGTGACATTTCGCAGTCTCTGATATGGCAAAGGACGTATACGTCAACTTTTTTATAAAGGATGCCCGACTCTTTAACCAGCGTTGCATTATTAAGCGTGTATTTTGTACAGCAGATTTTATCGAGGAACATCCAGGCCCACCAGCACCAGTACGCTGCTGCAAAAACCAATACTGCGATCAGGATTTGTTTCATATCCATCTGCAAAAAGGACAGATACGGTTTCTCGGACAAGAACGTAAAATGTGTGAACGCCTTTTGAATGCCAAATAATATTCCAAAGAGCAGCAATGGCAAAACAACTCCCCAAATTGTTTCGTCAATCAAATCGCGAGGGCTATATCGCCAAACATGAGTTGACGTATCGGCATTTGTAGGTTTTTCAACCTTAACGTTTGAGAAATCCAGCGCGTAATCCTGGTATCTTATCAAGTCGCTGAAACGTTTTCGAACGCTGCCAATATCGTTAATATGAAGCACTGGAGCAGTTACGTCGTCTGAAAAAAGCGTGATTTTACCAGTCCCCAAAACTCTTTGAAAAATATTTTGACGCAGTTTCATCCCCCACAACGCTTCCAGGAGCGTGGAGTTGGTTGTCATATTAAAAAAACCTTTAATCAACCGAATCTCTTTTGAACGCAATTCATATCGTTTGATAAACAAATTGTAGACAAACCAGATGAATCCCAGGATAAAATAGACCGCGGGAATCGCTGCAACAAGAGTCCAAATAATTTTAGAATGTTCTTTGATGGTCTCGTCGAGAATTTTGAAATAATCCAATCCCCAAACAACGCCTGCCAGAACGGCTGCCAATATCAGAGCGTTGAGCAGCGTAAAACATAAGATAATCCACGTGCAACGCCAATGTTGAACTGGATACTGTCGCTCTTCATCCACAGTAGACCGAGAAGAACCAGCTTGAGCCTGCGAACCAGCTTGAGACTGTGAACCAGACCGAGGAACAACGCGTCCGCATTCAGGACAAACGCCGTTTTCGTCTGGCGGCTGCGGAGAATTACAATACATACACGGCATATTTTTACCTCTTCTTGGATGATTTAGGCGTTTTGGCAGACAAGTCCTGGCTTTCGCCTTCAGCCTGAATTGGAATTACTACTTCTTCTCGAACAACGTTGAGATTGTCAGGAGCTTCAACGCCAATGCGAACCGACCCCTGCGCAACGCGAACGACGGTGATGGCAATATTATCCCCTATGAGTATACGTTCGCCAACTTTTCGGGATAATACTAACATCTTTTCGAGTAATTAAAATTTAAAACCACGGAACAACAATGGAAATGTCAAATTCCATATAACTATATACGTAATTCCAAGCTAATTATAACGCTGTTTTTTTCTTTTTCAATCGTTTAAGGTGAAAAATTTAAAGAAAAACTAAAAAATAACAAACCAAAATCAGTTTTTTAACGCTACATTTTGTCAAAATTATCCATTTGCTCATCTGAGGTAATCTCATCGAACGATGTGCCGTCGTCTGAAATGGCGTCTTCCTCTACGTAATCGGCACAATTGTCTGGATCCGCTTTCAAACCGCCAAAAACGACGGTTTCAAGATCTCGCAGGGTCGATTCCGTTTCTGAAGCGTCTGATATGGCAAATGAAAATTCTTCGTCTTGGGGCTGTTCCACCTGGAATGTTTCCATCATTCTTTGGTGGAAAGTCTTGGAATTGTCAGCCGTCTGCTCGGTAGGAGCAATCTCTTTGTCGATTTCGTTGGTGCGATCAAATTCTTCCCGTTTACGGAAATGGACTTTAATGGGCGTTTCGCCAAAGGGCAGATAATCGCGCAAAATACTGAGCAGATAGCGACGATACGGTTCTTCAATCAGAGCCGGGTTATTGCAAAACAGGGCAATTGTCGGCGGCTGAACGGCAACCTGGGTGGCGTAATAAATTTTGGGACGTCTGTTTTGACGCATCGGCGGCGGGTTGTGTTCAATCGCCGCGCGCACCAGCTTGTTGAGCGTTGAGGTGGAAATGCGCTGCTGACTCTGCTTAAAGAGCATTTTAGCGTGCTGAAGCAGCGGTTTGATGTTTTTACCCGTCTGACCGGTAATAAACGCGATTGGCACGTAAGGCATCGTCCGGAACGTGCTGCGAAGATATCGAACCCAACGTTCAAAAGGAACGCCTTGAGGAACCAGGTCCCATTTATTGACGACGAAAATACAGGGCTTGCATTCTCGAATGATGTAGTCTGTAAGCTGCTTTTCGACTTTGCTGATTCTTTGCATGCAGTCAAAAAACAGAAGGACGACGTCCGCCCGGCGAATGGAGCGTTCCGCTCTGTGAGTGCCGTAAAAATCGATGTTGGTTGTAACGCTTTTTTTACGGCGAAAACCAGGAGTGTCAATCGCGATAAACGTTTTTCCGTCCAGTTCAAAGGTAACGTCGACGCTGTCTCTGGTTGTTCCCGGTACGGAAGAAACGATCATGCGGGGTTCTTGCGCCAGCGTGTTGATAAACGTGCTTTTGCCCACGTTTCGACGTCCAACGATGGCAATTTTCATTGCATCGTCCTGAACCGCAGTTTCTTTCAGATCGCTGGGAGGCAGCTTTTCATAAATGGCTTCCAACAATCTGTCTTTGCCATGGTTGTGCATGACGCTGACCGGAATAATCTTTCTCCCGAATTTATAGAATTCGTCTGCTCCGGCAAGGAGATTGGAGTGGTCGATTTTATTGACAACCGTCAAAACCGGGACGTCTAACGGACGAAGCTTTCGGGAAACCAGTTCGTCTAACGGCACAATGCCGTCTTTGACGTCAACAACAAACAGAACAATATCTGCCGACTCGATAGCAATAGAAATCTGCTTTTCGATGTCGTCGGTTAAATTGTCTTCGTCTTTAACGCCCATCCCGCCGGTGTCAATCAGTTCGACATAGCGGTCTTTGATTGGAGTCAAGTGGGTAACTCGATCGCGGGTTACGCCCGCAGTGGGGTCGACAATAGCAATGCGTCTTCCTGCCAGCCAATTGAACAGACTGGATTTCCCGACGTTCGGTCGACCAACGATAGCAATTTTCGGCGCGCCCATAGTTATTACCTGTGAGTTACTTGATTGTTGGAAATGAATAATGGTCGGCGTTAAGCGATTCCGTACAAAGGGGGGCAGATTGGAAAATCGTTTAGCTTTGTCAAAGACAAATCGAATTCCTCCCTTTGAGATGAACGAGCTCTTGCAGCCAGCCATTCACAATTTACTTTATATATTATATACTTTTTTTTGAGAAATTCCAGTAGGGAGCAAAAAATAGTTGGAAATCAGAAATTCAGGTTGAAAAAAGACGCTAAACAAGATTCCCAACGGAATGTATTTTTCCCCCTGTCCAGATCAAACGGACTTATCGCTGAACGTTTTGCGGAGAGACGTTGAGAGGAATGACGTCTCCCGGAAGCCAGTTTAATTTAGCGCGCGGAGCGGGAGCCGCTTCGACTGCCGCCGGAGCAATTTCGTTATACGAAGCTGGAGAGATTTCGTCCCAAACGCCGGTTGGTTGAGGCAACGGTTCTGAAAGGGTTGAAATAGCGCGGGGAGCAGATTGCTGCGGCGCAGGGGTTGCGGCAACATACGAAGCCTCCATGATGGAATTCGGATGAGCCGTAGAAACCGGCGTTCGAAGCATTAAGTTCGGTTCCGGACGCGCCACTCTGGCATACTGCTCGTTTGGTTCCATCGGGGAGTTGACGCTTGCCAAACGAATATCGTCTCGCATTAAATCGTTGTCAATTGTCGGGAATTGATTGGACACCCACGTCAGCCAGACGTTTTGAAACTGCGCCAAATTTTCGTATCCATAATACTGCTGCAGAGCCTTGCTCCAGTCGTTGGTTTGAATTCCCATTTCGACAAAAGCAATGTAGCGTTTGCGACCGCCGCGGGCAATAAGATATTCTGCCGCTGTATAGCTTTGAGCGTAAAACGGCATGGCGTCCTGCGGATAATCTTTGGCGTTGACCATGGTTCTAAACGCAATGCCTCTATTGGTTTGAAGGAATTCGACCAGCATTCTGCGATATTTTGTTCTTTCTGAAATATGCTCAACGCTGGTTGCCGCTCCTTCGTCTACCCATCGGGGAACAGGCTGACGGAATCGACACGCAAAAATCGTATGCGTAACTTCATGAGGAATGACGGAATCGATAATTCGCTCTGCCGATCCCTGAATGTTCATATCCCAATCGTAGACTTCTCCGTTGGAGAAAACAAACGTCGTCGCTCCGCCGGGCGCCAGATTGTCGCCAACTTTAACTTTGACCTGACACGGCTTTGCCCAGTCGCGCAGCGGCGCGCCGAGCCAGTCGATAGCCTGCTTTCTGCGCTGGTATTCGCACGTCATAGCAAACTCACGAGCCAAGTCCGGGTCTGCCGTATGAACGACAAAATTCTTTGTCTTATAGACGGCTGCGGACGCCTCAAACGCCGTTGAGAACGAAAGCGCAGCCAGAATCGTCAGGAAAAAAGTAAACTGTTTTAAAATCATATCCGGTTGTACCGATTGGTTAAACTGTACCGGTAGTATAGACTATTTACTAAATTCTGAAAAGAGGAATTTTTACAGAAAAATCGAAAATTCCAAAGAATTAAATCAATTCGCCCGTACAATCGATACAATCGTTATAACCGCTACGATCTTAACGCTTTATTGGGCGATTGCGAGAAATGTTTTTCGACTGTATTCGATAAAACGCTCTGAAAGTCGTTCCAGAGGGAGTCGTTCCTCGACCTTGCTTTAAAAATATGGGAAATTTTAGAGGGGAATTTACCCGAAAAAGAAAATATCTGGTATAATATATATTGGATTATTGCAATACACGCATTTGAATATACGTTAATAATAAGTGTAATTGGCTGATTCAAGCGTTTTTTCACCGAACCGCTTCCACAATATTTCCAACTCCCAATATATCGCCATGTTAGAGCTATTAAAGAAAAACGGACTTCGATACGGCATTTACGCGATTGTCCTTTGTACAGTCGGGTATTTTTTGGTATCGTGGATAGGAGCGGCGTTTTCCTCGTCCGGCGGGGAAGACGTCATTGAATACACCGCCACCAGAGAACGGTTCGTCAACGAAATCACCGAAAAAGGCGAGGTTTCCAGTTCTGAAAACAAGGAAATCATTTGTGAAGTTCAAGCCAAGTACACCAGCAACATCACGATTTTGAAAATCATTCCGGAAGGAACGATGGTCAAAAAGGGCGATTGGCTTTGCACTCTGGACAGTTCCAAGCTGGAAGATCAGCGGGATTCTCAGGAAATCGCGCTCAACAACGCCGAATCGGCGGTAGTTCAGGCGGAAAGCAATCTCAAAACCGCCCAAATCGCCAAAAAAGAATACCTGGAAGGGACTTACATTCTCAACGAAACCCAGTACAAGAGTAAAGTTACGGTTGAAGAAGAAGACTTGCGCCGTCTGAAGGAATACAAAGAATATTCCCAAAAGCTGTACGAACGCGGCTACGTTACGTCGCTTCAGCTGGAATCAGACGTTTTTGCGGTGGAAAGCGCCCGCCTTGACCTTATCTCCGCCCAAACGCAGCTCAAGGTTTATCAGGAGTATTCAAAAGCCAAACAGGTCATTCAGCTTGACAGCGACATCGCCTCGGCGGAAGCCAATCTGGCGGCGAAAAAGCGCGCTCTGGAGGTTGACAAGCTCAAAATGGCAGAGATTGAAGACCAAATCGAGAAATGCAATATTACCGCGCCGCAGGACGGTCAGGTCGTCTACGCCAACGAGTCCAGCCGACACGGTACAAACGTCGTTATTGAAGAAGGTTTGGCTCTGCGAGAGCGTCAGGCGATTATTCGTCTGCCCAACCCGGAAAAGATGCAGGTCGAATGTCGAATCAACGAAGGCAAAATCTGGATGGTTCGCGTCGGAATGCAGGCTAACATTTTCATTGACTCCATTCCCGACACCGCCATTCCCGCGGAAATTGTCAAAGTCAACGACTACGCCGAGCCGTCCAACTTCTTCACTGGAAATATTAAGGAATATAAAGTTCGTTTGAAAATCCTTGATCCTCCTGCTGGAATTCGTTCCGGACTCACGGCTCAATGCAAGATTTTAATCGAAACGCAGGACAACGTCCTTACCGTCCCGGTTCATTGCGTTTTTGAACACGGCGGAAAGCATTACTGCATCACCTACAAAAACGGCGTCTGGGATAAACGCGAGGTAAAAATTGGCTCCTGCAACGACTTGCAAGTCGTTATTTTAGGCGGGTTGGAAGAAGGCGAAAAAGTCGTCGCCGGCGCCAACGCCTATAAGAAAAACGTCGATTTGCCCAAGCTGACAGACGCTCTGGAAAGAGCAAAAACCAACTCTGTCGTTTCTCAGCGTGCGACGACGCTTCCGGAAAAGCCGAAAACTCCTGAAGTCCAGGACGGCGAACGCAGAGGTCCGAGAAACATGCCGAAAATGCCGAGCTGGTGGAAGCCTGGCATGACTCCAGACCAGATGACCGACGAGCAAAAAGCGGAAATGAAAGCGATCTTCCAGAAGATGGGACCTCCCGGCGGCGGAAGAATGGGGCCTCCTGGCGGCATGAGACGTCCTCGTAAATCTAAAGACGACCCGTCCTTTGGCGTTATGCTGCCGAATGAGGGAGAGCAAAAGACCGAGAATAAATTCCCTGACGGCGATTTCCCGCCCCCGCCGGATGGCGGTAACTTCCCGCCGCC
>JAZMZV010000122.1:0-21636 GCA_045586185.1 Thermoguttaceae bacterium | reverse complement strand
TGGTACGAGAAGGCTCTGGAAATCAGCAAGCGGCTTGCAGAACAGATGAAGGACGACGTTCAAGCCCAGCGGGATTTGAGCGTTTCGTACATTAAACTTGGCTATTTGGAGGGAACGCTTGGAAATACAGATGTTGCACGGGAATTGTTCGAGAAAGCTTTGAAAATCCATCTGAGACTGGTTGAAATAATGCCGGAGAACGTTCAAATCCATAACGAATTGGGTATTATTCTTCAAATTCTTAAAGAACTATGAACATCCATTAAGCGCTTGCCGACAAAACGCCTGCCAATATTTTAATATTTAACTGTCAACATTACGTTGACGCAGCCTGTTATTTGTTTTTTATATCATTAATAATACTGTCATGAAATACGCTCACGTCATGTTTGATTTGGACGGCACGCTGCTCAACACGCTGGAAGACCTGGCGGATTCCGCAAACGCGGCGTTGGAAGAACTCGGTTTGCCGGTTCATCCGGTGGAATGTTATCGCTATTTTGTCGGCAACGGGGTTCACGAGCTGATGAAACGCCTTCTTCCGCCGGAAGAATTAAATAATATTGAGCTTGGCAAAACGCTTCTTGCTAAGTACACCGCTCAATATAATAATCGATGGCACAATAAAACGCGCCCGTACGACGGCATGGTTGAAGCTCTTCATGCGCTTAAATCGGCGGGAGCGACGCTGTCCGTCTTTTCCAACAAGCCGGACGAGTTCACTAAAAGCTGCATTTCTCATTTCTTTGGCGATAATCTGTTTTCCGCCGTTCGCGGAGGTAGAGACGATACGCCTCGCAAGCCCGCTCCTGACGGCGCGCTGGCGATTTTGAGTCAACTCGGCATTAAGCCGGAATCCGTTCTCTACGTTGGAGATACGGCAACAGACATGCAAACCGCTCACGCCGCCGGCTTTTTCGCTGTCGGCGTTATGTGGGGATTTCGCACTCGAGCAGAACTCGAAGAGAACAACGCCAACGCCATAGTTGACGCGCCTATGGAAATTTTCACCCTGTTTAGGGAATAGGAAATGGGAAATAGAGAAGAGTTTTTTGTCTGCGAGATATATAAAACTACTCCCTATTTCCTGCTTTTCATCTCTCTATATTCTCTAATTTAACTTGTTTTTCAAAAAAACAATTGATTTCTTCAAAGTTTTATATTCTTATTCAACTATTGAGGATAAAGAGCCGATAGAAATAATACAACCTGTTCTTTCCTGCGATGTCGTAGGAAAATAGTGTAGGGAAACACTCCCGACTGGTTTATGGATTATCACTCTCTCCCCGAGGTGTTTAGAATGTATCACACACTAAGGACATTGAAAACCCTGCTGGTAATAGCGTTGGTTATTGCATCCGCAGGTACGGGTTTCGGACAAAACCTGGAGACAATGCAGCCGTTCGACATGGTCGTTCCTACAACGTATGGAGGTGGAACCAGACCGAATGAAGGGTTCTATTTCGACATTGACTTTATGGCGGCTTGGATTAGCCGTCCTGGCGTTTCAACAATCGGTTCTGACGTTGGGCGCGGAATGGTTTACTATGTAGACCGTCCAGTAACGTACGAACAACGGGAAAAAGGCACCGCAGATACGTACCTGATGATTCCTACGGTTACGGTTAACCCGAACGACTCTTACGAAGTTATTCGCGCTGCCGACGTCAGCTCATACGATACCGGCATGCTCAGCAGCGGTTGGGTTTGCGGTCGTCGTTATGACATTGGCTACATGTGGGGACATCACGGAATTGGCGTAAGCATTTACGACATCAATCCGTATACGCAATCCTTCACAATGGAAAATGCGAAAGTCGCCTTTGACGTTGCCGATAAACCGGGCACGGATCATTCCTGGTTGCACGGGATTACAACGGTCAATGGTACAAATGAAGTAGTTTTCCCCGGCAATGAAGACAATGTGGACTCCCTTTACGTCTATGGCGAATTGGGCGTTAAGTTTTCATCTTTGGAAGTTACAAACAAAACTCAAACCAACGGCGTCGAATTGAATTATACGTACCGATTCATGCCGAGCGACTGTTTTGGCAGACGCTATGGAATCTGGGAAATGGACTTTGGCGTTCGTTACTTCCAGTTCCGTGAAGAATTCAACGTCTACGGCACAGGCGGATGTTTGTCTGACAGCTGGTGGAATACAGCCGCTCAAAACAACCTTATCGGTCCTCAAATTGCCGCGCGATACTTCCGTACGTACGGACGATGGACTTTCGATTTCCAAGCCAAGTTTATGGCTGCCATTAACAATCAGAGCGTTCGACAGAATGGCGTTTTGGGTTCAAACCTGAGCACTCGTTATGATACCGTACAGACGGAACTTGAAAACGATGGCGAGGTTACATATCAAAACACTTACTACGAATACATCGGCATGCAAGGGTATCCGGGATACATCAACTCAACGTCGTTCACATTTAACCATCATGGAACAGACACGTTGTTCTCGCCGGTTGTCGAAGCTCGATTCAACGCAAAACTTCAAATTACTCAACTGGTCAATCTGAGAATGGGTTACACCCTGATGTATGTTGGCAACGTTGCTCGACCCTCTGAAATGGTTGACTACTCCGTCGGAGGCATGTCAAGAGCAATGGGAATCAACATGGATAACAATAAGGGCGACAGCCTTGTCCACGGATTTACTATCGGTCTGGAAGTGAACCGCTAATCAAAACTCCTGTTAGAGAGTGATGTCCAAAAGAACCGGGAAGATGGAGTCTTCCCGGTTTTTTTACATGAATACAAATCTCCAATTGTTGCGCTATTTGCAGCAGCCCTCAGCGTTGGATTTCTGTTCCGAATCTTCGCCGTGATGAATCTTGCAGGAACCGTCCGTACAATCTTCGGCGGAATGTTCTCCGGAACTCGTTTTCAAATTATCGGTCTGAGCTGAATCGCAGCTGGTCTTTTGGTCGTCTTTGACTTTTTCTTTCGTATTGTTTTTAGTACAGCAACTCATAGTTTGATCCTTCATTCAAAAAAGAGAACGTTAACAATCGTTTTGAAAGTCCGATAACGCGTTCCAAAACAAACGATACGCAATAACCTGTTTTGACTTACTGTTAAATTGTCAGACGTTCTCATGAATAATTTTAGCGCAATCACAGCGACCGCGCCTGTATGATTACATTGTAGAAAAGAAGTCAAGCAGAATCGCACAGAAGCGCAAGCAAGACGAGAATCAAAACCTGTTCAAAGCGCGCGCAAAGGGGCGTTTGAACAAGTTCTAAATTCTTAATTGCGTTAAATTAAAACAAGAGAAAAACTATTTGCTGCGTTTCCCGGCAAAGTATTCAATAACCAAAAGCGCGATCATTGAACCAATGGCAATAGAGGCGGCAATCAAAGCGCTTTGGACGTCTGGCGGGGCGACATTAATGTACTGTGAAATTTCTTTCGTTGTTTCAGCAGCGAACTGGAGCGCTTTTTTTTCCTGGAAGGGCCAAAGGCTTCTCAAGGAACCGACCATGAACCCGCACAGAATCGCCAGCGTCGACTGTTCAAACTTTGCCAGCAGGATTTTCAAAATCTTGGTAAAGCCGATGATTCCTATGACGCAGCCGCAAAAAAAGACTGCAACAGAAATCAGGTGTTCCGTTGCGGGAATGCGTCCATGGAGAAGAGCCGAAGCGGTTTCCTTTACCAGACCGGACATAAACGCGTATTCGCCCAAAATCAGTAGGATGTACGAACCGCTGATTCCAGGAAGAACCATGGCGCAGATGGCAATCATGCCGCAGACAAACAGCCACGAATAAGCGTGATCCGAACTCTGCATGAACGGCTGTCCCACCAGCCAAAAGGCAAAAACCGCCCCTAAAACCAGCAGCGCCCAGCTCCCGATTTTATGAAGATGAACTCTCTTAATCACCAAAACGCAGCTGGCGGCGATGAGTCCAAAAAAGACGGAAAGAGTAATCATTCGCTGCTCGGAAAGCAGATAGGTCATTGAACTCAAAACTGCAACCAGCGCCGTTAAAATGCCGCAAATCAAAGGAAAAAGAAATTTAAAGTCTGTATATTCCAAAGCCTTGCGAATCCGAAACGTACACAGCATTTTAATCAGATGAAAGTCGAAATGACTGATAGCCGTGATGAGCCGTTGGTAAATGCCGACAATAAGCGCAATCGTTCCGCCTGAAACGCCTGGCACGGCGTCGGCAGATCCCATCAGCAGACCTCGGATAAAAATGCCGATAAACGACATCTTCTTTTCCGTATCTATAGACGGAGATTCGTTATTATCCGAATAATCGTTACAAACTGAATTTTGAGGGTCGGTATTTTCCGATGGAGTCGTCATAACTGATAATTAACTGTTGATTGTTAAGCTATAATAATGATGTTTAACGATTGGACGGTTCTAATCGTTTAACCCGGCGATTAACCATAATAACTGAAATTTCAAAAAAATCAAGTAGAATTACATGGCGCCTAAATTTTCCGTTCTGTTGACAGCTGTAGCCATAGCCGCGTCGGTTCCGCCGCTGTTGAGCTATTTACCGCAGACCAGCTCCCTGTTTTCGATAACCAGCCCGTCGGACGAAAAGTCTGGCGTTGAGCTGCCGGTTTCGCCGCAGGTTCCGTACTCAAATTCGGTAAATCAGCTCAACGAATTGACGCAACGCCAAAACGCGGAATTAAACGGTTCGGCTAACAACGAATTGCAGTGGAAAAGACCTCAGGCAAACGCAGGCAGAACGGTTCATCAAGTCGGATTCACGCCTTCTCAACAGCCGCAGCCCGCAGATTACTCTCCAGCCCAGCCGATTTATACGGATCCGTCCAGCTCGGCGGCAGGGCATGCGCCCGTTTCCATTCTCGAGTCTCCTGCGCCGTCAACGGTAGTTTATTATTCGGAAGTTCCCGGTCAGATTGTTCAGACGCAGCCTGGCGTTCAAATTGTCTCTGCTCCCATTCCGCAAAATATTGTCGTTCAACGAAATTTGACCGGCTTGGAATTCTGGTTCCGATTTGACATCACCCCTGAATGGGTAGAGCAAAACTGGGATTTCGTTACAGCTTGTGTCGGCCCGATGAATTTACAGGGATATCGCGTTTCTCTGGTTACAGGGGCTTCCCCGGACGACCTGACAGGCGTTTTAACCTATTATTTTGACAGCCAGAAAAAATTGCAGCAGATTCAATTTCAGGGGACGACCGGGCATCTGGGACGTTTTACAACGATGCTGCGTCAACAATTTCAAATGAACAAGCGTGTCGTTAACGACCCCAGCCTGACCGTTTACGAATCGCCAGCCAGTTTTCGAAGTTACAAAAATATCATGGAAGCCCGAGCGCCGATGGTAATTAAATCAGATCAGTTGTACCATCGATTTGAGATATATCTTC
The DNA here is from genome assembly GCA_045586185.1 of Thermoguttaceae bacterium. Classification (GTDB taxonomy): domain Bacteria; phylum Planctomycetota; class Planctomycetia; order Pirellulales; family Thermoguttaceae; genus RUG11551. The sequence continues at coordinate 16,260 of JAZMZV010000122.1, read as the reverse complement.
AGCTCAACCGCCCGGTTGAAAAAAACGGACTGCTCTGGTAGCATTAAATTAGGCAGTAGGGAAATCTTCACTACTGCCTCCGTGGGTTAAAACCCACGGCTACTGATATTGAACCGCTAAAGCGGTTCTAGCGGATGCGCTTCGCGCTTTATTTACTACAGTCTCATTCTACCGCCGCTCTGGCAATTCCCGCCGCGCCGATATATCCAGCGTCGCCGCCGAGCTCTGCGTATTCGATAACCGTATTTTCCGCCAGAACCTTGTACGCTCCTTCGTTGATGGTTTGACGAACTTTCTCTTTGAACGCGCGTCCCAGCTCGGTTTCGTTCTTTCCAAAGGTCATCGCTCCGCCGATGAGAATGCATTCCGGGTCGATCGTGTGCATGAGGTTAATCATGCCGACGCCCAGATAGCGGGCAACGTCCATGACGATATCCAGAGAAACCTGATCTCCCTTCGCCGCCTCGTCTCCAACGAGTTTGGCGTCGAGCTCTGCGCCCTGTTCGATCAGTTTGGCAACAGACGTCGATTTCCCGGCGGCAATGGCTTCTTTCATTCGTTTGATAACGGACGTTGCAGAGACGTATGCTTCCAGATGCCCGGCTTTTCCGCAGCCGCAGACGCGCGCGTTAGGCAGGAGGTCAACCAGCGTGTGTCCGTACTCGCCGCCGTGAGAATGTGCGCCGGAAATAATCATGTCGTTATAGATGATTCCGCAGCCCAAACCTGTTCCCAGAGTAAGCATGATCATGCTTTGGTACTCTTTGCCGGGACCGATCCAGTACTCGCCGTAGGCAGCGGCGTCGGCGTCGTTGGCAAAGATGACTGGCAGCCCGCAGGCGGCGGAAACCTTGTCGCGAATCGGATAATAGTTCCACAGCGGACCGAGGTTGGCGGGAACCATCAGTCGACCGCCGGGAATGTCCATCGTGCCGGCAGACGCCAGTCCAACGGCTTTGATATCTTCTTTTGACAGCCCAGCCTTTTGAGCGACTTCCAGAACGGCTTCGCCAATACGCGTCGCCGCCTGTTCCGGTCCTTCGGAAACGCGAGTCGGAATGCTCAAACGAGCAATGGTCTGACCGTTGTCGTCAACAACGCCGAATTTGGTATTGGTTCCCCCTAAATCGATACCGACAAAAAAGGGTGCTTTCGCCTGTTCAAGACTAACGCAATTATTCGATTCTGACATGGTTATATTTAGTTGTAAGTTGTTAGTGGTAAGTGGTAAGTTAGATGAGCGCTTGCGTACTAACCACTAATTACTAATTACTCATTATTAATTATAAATATACCGTCTTTGGACTTCTTTGCAAGAGGGGGGCGGACGGGCGGCGAGGCGCCACTCCCAGTCCGCGCTGCCGCGGTGCGAAGGCGCACACCCAGTCCGCGCTGCCTCGCGAGATGTATTATACCCGCTCCCGTTGGTCGCTTGCGTCTGGGAGTGCGGCGGCTTGACGCCGCCTTGTCCAACGACTCGCTATAATTCTTTTTCGCAGCCAATCCCCATTCTGGATCGCGGATAAAATCCGCCGAAGAAATCTCACGCGAAGTCCGCAAAGTTATGAAAAACGGACGCGAAGCGTTCCGCTAGAACCGCGTAGCGGTTCAATATTAATAGCCGTGGGTTTTAACCCACGGAAAGCTCTGTTCGAATCGTGCATACCAAAACGACGAAGCCGTAAAACTCCCTTGGATGTAGCCCGTCCCCGGGCTACAACTTGACGGCAAAGCCGTCAAGGAAAACGCGGACGCCTCCAAAAATCTGAGAGCGCGGAAAGCCCCTCCGTCTCGCTGGGTCGCGGACGTTAGTCCGCTAAAGTCCCGATAGGGACGACATCTCTATAACCGGCGGTTTCAACCGTCGGCAGGAGACCGCAACTAAGTAAAAAATCGACAAACACCCTTTTTCTTCCCTCCGCGCTAACAGCGCGGAGGGAAGAAAAAGGGACTGACTCGATTAGGAAGGAGAGTAGAGCGCTGCGTCGTCCGTAGACTAAAGTCGACGGTTATAGAAATGGCGTCCCTTCAGGACGCGGTTCAGCTTCTCATCATATATAGCTTCGCAAAAAAATTTGTGTACATCTATCATACAAGCCCCTCTTTTCTGCCTCCTTGAATAAACGCAAATTTCTGGTACAATCGAGACTAGACTATAATTAATATAAAAACAATTATAAGCGAGTAATACGATATAATGGAACAGAAATACTACGATCGCGCCAAGCAGGCTCGAGCTAAACTGATGGAACTGCGGGCGTCTTTGGACTGCGAGGGCCGCGCCGCTCGCGCCAGGGAAATCGAAAACCTCATGAGTCAACCCGGATTCTGGGACGATCAGGAGAAGGCGCAGGCTCTTATGGACGAACTCAAAGCGACAAAGGGCGTTATCAAGCCGTTTGACGAAGCTCTTTCTATGTGTGACGACATGGACGCCATTATGGAAATCGCAGAAGAGGACGAGTCCTGTTTTGACGAAGCCGTCGCGGAAATCGACAAGCTGGAAAAGACGCTCGAAGAGCTGAGCGTGAAATCGCTTCTGTCCGGTCCGGTCGACAACAACGCGGCTATCATGTCCATTCAGGCGCGCGACGGCGGCACCGACGCCAACGACTGGGCGGAAATGCTCTTAAGAATGTACATCAACTGGGCGGAAATGAACTCCTATAAGGTCGAGATCATCGACCGGCAGGACAACGAGGAAGCGGGCATCAACAGCGCGTCGATTATCATTCGCGGCCCGTTCGCCTTCGGATACCTCAAGGGAGAAACCGGCACGCATCGGCTGGTTCGAATCAGTCCGTACAACGCAGAAGGAAAACGACAGACCAGCTTCGCGTCCGTAGACGTCATGCCGGACATTGCCGATTCCGTTAAAATCGACATCAAAGAGGAAGACGTTCGGGAAGACGTGTTCCGGTCGTCCGGCGCCGGCGGTCAGCACGTTAACAAGACGTCGTCTGCCATTCGTCTGACCCACATCCCGACGGGCATTGTCGTCCAGTGCCAGAACGAACGCTCTCAGCACAAAAACCGCGCCACCGCCTGGAAAATGCTTCGAGCGAAAATGGCGCAAATCGAAGAAGACAAGCGAGAGGAAATGGCTTACGAGCATTACCAGTCCAAGGCGAAAGTCGGGTTCGGCAGTCAGATCCGCAACTACTTCCTTCATCCAGACCAGAGAGTCAAAGACGTCCGAACCGGATACTACGTCGGCAACTTCCACTCGGTTCTCGACGGCAACATTCAGGGCTTTTTAGACGCCTATCTGGAATGGCTCGCCGGGAAAGACGTCAATTATTCCTCGGCGGATGACGAATGAGGCAATAGGGAGTAGGGAGTAGGGAGTGGTTTTTAATTCGCCTCCAGCGAATATCTATTCCCTATTCCCCATTCCCTACTCCCTACTCGCAACTCTTACGGTGTAACAAGATATAAAACTTTCGGCGACAGCTTGAGTTTGTACGTTGTTCCTTCGGGCGCTGGAAGATTAACCGGGTCGCCGAAGCAATCGCAGGCGGACTCAACGGGCGAGGGCAGGGTTACCGTTCTTTCCGCCTCAAATCCGGGCAGCCAGACGGCTGTTACAGTCTTGCCGTCCGGACGTTTCCAGCTGATTTGGCAGAAATCGTCTTTGAGCCACCCGGGATTCTGAACGGAACCGTCCGGGCGCATCTTCGTCAGCGTCTTCATCGCCAGATAGCCGGACTTCGGGCTTAAGTCGCGGTGAACCATTCCAAAGTGATGCTCTTTGTCGACGTCGTCCTGTTCTGGCGCCTGGAATTCGTACCAGAAATAGCGGTCAATGCCGCCGACGAGGGCGAGCAGATACGCCTGAGCGAGGAAAACGCCCTGATTCGGTTCGGACGAAACGTTGGTGTTCCCGCCGTTCATGACGGTCGAAACAATCAGCGCGCCCTTGTAGTCGGAATCGAACTTGATAACCGCGGCAACGGGGGCGGTGTACTCCTCTTTCGTCGCGTTGAGAATCGGAATCAGCTTGTCGCCTGGCTTGAGCAAATCGGCGTTGAGGAACCGGCTCCCCTGGTCCTTGACCGCCACCTTGAGAATGTCCTCGTATTCCTTGACAGGAACCAGACGCGCGTGTTCCGGAACGCCCTTTTTCGTCCAGTAAGCTTCCCAACCGATTCGCAGCGTGTGACGATAGGAGTCCGAGGCGAAACCGCTGTGCGTCATGAACCCGTGATCATCCCATTGACTGACGTAGTACAGCGGAACCCCGCCGACGAGAATCAGCGTTCCTCCGCTGCGAACGTATTCAACCAGGTTGTCAAAATACGGCGTCGGGAAATGCTCGCCCGGCGGCAGAAGCAGACACGGATGCGTTTTGGGCGAAAGCGTTTTGAGCTGCTCAAGGGAGACGTAATCCACATCCACGCCGCTGGGAATCGTCGTTCCCATAATTACCGGCGGGAACTGTGACGAGGCGTCATACTTCGGATCGTACAGCGCGGCAAACTTACCCGGTAGCCCGGACGGATAAAGCTGTTTCAGTCCCGCTTCGATTACCTGTCGGTTAGCCGTCCCGAACGCCGGGGGAGTTGCCCAGCCCATCTCGGTTATCCAGATCGGGCGGTCAACGCCGGTGTATTTAATCGTCAAGTCGCGGAACTTTTTAATGTCGTCGAGAAACTGATTGCACAGACGAACTGTAACAATCCCGCCGCGGTACGGGTGAATGTTGACGACGTCAAAATACTTCCCGCCGCCCTCTTTGAGAACGTTTTCATAATACTCGTGGGGAACGCCCGCCAGCCCGCCGAAGACGACCTGCAATTCCGGGTCGATTTCCTTGATAATCTCGTACGTCCTCTTCAGCAGTGTTACGTAATCCTTCGCGTTGGGCTGTTTCCAGAAGTTGGGAATGTTCTCTTCGTTCCAGACTTCCCAATAGCGAATTCTGTCCTTGTATCGGGTTACCAGCTGACGAACATACTCGCTCCAGTCGTCCAGATGTTGAAATGCCGGGTTCGCCCACGACACGTTGTAGTCGAGAATCGGCAGAATCGTAATCCCCGCCTTGTCGGCTTCGTCAAGGACGCGATCCAGATGATTAAAATGCCAGTCGCCTTTTTTCCATTCGACAGCATTCCAGGAGAAGTCGGCTCTCGCCCAGCGAATCCCCGCCGCCCGCATGGCAGCCAGGTTTGCCGGCATGGCATCGAACTCCTGACCTCCGCCAAGATGAGCGCAAACGCCGTACGGCGATCCGACGTTCGGTTTTTCCGCAGACGCCGTCGAGCAGAGCGCCAACAGACTGACGCACAATAGGATAATTCGGTAATGCATGATTAGCTCCTTTCGGGGTTGGGGGGAGAAATTTTTAATTAGGAATTCGGAATTAGGAATGCGGAATTAGGAATGCGGAATTACGCAAGCGCCACAATAAGGCTATGATGAACGCGAAGCGAAATTCCTAATTCCTAATTCCTAATTCCGCATTAACTTCAATTCTACCCGATCCCAGCGCAATAATCAACCGTCTTGTAAGAAATCGCTATAAAAAACGTCAAGAAATAATTACCCCAGAGAAACTCAAATAATTGCTAATTGCTAATTGACAATTGCTAATTATACTCAAAAAGCCAACACAGCGTCCTGCGGCATTGGCTTTTTGGCTTGTACGGTTCATGGGAAATCGATCCGCACAATCGGGGAAACAGAATGATTTGTTTACGTCATGCGGTTTTGGCGCGCGTCTGGACGTCGTCAAAGAGCCGTTCTCGACCTTCAATGATGCTTTCTGTAATGATGTACTTTCCTCCGCTGGGCTGGTCGGGAAGCTCGTAAAGAATATCGAGCATGATCTCTTCCATAATCGACCGCAGTCCTCGCGCGCCAGTGTCTTTTGCCAGCGCTTTTCTCGCAACGGCTCGCAGCGCGCCCGGCGTGAACTCCAGCTCGGCGTCATCCATGCCAAAAAGCTGCATGTACTGCCTGGTCAGAGCGTTGCGCGGTTCTTTCAGAACGCGGACAAGGTCGTCCTCGTTAAGCGGCATGAGCGTAGAGATAATCGGCAGACGTCCGATCAGTTCCGGAATCAAGCCGAATTCCATGATGTCGTCGCTGGTAACGTAGGGCAGCAAGGAACGCTGATCGTCGATATTAATAACGTCTTCGTCGTCAACGCGGTTGAATCCGAGAGACTTTTTGCCCATTCTGCGCCCGATAATCTCTTCCAAGCCGGCGAATGTGCCGCCGCAAATAAAGAGAATATTGGACGTGTCAACCTGGATAAAATGCTGTTCCGGGTGCTTGCGTCCGCCCTGCGGAGGGACGTTGGCGATCGTGCCTTCCAGCATCTTCAGCAACGCCTGCTGAACCCCCTCGCCGGAGACGTCTCGGGTAATCGAGACGTTTTGACTCGTCTTGCCTATTTTGTCAATTTCGTCAATATATATAATTCCCTGCTGAGCCGCTTCGACGTCAAAGTCTGCCGCATGGAGCAGTTTGAGAATCAGGTTTTCTACATCTTCCCCAACATACCCAGCTTCAGTCAGCGTGGTAGCGTCGCCAATAGCGAACGGGACGTCGAGAATTCTCGCCAGCGTTTGCGCCAGAAGCGTTTTGCCGCTGCCGGTTGACCCGATCATCAGGACGTTGGATTTGTCCAGCTCGACGTCGCCTTTCCCGCGAGACGCCGCATGTTCAAGACGTTTATAATGGTTGTAAACCGCTACTGACAGGCATTTTTTCGCATATTCCTGACCGATGACGTACTCGTCCAGCTTGGCGACGATTTCGCGCGGCTTGAGCTTGTTGACGAATCGCGACCGGGACTCCGTCTGACGGCGTTTACGTTCATCGGAAAGAATCGACTGACACAGTTCCAGACAGCTTGAACAGATATAAACGTTATCCGGCCCTTCGACCAGCGGACCGACTTCTTTGCAGCTTTTATGACAGAACGAGCATTGCGCCTGCTTCCGAACTCCCAAATTCTTGCGTGAATTGTTGTCGTCGTTATCTTGAGGCATGAGTTCGTCCTTTCAGTAATATAATAGAAATAAACAAATACAAAAACATTCTACTCGTCTGAAATCAGACTGAGACGTCAAGTTCCGAGAAATACAAGGCTCTTTAAATATTTTCCCTATGAATTCTTTAGCTTAACAGATAAATTCATCGACTTTATACTAAGCAAATTATAGATTTTTACACTATATCGACATGAACGGAATAATCCGTACAGATTACCAGAAGCAGTAGGGAGAAGGGAATAGGGAGTAGGGAATAGGATAGGGAGTGGTAAGTGGAAAGTGGTAAGTGGAAAGTGGTAAGTTAGATGAACGCTTGCGTCCTAACCACTAAAAACTTATCACTAACCACTATTGAGTAGGCAACAGACGCGAAGCGTTCCGCTAGAACCGCTTTAGCGGTTCAATATTAATAGCCGTGGGTTTCAACCCACGGAGGCGCCTCGCCGCCTGCTGCGATCCGGAGTATCCAAACAAAAAAAGACGGAGAATCAGCAATCGGATTCTCCGCCTTCAAGGGTAAACTTATTCCAGCAGGTCAGACGAATAGCGTGTTTTTCGTCTGAAGGTTTTTATGGAATCACGGCGTAGGATTGGCGCCAGCCGGATTTCCACACATGTGGAGGTGATCGAGGTCGATCAGGACGACTTCCTGAGCTTCTTCGTTAGTGGCGGTATACGGAACCGGCCAGCCAACTCGAGTAACTTCTGTGAAGTAAACGGTGCATTTCCAGTGGGAGTGGTGAACCTGGCACATGCCGGCGAGCGGATACATACGAGGTTCGTCGATGTAGTCAGCAATCTTTTCCTTCTTGATACGGACGTTGTTGCGCTGACGTTCCTGGAGGAACGGGATGCCGCCGTTAACCGGTCGAGCTTTTTCCAGGGCAACCATAACCTGGTCGTCGCTGGGCGGGTCGAGAGCGTCTGACGGCGCGCCGGGAACCAACGGAGGCAGAATTTGAACGTCCTTGTATCTTTCCTTATACCAGTGGGCGTCTTCCTGCGCCTGCTGGAAGTAAGGGCTTACCGGAACCGGAATCGAGAAAATTCCCAAGCTCGGACCAACGGTGCATAACGCGCACCCGGCGTTAAGAATAAAAACTCCAAGGAGCGTAACGCCAATCGAAAGTAAAAATTTACGTTGCATGGAATAACCCTTTTCTTATATACAAATTTGTTTCCAAATCGTCTTCGGAATCTACTACTGTAATTATCGAACGGTAAAACAAAAAACTTGTGTAAAACTTTGGAATAATCTCCAAAAAACATGAAAAACCGGAAAAAAACAATACTGTTGACTCAAACGACGTTTTATTCCTTTATATTTATGTATGCCGTTTTCTAACTGTATCAATTATTTCAGATTTTTAACGATATTTTTATAATCGGAAGAAATCCCTGTCAAACTTGACGATCTGTCCAGAATTGGATTATTATTCAGAAAAAAATCAATCTTTATCGAGACGGTTATACCGGATAAACCGGTTATTCTGGCTATTTTTAACAGCTGTAGTTGTTGTATAGGTGGGGTTATAACGATTATAACGGCGCCTTTTGCGGAAAATCCTGAAAAATCGTTAAATAACTCATTGATAAATTGAACATCTCTGTATATAATAAGTATGTAAAAGATATAGAGGTCGCTAAGAAGATTATATCACGTTCTTCAAAGTTGACGAGACTATATCCCAAAAATTTCGAGATTTTTTTCGACTTTCGATCGACACAACCGTTCCAAACGGCTATTCAGAACAGTCGGAACTTTCGGAATAAGCGCACTGTCCGTAATTATCAGCAAATACTTGTTTGTTGATACAGCCGTGTTGACCGGCACAGCAGTTATCACCCAAACAATTGCGACAATCGGACAAACTCGTATTTCCGAAACAATCGACAGCCCTCGAAAATGATTTTTCGGAATTAAAACCCTTACTTTTTGGAAGACTCAAAGCGTCATTTGTCTCCAACTCAATCATGACCAGAGTCTGACAAAGCAAATTTCCAACGCATCCTGGAGGTACAACAATGAACAAGTTTGGATTTTTGAAGCTGAGAACTGCGCCCGTTTGGGCGACCATTTTGGCTAGCAGCGTCATCTTTGCCGGCGGCGCCGCTTATCAGTGGGGCGGTTCCTGCGCTACATGCGCCGACCCACAGCCAGTCTGCTGCACGCCGCAATGCGCTCCAAGACAGGTTACGGCATACAAAACCATCTACGAAACCGTCTACGAGCAAAAGCAGGTTACGGAACTCGTCCCCACCTGGACGACCGAAATGCGGGAGAGAACCTGCACCGTCAGCCGACCGATTACTGAAACCGCAATGCGGGAAGAACAGTACACCGTTCGCGTTCCTTACACCGTAACTACGTACAAAATTGAAAGGGAACAGCAAGTTCAATACACGGAAGAGACTTCTGTACGGGAAGAAGTTCAGACTGTTTGCCGTCCCGTTGTGAAAACTGGTCAAAGAGAACATACCTACACCGTTCAACGACCTGTTACAAGAACCACTATAATCAATCAGACGCGAACCGTTCCGGTAGAAGAAACTACCATGGTTACCACCTGTGAAGACCGCGGCTACTATGTCGAAAAGATGGAATTAAAAGAACGTCAGCCGCTCTTCCCCGTAAGACTGGAATGGCAGTCCGGAAAAGAAATCACAGATTGCGCCACTGGCGAAACCGCTCGCAAACCGGGAGGTCTGGTTTGGGTTCCCCGTGAAACCAACAAGAAGGGAACGTACGAAGTCAAAAAGGAATGGGTTTCCAATCCTGTTACCATTCAGAGACCCGTTACCAGAACTGTTATGAAGCAGGTCTGCGAACAGGTTCCTCAAACGGAAACGATTATGGTTCCTCAGACTGTTCGTGAAATGGTTCCGTACACCTATACGGAAACGGTTCAGGAACAGGTTGTCCGCAAGATTCCGCAAAAGGTTCTCAAGCCGCGAGTTGAAATCGTTGAAAAGCGTATTCCTGTTACCGAAACCAGATATCGGGAAGAAGTTCGCACTCGACAGGTTCCTTACACGGTTTGCAAAACCATTCAGGAACAAAAGACTGAAAAGTACCCGGTTCGAGTCTGCAAGCTCACTCCTGTTACAAAGACGGTTTGCGTTCCTCGCGTTGTAACCCGAACGGTTCCATATACGTACTGCGAAAACGCGCCGGCAGCGTCCTGCTGCACTCTTGGCGCTCCGATTCCGGTTCCGGCTCCAGCTCCGGCGTCTTACGACTCCATCCCGACTCCGTACACGCCCAGCCCCAATCCTTCGACGTCTATGGATGCAATTCCGCCGGCTCAGTATCAGGCTCCTGCGGAAACGTCAGCTCCAGCTGTGACATCTGCCGACGCCTCCAAGTCTGACAAGTCCATTTTGGTTAACGACAACGCTCAGCCGACAACTTATTCTCCGTCGTCAGCGGAATCCGTTTATCCGACTGCCACAACCGACGAAGCGACAAACAACACCGCTGACGCCAAGTTTGAACAGGTTTATTCAGCTAACACCGCTCAGGAAGCTCAAAACGCTCAGACGGAAAAGAGCGCCCTTCCGGGACAGCCGACTCCGGAACCGACTAACGCCGCCCCGGAGCAGCCTCGCGAACTCAGCGCGCCAGCCGAACAGCCGACAACGTCCATTCCAGACGCCAACGCGGATGCTGATCTGATTAAAGTTGACGCGGATTTAAGCGTCGCTGACATTCCCACCGCCGATTTGGATGCAGATTCCGTTCCGACTCTGCCGTTGGATTCCCAGCCGATTCCTGGTCCTGAACCGGAATATTGATTTTTCCGGATTCGATCGAGAGATATAGAAGCAATTAAAACCGCCGCTTCTCGATCGCCCAGAGTTTAAGATGTCATGGAAAGTTCTGCTCCCAATCAACCTGGAGAACTGGAAAACAAACGAGTCGCCTTTGTCGGTCGTCTGTTTGGGATGTCGCGTCGCGACGCTTCCGATCTGGTTCGAAAGTACGGAGCAAAAGTGTCACGAAAACTGGACGCCAAGCTCAATCTGATTGTTCTGGCAGACGATCTTTCCATGCTGTTGGATACAGATACCTGGCTTACGCCTGAGATGGCTGACGCGGTCAGCCGAGGCGAGCTGGAAATCATTTCCGAAACCAAACTGTGGCAGCGTTTAGATGAATTCGACGCCGCCCGAAATAACGGCTCTCAATCCGTTCAAGCTGACGCCCCGACCAACGCGTCAACCTCCTTAATGCGATTGTATACGCCGTCCATGCTGGCGTCCATGTTAGACGTCCCCGTTGCGACGATTCGTCAGTGGAGCCGCATGGGACTCATTCACCCGGTCAGGCAGGTTAAGAAACTCCCTTACTACGACCTTCGGGAAGTAGACGGGGCGCGTTCATTGGCCCAATTGTTGGAAAAGGGAGTTTCTCCTGCCCTTATTAAAGAAAAAATCGAACAGCTCGGAAAATATATTCCTTCCGCTGTTCGTTCTTTGGATCAGCTTTCAATTCTTCTTTCCGGGAAAAAAGCTCTGTTCCGAATCGGCTCTGACATTCTCGACTCTCGCGGTCAGCTGCACTTCGATTTGAACGACGCGCCAGATTACGAACTTCGTTCTCAAAACAACGCAGCAAACGAACAGAATTCCAAGGATTCTCCCAAAGAATCACCGCTTGGATTTCCATGGAAACTGGTAGATAAATCGGAAATTCAAACTGAGTCTGAACCGGAACCGACGGACTTTGCGTCTATTTTGGATATGGTATTTATGGACGATTCCGCGCCCTTGCCGGTATCAGAACAGACGCTTCGAGAAGACATTGCTGCGTTACAGCAGGCTGGAGACTGGGACAACGCTCTTGCTGCCGCGCGGCTGCTTTTGCTGGCGTATAGGTCGGATTCGTTACAGCAATTATCGGAAGACAACGTTGTTTTGGCGGACATTCTGTTTCATTTGGAACGCTTTGACGCCGCAGAGGAGCGTTTGTTAATCGCGTTAGAATACGATTCGGACAACCTCGAAGCCCGGCTCAATCTGGGCTGCTTACTCAAACAGCAGGGACGGAACTCCGCTGCCGAGTCCGCGTTCAAAGGGTGTTTGGAACAGTTCCCGGATTACGCAGACGCTCATTATCATCTTGCGTCGCTTTTAGACGATTTGGAACGCTCAGACGAGGCTCTCGTTCATTGGCAGCGATTCTGGGATTTGACGCCCAGCGGACCGTGGAAAACCGTCGCCGCGGAACGTCTTGGGTTGGAATACAGTGAAGAGTAGTCGTTCAGTTGCCAAGTCCTAACTGTTTCTCGATTTCTTCGATCGTTGCGTCTTCGATGAGGAATTTCTTTTCGCTGTTTGTTTGACCGGAAATCAGAGAAATTCTCGACTTGCGGACGTCCAGAGCTTTGGCGAGGATTTCGACAATCGCGTCGTTCGCTTTGCCTTTTTCCGGGGCTTGCGTACACTTGACCAGCAGCCGCCCGCTGCGTTCGCCGGCGACCTCGTTCTTTCGCGCTCCCGGCTGCGCCTTTACCAGCAGGATAACGCCCTGAGGCGTTTGTGTAAGTTCTAACATGTTAAATTGATTTCAATTTCTGCAAGCGCAATCTTATTAATTGCTTATGTTTCTATTATAAACAATTTAGAATTTTGAAAAGCGGGGAGGGCGAAGGGTTACAAGTCAAGTGCAAGCGAGAAGTAAACAGTGAAGTCGAAAAGGTGACTGTCGCGCGTCAATCTTCTATTTATGTTTGACCGTTTACGCTCAAATAAAAACCGTAGCTTGTTTTGTAGAATAATTATCAAAAAGGGGGGCTGTTCAAATTTCTTATTTATATATAATTAAAAACAAGAGTTTAGAAGCGAAAAACGCGGCAAGCCGGGGGACGTAATCGCCCGGTTTTGCAGTTCGATATTACATCTTTTATTCAAGGTCATACCCATGTCCGAAGAAAACCTGAACGAAGCGAAAGAAACAAAAGACTTTATCCGTAAAATTGTCGAAGACGATTTGGCGTCCGGCAAGCACAAGCAGACGATTACCCGATTCCCCCCGGAACCGAACGGCTACCTGCACCTCGGGCACGCCAAGTCCATTTGCCTCAATTTTGGAATCAAGCAGGAGTACGGCGGACGCTGCAATCTCCGTTTTGACGATACCAACCCGACCAAAGAGGACGTCGAGTACGTCGATTCCATCATGGACGACATTCATTGGCTCGGCTTCGACTGGGACGAACTGCATTACGCGTCCGACTACTTTGATCAGCTCTACGAATGGGCGGAAAAGCTCATTCTGGACGGCAAAGCCTACGTCGACGAGCTGACGCCGGAGCAGATGAAAGAGTATCGCGGCACGCTGACCGAGCCGGGCAAGCCCAGCCCATATCGCGATCGTCCGATTGAAGAGAACCTCGATCTGTTTCGACGCATGAAAGCCGGCGAGTTCGAAAACGGCCGCTATACGCTCCGGGCGAAAATTGATCTGAATTCGCCCAATATCAATATGCGCGACCCGATCATGTACCGCATTATTCATCAGTCCCATCACCGCACCGGCGACAAGTGGTGCATCTACCCGATGTACGACTTCACCCACGGGCAGAGCGATTCCATCGAAGGGATTACACATTCGCTGTGCACGCTGGAGTTTGAGAACCATCGCCCGCTGTACGACTGGTACTGCGAAAACCTCGGGATTTATCATCCGCGACAAATTGAATTCGCCCGTCTTAACCTGACCAACACCGTCATGAGCAAACGGAAGCTGTTACAGCTGGTTCAGGAAGGGCTGGTTTCCGGCTGGGACGACCCGCGTATGCCAACCATTTGCGGAATTCGCCGCCGAGGGTACACGCCCGAAGCGATTAAACTGTTTTGCCAGAAAATCGGCATGAACAAGATGGAAAGCCTTGTCGAGATGGGCTTGCTGGAACACTGCGTCCGCGAACATCTCAACAAAGTCGCGCCGCGCGTAATGGCGGTTCTCAATCCGCTCAAGGTAACCATTTCCAACTGGGAAGAAGGGAAAGTTGAGTATCTTGAAGCCGTCAACAATCCCGAAGACGAATCGGCGGGAACGCGTCAGGTTCCGATTTCACGAACTATTTACATCGAAAAGACGGACTTCATGGAAGAGCCGGTCAAGGGCTATTTCCGTCTCGCGCCGGGCAAGGAAGTTCGACTCCGCTGGGCGTACTATCTCAAGTGCGAGGATTTCGTCAAAGACGAAAACGGCGAGGTTGTCGAGCTGATTTGCACCTACGACCCGGAAACCAAAGGCGGACAGTCGCCCGACGGCCGCAAGGTCAAAGGGACGATTCACTGGGTGGACGCCGCCTCCGCTATCGACGCGGAAGTTCGTCTGTACGACAAACTCCTGCTCTGCCAGAGCTTGAGCGACGTCGAAGGCGACTGGCTGGAACAGCTCAATCCGGACTCCCTCAAAGTTCTGACCGGCTGCAAAGTCGAACCGGCTCTGGCAACCGTTCAGCCGGGCTACCGCTGCCAGTTTGAACGCACCGGGTATTTTTGCTGCGACCCGGACTCGACCCCGGAAAAGCTGGTCTTCAACCGCACCGTCAGTCTGAAAGACAGCTGGAAACCCGCGAAGGGAAACTGATAATCAATTCCAAAGAATAAACAGCAAAGCCGGTGGCGAAATCGTCATCGGCTTTTTGTTACACAGATTTATTTCTTCGGCGGTTATTTCTTGTATTTCTTGTTGTCTAAATCTCTGATAATAGACAAGATGCACATAACAAATGCATAGAAAATAAAAGTAATCAAAAAAGCAACAGCAGCGCCTCTATCGCAGTTTTCGGGTGAAAAAATAGAACAGATGGCAAAAACGATTATAGGCATCGCTATTACAACTATACAGCCGCAACACCCAAATTCTTCGTAAGGGGTCATGGTTTTTTTATTAGAAGAACTGCCGCCTTTCCTTATATTTGTTCTTGTTACAGAGGTTGTTTTGTTTATCGACCAGGCGTTGTTAACACTGGTTTCCTGTTTAGTTGACGAGCTGGTTGAAAACGAGTATGCCCCGTTAGAAGTATTAACGTTAATCGTAACGTTGTTGAAAGCGTTCCCGTTGTTTTGAGCTGCATTCTGTTCAAATACGGTATGGGAATTTTCGTCAAATTCATCGTCTAAAATATCATCATCGTCAATATAAATATCATCAATATTGGTTTGTTGTTGAAACGTTTGTTCCGTTTTTTTCGGCATCAACGGCGCGAGTTCATCAACAGCCCCGGCTATCCAGGAAATGAGCTTTTTCAGGTTGAATGACGAGAAATTCTCGACGGGAACCTGTTTTACAGATCCATTTTCTATAATGGTTTTAGTCGTCTCGACCGCGGCGACGGGAATGATGGCAAAGTTGGGATTCTGGATATATCGCCCATGTAATTGCGGAAAGTTCGCCCGAAGGTATTCCAGGAGATTGTTGTTGTATTTAGCTTTGAGTTCGTCGCGGTATTTGTCAAACTGACTCAAAACCAACGCGGTCTTTCGAGGAAAATTCGCCTTCTGGTTGAGTACGTAAAACATCTGGTCGACGTCCAGCGAATTCTCCAGCGCCTGTTTGGGCGAACGACCCAAAACGTCTTCCATATTGATAAGAAATATCAAAACGTTGGCGCTGCGAAGGTAGTCAAAGACGTATTTTTGATCTGGCGTTAATGCGTTGTAATTGAATTGTTCCTGACTGAAAATCGCGTGAACGTCCTGTCCGGCGCAGTCGGCAAAACGAACGGTTGCCGCGTTGTTTTTGGTCGTCAGTTCCCATTCCAGATGAATCAACTCTCCCGCAGGCGTGGACGGCGGCCATTTGCCGGAATTGAGTTGCTGCCAATTGTCCTGAACGTAACGGAGCGTCTGACGGCGGTTCTCGCCTACCGGAGCCAAAAAGACTCCCTGATCCGCCATCTGGGACATCTTCATCGCCAGAGTCGAGATTAAGACCGTCTTTCCTGCGCCGGTCATGCCGACAATTGCAATTTTGATTGGTGAATTATCCATTGCCTATACGTAAAGCATTCCCTAAAATGACGCCTATATCATAGTTCCGTAAGGGGCATTTCCAACATGCCATTGTTTGGTTCCGTTGGCAGATTACCTGGATTTATCTGTTGTTTTGGAGGATAATTTGGTCTCTCGGGATTTTGTCCATTTGGATTTTGCCAGTTTAGATTCTGTCCATTGGGATTTTGTACGTCTAGATTCTGTACGTCTAGGTTCTGTACGTCTTGATTCTGTACGTCTTGATTCT
>JAZMZV010000121.1:0-13943 GCA_045586185.1 Thermoguttaceae bacterium | reverse complement strand
TGGGCGGGACCAGGCAACGGTCTGATTGACGTCTTTAACCGCCAGTTCTGCGGTGTTGTCGTAATAAATCTGAACGGAATGCTGTTTGCCGTCAGTCGCTTTGACCGTCCACGTCAGGTACGTAACAGGACGAGAAAGCAGCTTTAGATCGTCCGGCAGAACGGGGGAGAGAAACCGCATCGTGATCTCGACGCCGTCTGTTTTGTACGTATAAACCGTGTTGGTTGCCCAAACGCGAATGGATTCTGGCTTGACGACGTTGACTTCTTCTTTCTCTTCAATTTCCTTCTGGGCTTTGCCCATGAGCATATAGGTTTTGCCGTCGACGTTCGCCATGACGGTAATGCAGGAAATCTGTCCCGCCCAGTGCTTTGTGTAGTCCGCTCCGGGATTGTCGGTGGAACTCCAGATGCTAAACAGCGGGTCGTGTACGACCAGCGGATAGGAAGGCGCGCGCAAGACGTCGCCCAGCGGAGCAGGGGACTCCGGCGCTTCCTGAGCCGTTACGATGCCGCAAATACACAACAGCGCCGCCGTCAGAGCCAGCGCTCGTCCTGAAAATGATTTCATGTTATTTCTCCTGTTGGTTTGAACAAAAAACGATTACTCTATTTTCTGCTTTCTATTATACTCAAAATTGATAATAAATGAACAGGGGGGGGACGCGTAAACGATTGGCGAACCGGGGTGCGTAAGCCCCCGGATCAAAATCCCGCTGAAAATCTTTTTCGCAGCAAGAAACCATACTGGATCGCGGACGCAAGTCCGCAAAAGAAAAAAGCGAGAGTTCCGCTTACGCTTCCCTCTCGCATTCCGAAAAATGTTACATAATCAACGAGGAACGCGAAGCGCAACTCCTCACTCCTCCCTCCTAACTCCTAACTTTTTTTCTCAAATACAGCACGGCAACGCCAAGAATCAGCAGCGCCCAGGTTGACGGTTCCGGAACGCCGGGACTGGGAACGTCGCCGTATATGGACGCGTATACCGTATCGCCGCGAACGAACAAATCCCAATTGACATCGCTTTCCGGCGTTAAAAGTGCGTTCCAGAACGAGTCGTTTTCGTAACCGTCGCTAAAATCGCCGCTTGAATTGACGATAATTGGATACTCAGCGCCCGGTTTGTAGGAACCCATAATCAATTCTAAAATTGAATTGGAATCGATATTAAACGAACTGGCGGTAAGTTTATCCATTCCTGTTTCGTCTTGTTCGAGTAACAGCTTGGCGCCTGCTTTGAGTTCGTACTCTCCGCCGAAACGCGCTTCGCCGATGGGCGACATTACGCCGTCGCCGCCGGTTATGTTGTCTAAAAGCCCCATCGCTGTTACAGGAACGTTGGTGGTAACGGAATCGATGCCCATGCCATACAACGCGTTGACTCTGTCGGAATTGTCAACCGTCCAGGTCATAACGGTAATGCCGTTGTCGTGAAGTTTTTGGATCATTTCCGGCGTAATGGGAGCGGCTTCCAGGTCAACGTATGTCGTATTGAGTTCCCCGAGCGTGGCAATGATTCGGTCAGCGTACTGATCGACCGTTTCAGAGCTGTTTTTTGTGCAAAGCCATGCGGCTTTAATTTCCGGAGCCAGACGGCGACATTCTTTAATGGCGTTTTCGGAAAAGGCGATAATCGTCGTTTCCTTTTCCATTCCTCTTTCACGAATGGCGGCGATTGTATCCGCTTCCAGACCGTCCTGTTTGAGTTCAATTACCGGAGCGCAGTTCGTTCCATTTAACAGGTCGAGATACTGATCCAGAGTCGCCACTTTTTCGCCTCTGAATTCCTCGCCCTTCCAGATGCCGAAGTCCATTGTGAGAAGTTCCTCCAACGTGTAATCGGCAATGCGTCCGGTAACGGGATTGCCATTGGCGTCGCGAACGTTTCTCTGAAGGGTCGCGTCGTGCTGAAGAACCAGATAGCCGTCTTTCGTGCGATAGACGTCGCATTCTGCGCCTTGCGCCCCGGATTCAATACAGGAACGGAACGCAGAAAGCGTGTTTTCCGGGGCAACGGAGGAATTCCCACGATGTCCAACCACCGGAGGGACGTCTGTACCGGCGCTGGAATTACCCGGCGAAAAGACCGAATCCGGCTCGAGCGTAATTCCGCCGGTCATATAGCCTAAAAGATCAACGCGACCGGAAGAAACGGTCAAAGAGCGAATGTCAATCGCTCCGCCTGCCGCTTCGTACAGCTGCAAAGCGCCGTCGCCTGTCTTTATAACTTCTCCTGTGCTGACGATCTTGTTGGAATCAGAGAAAGACAGTTTTACAGGAGCTACGCGGACATTAGCGTTGAATTCCAGCGCTGCGTCTGATTCAACCGTTATTGGACCTGCTGTTTTATTGGCTAAAGCGGTAAGCGCGCCTCCGGTAATTTGAAGCGTACCAGCTGAAACGGTTGTCTCGCCGGTATTTGTATATGCGCCGGAGAGCGACAGCGTTCCAGAGCCGGTCTTTGTAACAGCGCCGGTTCCGGAAATGGCGTTGCTTAACGCTTGATCCGATTCGTGAGCGAATTCCAAAGTCGAGTTGTTTACAACCTCGCCGGTTCCCAGCGTGCCGTTACCGGTCAGTTTGATAGCGCCTTCTGAAATGGTCGTCTTGCCGGAAATCGTATTGGCGGCGGTTAATTCCAGAGTTCCTGCGCCGGTTTTGAAAACCTCGGAAGCCGTTTTGTTTCCAACTGTTCCTGAACGGCTAATGGTTGGATCAACAATCCTGGCAGAAATAACAAGGTCTGATATATTATCTACGGGATCAGCGCTGGCGCTGGTGATATCCTCTACATAAATAGTAGACGGATCTGTAGAAACATTGCTTGTTATAGAGCCAAATGAAATAACCGCATGGTCTTGACCGGAAGAGGTAATCGTTGCAGCATGCGCCGCTGAGCCGTCGTCATTGCGAAGGACGTTGACATACTGCAGCTTGTACGCTTCCCAAGCCGTGTGACCGTCGGAAGCGTATAAATTGCCGCCGTCTTTTAATGTAACATGCTGAAGGAAGTTGTAATACGCTCCTTCGTTGGAGATTTTTCCCCCGTCTGCAACGAGAACAACCGGTTCAATATTATGAGCGTCGTTGAAAAGATCCTGGTTGTTAAAAATCAACTCCGCGCCGCTGTTGACGTAAATGCTTCTGCCCTCCTGAACTTTTCCAAAAGCCGAGTTTGAACCATTGCGCTGTACCGAAACTTTTATTTTCCCCTCATCAATGTAGATGTCTCCGGTGAAACTGCTGTTCCTGCTGGACAGCGTCAGCGTTCTGTCGCCGGTTTTGATTAAATCGCCGGTTCCGGAAACCGTGTTGCTGAATGTCTTGTCGGAACTGTAAGCCAATTCCAATGTCGAGTTGTTTATAACCTCGCCGGTTCCAAGCGTACCGTCGCCGGACAGTTTGATCGTTCCTTCTGAAATGGTTGTCTTGCCGGAAAGCGTGTTGGCGGCGGTTAATTCCATGGTTCCCGCGCCTGCTTTTACAATTTGGGTTGCGTTGGAAAGAGCGCCGGAGGTTGTGTGCAGCGGGTTGGCAATTATAGCGGAAATAACCAGGTCTGAGACGTTGTCGTTAACGGACGGGTCAGCGCTGGTGATTTCTTCAACTGTAACAGTCGAAATCGAGTTGTTGTCTCCAACTTTGATAACGTTGCTGATGTCGCCGAAGGCAATCGTGGCGTTTGGATTGGTCAAATCCGAAGAAATAACGACGGGCGAATCCGCGGCATCGGCGGATTTGCGGACAACGTTCAGGTTATGGAACTTGAGAGACTTCCAGTTGTCCGCGCCGTTGGCGGCGTAAACTTGCGCGCCGTCTTTGAGCGTGAGATTTTGAAGATAGTTATAACCAGAGTTGAGAATCTGTCCGCCGTCTACGACAATAGCCAGCTGTGAACTGGTATGAGCGTTCACGATAACGTTTTCTACAGCCAAATCGAGAACTGCGCCTTCGTTGACTGTAATAATCCTTCCCGCAACGTTGTTAGCGCCCAGGGCGGATGCCGTTCTGCCGTTGCTGGCAGAGCCGGCAGTAACCTTGACCGTTCCTTCGTCAATTGTCAAATTCCCGGAATAGGAACTGTTAACGTTTTTCAGTTCCAGCGTACCCGCGCCAGACTTGACCATCGGAGCAGGCTTTTTGGTTTTGCCGTCAATGTTCGCGTCAACAATTTTGGCGGAAATGAGAAGGTCTGTAGCGGCATCAGAAGCCCCGTTAGCGCTGGTGATGTCTTCAACATAAATGGAAACCGGGACGGTGGTAATGTTGTTTGAAATCGCTCCAAATGAAAATACAGCGTGATCGTTGTTAGCGCCGGTCAGCGATACCGCAGACGCCGCAGCGTCGCCGCTGCGTTCGACACGGAGGTTTTGAATCTTGTACGCTTCCCAGCTCGTGTTTCCATTGGCAGCGTGCATGTTAGCGCCATTTTTTAACGTTACATTCTGAATGAAGTTAAAATTGGCGCCGGAGTTGGTAATCTTCCCTCCGTCGACAACAAAAAGAAGCTTTGTATCGGCATGAGTATCGCACATAACGTCTTGAGCCGCAAGTTCAAGAACAGCGCCGGAGTTGATGGTTACAGTTCTTCCTTCAACGTTGCTTGCTCCCAGGGCGGACGCCGTTCTGTTGTCTTCATTTGAACCGGCAGTAACCTTGACCGTTCCTTCTTTAATGGTCAAATTCCCGGAATAGGAATTGTTAATGTTTTTCAGTTCCAGCGTACCCGTTCCGGTTTTGAAAATATCGCCGGGCGTTTTAACGCCGGTGTTGACCGTGGTTGCGTTGACAATTTTAGCGGAAATAACAAAGTCAGAATTGGCGTTGTTAGTGATGTCTTCGACGTAAATGGTAGACGGGGACGTAGCAACTTCTTCGGATTTGGCGCCGAAAGAAATAACGGCGTGGTCGTTATTCGCGCCTGTAATCGTTGGAGCCGTTGCCGCTGAGCCGTCGGAGTTGGAAACGACGCTGATGTTTTGAAACTTGTACGCTTCCCACGTCGAATTGCCATTGGTTGCATTTATGTTAGCGCCGTTTTTTAATGTTACAGTCTGAAGGAAATTGTAATACGCTCCCGAGTTGGAGATTTTTCCTCCGTCCAGAACATAGGCAACCGGATTGTCATTGTGGGCATTGGTCAAAATGTCCTGATTGGCAAAAATCAACTCTGTACCGTTGCTGATGTAAATGGTTCTGCCAGCCTGAACTTTGCCTAAAGTTGAATTTGTCCCGGAACATTTGGCGCTTACCGAAATCTTCCCTCCGTCAAGATGAACGTCTCCGGTAAACGTACTGCCGTTTTTATTCAGCGTCAGCGTTCCCGCGCCGGTTTTGTAAAATGAACCGGAGCCTGACATCGTATAAGCATACGTTTTCGCCGCAGAAAGCTGGAACTCAACGCCGTCTGCCCCAATAGCAATATTAGCGGAAGGAAGCGTGGCGTCTGTATAAACAACCGGGTCAGCAAAACTGACGCCGACAAACAGAACCAACGCCGCAACCCAAGCTCCTGTTAAAACACGAAATGACGAAATTTTCAGATTTGAAAGATTGAGCATATTTTTTCTCCGTTGACAGGGGAATAATGATTTCGGCTGCGAACGCTTTATCGCCGATACAATCGGACGAATAGTATATTCGCATTATATATATTATAATCGATGTTTTGAGATTTGAAAGCGCTGGAGCAGAATTTTTGGAAAAATTTTTTTATAAAATAGAGAGTTTTACGAAAAAGAGGACGTGCCAACGGTTCTGCAGGACAAAGAGGCTTCGGCGGACGATACGCCCGCGAACCAGCGGGGCAGGGCGGTTTTCCGCGTTCAAAAGTTTTTTGGAGGCTGCCGCGTTTCCTTGACGGCAAGCCGTCAAGTTGGCGCCCAGGGACGGACGCCATCCAAGGAGCGTTTTTGGCTACGCAATACGGTATTTCATACTTCGAACAAAGCGTAACTTCGCTCCCGTTGGTCGCTCCGTTACCGCCTTTCATTTCTTTGCGTCTTCCCTAGAATTCAAAGAAGTAAATCAAGACGTCAACCGGGGCTGAGGCGGGGAGTGACGCAAAGTCCTGCGGAGACAGAACGAGAACTTCGCAATGCACTCTTTTATCTGGTATCGTTCCGGAATACTTTTTATAGAACTCTAATTCTTTAAGCTTTATCTTAAGAGAATAATCTATTTTCTTAGAATTTATGTATCCTAAAAATTCTGTTTTGTTGTCAAACGGGGCGTCTTCATTTATGCCTTGGGGAATGTATTTTGGAACGTCTGAGTACGGGACGGAAATCAATAATTCTGAGCGATAATCCAGGAATGTCTCGAAAAAGAAGTATTGAACCGGAACGGAGTCTGGCAGCGGAACGTCTAGCTCGCTTTCAACAAACTTCTGTATTTCTGGCGTCCAATGAGTTTTACTAATGGGATGACTATTGAAAAAATTGTAAACCAATATGAAGTAAGCGATTATCAGAATGCATAATATTACTGATATTACAGCAACAATTGACAATACGATTTTTTTGATCGATATTTTCATGGTTTATTTCCCTCCGTCTTCTTTTCGCCGCAGGTTCGACTCGACTCCGCCCTGTTTGTTGCGGGAGTACCATCTCGTCCAGGCGGCTTTGTCGTACCCGAAGTTCTGATTGGTAATCTTCTGTAAAGCGTTGAGAACAGAGAGGTTAGGCTGCGTTTTGAGAATCGTTTTCGGTCCGCCGCCCATCGTCAAGCCGGAAACTCCGTCGTTGCCTTGCGAGGCGGACATGCCGGGTCCGCCGGCGATGGTGTACTTGTGCTGCGTAATTAACGCGGCAATCAGAGCGGGGACGGCGTTCATGTCGCCAATTTCCCCGATTAGCTCCCCAGCCCGGTTGACGCGGGCGTTATTCTTGCTTTTCAGCTCGACGCTGAAATAGTCAACGGCGGCTTGCGCCTGATGCTGCTTGAGCTGATCCAAACACGACAGCCGCACTTCTTCCAGCGGGTCGTTCATGGCGCACTGTCCCAGAACCTTCATGGCGTCCGGCGTTCCCAATTTCCCAAGCGCTTTAACGTAAATCAGACGCGCTTCCGCCCGACGGTCTGAACCAAGAACCTGTCCCAAAGCCGGGACGGCGTCCGGGTCGGTAATTCCCATTAAGCCGGCAAGAGCCTGCTCGTGCTTTTTCCCGAACAGCTCGTCTCGCCATTGAATAACCTGTTTTCTCCATTGATTTTGCGCTTGCTGATTGGACTTGCGGTTTTCCAGAATCTCTTTTTCCTGCGGAGTGATCCATCTTCCCTTGTATTTTACCATGCCCATGGCGGTATAGGCTTCGTCCGGCGTTGTCCATGCGCCTTCGTGCCAGATGTACCCCAGCTCTCGGCGCGCTTCTTTGTTGTCCGGCTCCAGCTCCAGAATCCGGCGGTAATGGCGGTCTGCCAACGACGATAAGTTGTTGGCTTTACACCAGTTAGCCATTGTCAGGTTGCCTTCTACGGAATCCGCCATCAGCTTGACTTTTTTGTCGTACTGCTCGTACGCTCCGCCGGGATGAACTACGTATTCTACCTGATCGGCAGAGATTTCCAGCTCAATGCCGGTTCGGGTGCAAATTCGGTACGTTTCCAGCTCTTGGGCGCCTGCCGGGTTGAGAATCGTTCCCTCAATGCGTCCGCCGTGTTTGAGAACCAGCGTTTCCCCGAATCCCGTCCCGCAGAGGGCTGTTAAAATCGATAAAATCGTTAAAAAAAGTCGTTTATGCATCATATTGGATTAAGTTTATATAATTATATAGTCGATATTGCTAATAACTATCCAAAAAAATGGCTTCATTATTGAAAATTAATGGTATATTGTAGAATGTCCTATTATAGTATACCATCTGAATCCCCAAAAGGGTTCAATAATATTTGAAATATGTTAAAATTTTTACGATTTCTTCTCCTGGCGCCTTTCAAAAATCGAATAATCGGCATTATAACGCTGTTTGTCGTTCTGACGCTGTTTTTTCGCTACTTTGAACTTCAGCCGTCCGAAGAGAAGAAAGAACTGCACGTTGGTCCGATGACGTTTCACGTCAGTCCGGTTACAATCCAGCGTCGAGTCGTCGCCAAGCCGATTGTCGAATCCGGTTCAGACGTTCAGCCTGCTTTGCCCGCGTCTGACCCGTCCAGCGCATTTGTCAGTCAGCAGCCTGAAATGCCGACACTTGAGGACGATTTTACTCTTCCCGGCTTGTCGGACGACAGTTCTCTGGCGGTTGCGCCTCTGGACGATCAGCCCTACAACTCAGCGCCAAGCGCGCCTGCGCCATCGATAGCGCAAACCCCAGCGAGAGTTCCAGCGCCAACAAAAACTGCGCCGCCGGTTCGCCAGTCTGTATCGTATGGAACCAAGACGCCGCCTGCTTCCCAGACGGGATCAAATACTCTTTCGTTTACTCCGCCAGCTCCGGTAAATCGTCAGGAAATCCGAATGGGGACGGTGTGTCTGAATCGGATGAATCTGATGAAGTTCTCGGAACCGGTTGTTCAGGAAACGCTTGTCAGAACGGCGCGAGAATTTGATCTGCTGGCAGTGCAGGGCTTTTACGATTCCGACTTGCAGGTAATCGAGCAGTGGATTAACGCGCTCAATGCCGACGGAGGTACGTACAGCTATCTGACCGCGTATCCTCCCGAATACAAACAGGACAGAAACTATCAGGCGCCGTACGTTGCGTTTATTTACAATCGCCGCGCTGTAGACGCAGACAGAAGCACGCTGCTGGTTTTGGAATGTGGAACTCGCATGACTTGCGCCCCGATTGCAGCTCTGTTTACCGCTCGCAGCACAGACAAATACCCGGCGTTTACGTTTATTGCCATGAACGTCTGGATTGATCCGGCAAGAGCCGCGTCTGAGCTGTCCGTTTTGAATCAAACGTTCTCCATGCTTCAAGACTATATTCGCGGGGAAGACGACATCGTTATTTTGGGAGATTTTGGCGCCAATATCAACTACGTCCCGGAAATTGCCAGAAATCCCAAACTGAGATGGACGATTACCAATCCGGTTCTCAATTATTATAATCAAAGCGTTAACAGCAACATTCTGTTTTACAATAACTCGTGTACCGAATTCCAGAACAAGTCTGGATCGTTTGCTGTAGAAAAACTGACCGGTTTGACGGGTCCTCAGCTTCGATCGTTCATGCCGAATCAGCCGGTTTGGAGCGCGTTCATTGTCCGGGAAGCCAAAAATAAATAGCAGACGCGAAGCGGAATTGCAGCATTGGTTTAATACGAATTATGGCGAGTTCTGCTTCTCGAATCGCTTGCCGCTTATCACTTAAATAATTGCGTATTCGGAATAATATTTTGCTAAAATTTTCATGCTTTTTTGTAACAAGACTCTTGCAAATTGATTTCTGACAGGGTATACTAACCATTGGACGCGGACATTGTGTTGTTGGCATTTTGCTCAAATGCCAATATGCCTAATTCAAGACAGCGTCCGTTAATAATTGTATTCCCGGAATTTTTCCGACGCGTATTTTCAGGGAATCATTTTTTACCAGGAGTTTTTATGCATGAATTCAAAGTTAAATTTGTAAAAGGACAAGGCGTGCTGGGCAAGCTGCTTAACGGCCATGGCTCTATTGCTGTTTCTGACGACGAAATTGTATTAACTCGTTCCGGAACTAGCAACATTTTATGGAGAACTCCGCCTGTAATCGTAACTGTCAATCCGGATCAAATTGCTAACGTTGTAGAAAATAAAGAACAGAGATGTTTGCAGTTCAGCGAATATCCTGCAGGGAAATTTAGCGGACAGCCGGACAACGTCTATATGTTTAAGCTTTATTTCGATTGTGAGAAAACTCAACTTCTTGAACTTCTTCCCAAGCAGGTAAGCGATGAAGTTGCATTGGAAACGGAGTTTATGGACAAGCTCAAACAGCTTACTCCATATTCATTTTTTACGTATCTCATTGTTGCGCTCTGCGTTTTGGTTTACATTGCCATGGGCGTTTTAGAAGGCTTTGAAGCGTGTCTTGAACCAAATGGAGTTGCTCTTCTACGCTTTGGCGCAGACTATGGTCCTCTGGTAGCAGGCGGCGAATGGTATCGAATTATTACCAGCGCTTTTGTTCACATTGGATTGGTCCATATTTTGTTCAATATGGTAATCTTGTGGCAAATTGGGAATTTTGTTGAACGCCTCTATGGGAATCTGCTGTTTCTGGTTGTTTACCTAGGATCGGCAGCTGCTGGCAGTTTGATGTCCTTGACAGCCAATCCCACTATTATTTCGGCAGGAGCGTCCGGGGCGATTTTTGGTCTTTACGGCGCCTTGCTGGCGTACATGGTTCGCCGCCACGGAACTATACCATTACACATGGTTAGCGGTATTAGAAATGGCGCGATTGCATTTATTGCGTTCAATTTAATGTACGGCATGCAGTCGGGCATTGACAACTGGTGTCACTTGGGCGGTTTATTGGGCGGATTTTTCCTGGGCGTTATTGTCGCCCCGCCTTTTGAGTCCGAAGAAAGAACCCGACATTGCGCTATTATGACCATTCTCGGCGCTGCGATTATTGCCGCCGGTTCTTATTTCTATTTGTCGACAAATCCAACCAAACTGAATCAGAAAGACATTGGCAATATACTGACAGAGTTTGGAATCTATTATAATTATGGCAATTCATCATTACACATCAAAAAAAATGTAAATACCGCTGCTAATTATTATAAGAAGGCAATAAAATACAACAATCCAGTTGCCATCTATAATTTGGGCATTCTGTATCGCGATGGCGACGGCGTTAAATGTGATAACGCAAAAGCCTTTGAACTGTTTAAGCAAGCTGCCGATTTGGGGGATTCAGACGCTCAATCCGAGTTTGGCCGTTTGCTCTATTTCAAAGAGGAAAATATAAATGAGGGCTTTGAATGGCTGAAAAAAGCCAGTGAAAACGGCTCTCAAAGCGCCCGGTTCTTTTTGGCGTGCATTTATTTTGACGGGGATGAGAATATCAAACCCGATCAGGACTATGCCGTCAGCGAGATGAAAAGTTTGGCTCAATCTGGATACCAGCCTGCTGTTGATTTACTCAAACAACTTGAAGAGGAAAACGCTTCTGAAACGCCCAATTCTGAAGACAAACTCGCTCCTGTTGAAAACGACGAACCAGAGGAGAATTGATTCTAACGACGATTAGAATGTGAATCAATCGAACAAAGACGGCATGTGTTATACAGCCGTCTTTGTTTATTATTTACGTCCAAAAGACCGGGTTGCCGGTTTCAATTGAGGCTTTGAACAAACGTTCCAGCGGTTCGATGGCATAAACGTCGTCCGCGGACATCGGTCGGATTTCAGTTTTCAAATAGCCAACTACTCCGTCTTCCAGTTCTGAAATCGGATCGTGATTGACAACAATCCTGTTTTCTGAATCGGAAACGTCAGTCCAGAGCGTTTTCTTTTTACCGTCGTCGTCTGTTTCAACGGTTTCCATGACTTCCTTTGCCTTGAAAAGCAGTTCTTTGGTTTTTCTGTCCAATACATACAGACCGTTTTCATCGAAACCAAGTATCTGTTTGTCAATCCATGCAAAATTCCCATCCAGATAATCGGAGCCGTCATACAAAATCCGATCCTTCATTCCATCAACCAAAAAGAACCCTTTGATTTCAGGAAGTCGTTTTCGCAGTTCTGCCAGCTCGCGAAGTATTTCAGGCGCGTCTTTTGCGGGAACAGACCCTCCATTAGCGGCAGGTATTAAATCAATTAATAAAGGAAACGACCCTTCGGGGAATTGGCTTACTACCCACGTAAAATACCGAGCCGTTGACCAGTTGCCAACGCGTTCGCTTGCATACTCTCCGTCTTCGTGTTCACATGCATTTATTTTCCATTTAAAAAGCTCTACACTTATATTCTGAAATTCTTCATCATCTTTAAACTCTTCATACGAAATGCCGCGATAACGAACGGGACGCAAGAAACCGTCTTCGTCAATGCATAATTCTTCCTGAGTCGGCGGCGGCGTTTTGGTTTTTCCTTCTCGATAACAGTTGCACGGCACGTAAGCGTCCAAACCCATGATAATCTCCTTTCTCTGTTAGACAGAGCGTTGAGTAAACAAAGAAACGACTCGTAACAAACAATTACGAGCCTAAAAACTTCGCAGAGGTAAATGTTTTTCGTTAGTACGAACTGAACTGCAATTCAGTTCGCACTAAATCGAAAAATTTTACAAAAAATATTTTCACAGACGTGTAACAGTTGTAAAAGGATAACTTTTCATACCCGAACGATTCGGTTCGACAGCGTCCCGACGCCTTCAATTTCAATCTCAATGACGTCGCCGTTACACAAAAAGACGGGAGGGTTTCTGCTGTAGCCGATTCCAGGCGGCGAGCCGGTAAAAATCAGGTCGCCCGGCTTGAGCGTAATTCCCTGACTGATATGCGAAATAATCTGCGGAACGGAAAAGATGAAGTTCTTCGTATTCGAGTTTTGCATGACTTGTCCGTTGAGAATGGATCGAATTGCCAGCGCCTGCGGGTCGGGGATTTCGTCTTTTGTAACAATCCACGGACCAACGGGCGCGAACGAGTCAAACGATTTCCCCAGAAACCATTGCTTGCCCGGGCAGCCCATCTGCCAGTCGCGCGCCGTCAGGTCGTTTCCGCAGCAGTAGCCGGCGACACAGTCCATCGCCTGCGATTCCGAAAGACGCTTTCCCTCTTTCCCGATAACGACGACCAACTCCGCCTCAAAGTCCGGCTGAGTCGTTGTAACAGGAATGGCGACCTCGGCTTTGTGCGCCGTCAGAGCGTTGAGCGCTTTGTTGAAAATAACGGGACGCTTGGGCATTTCCCAGTTCTCGCATTCTTTGACGTGGTCAGCGTAGTTCAACCCGACGCAGAGAATCTTTTCCGCGTTCGGACAGACCGGAGCGGGACCGTACGCGTCCAGAGGAATAAGAGAGCAGGGCGCAATGCGGTCAACGAGTTCCTGCGCTTTGGCAATTCCGTCCTCGCCCAGCGAGAGAAAACGCTCAATCGTTTCGGGAAACGCCGCATCTGCGGACGGCAGGTCAGCTGCGAACGTTATTCCGTCCCTTTGAACGACCGCGCCGTAACTGATTCTGTCATTAATATAATATGAAGCAAGTTTCATAATATTCTCCTTTCGTATAATAATTATATAGGAATTTAACTCAAAAGCAAGCCCCCGATGGCGGGGGAGCCAGTCCGCGCTGCCGCGCGAGACGTATTATAACCGCTCCCGTTGGTCGCTTGCGGCGGAAGCTTCCGAAAGTCTTCTGAACGTGGAAAGCCGCTCCGACCTGCTGGTTCGCGGACGTGTCGTCCGCCGAAGCTTCTCACAAAAAAATTTTTAAAATTTTCTCGAAAAACTCTTTCCCCCCCATTGTAATTATTTGCGATTGTGCTATACTTCCCCCTTGTCAGTCGAATGAACGGCGCAACGCCTCTTCGACGGCAAAATGTTCATTGAAAATTTGGTTAGGTAGATAGGCATCTGTAGTTTATCAAGTGCAAGCTTGGTAATCTACGATACAATTTCAAGATAGTTGCAAATGCAACGAATCAGAAATGTGCTGATTTTATAACATTTTGTAAATCGAACGATTAGTTCGAGATACGAGCGACGAGAAGGAATTAGATTCTCTACACGAGAGAGTTTAATTCATGTGATCAAGTTACTAAGAGCATATGGAGGATGTCTTGGCATCAGAAGGCGATGAAGGGCGTGGAAGTCTGCGATAAGCCTGGGTGAGCTGGCAAACAAGTTATGATCCCGGGATTCCTGAATTATCCATAACTGAATACATAGGTTATGTGAGGCTAACGCAGGGAACTGAAACATCTAAGTACCTGCTGGAAAAGAAAGAAAAATCGATTTCCTCAGTAGCGGCGAGCGAACGGGAAACAGCCCAAACC
>JAZMZV010000120.1:0-24375 GCA_045586185.1 Thermoguttaceae bacterium | reverse complement strand
GGCGCCTTTGCTGGTACAAGAAAAGACATTTACGTAGGAATGCCAGCTCGAATAACTGGATCGCGGCTGTATCAGCCGCTTATCGAGTAAAGCGGGCGAAGACGCCCGCGAACCAGTAGGACAGGCGGGCATTCCACGTTTAAAGATTTTTGGTGGCTTCCGCATTCCTTGACGGCTTTCGCCGTCAAGTCGTAGCCCGAGGACGGGCTACATCCGAGGGGCGTTTTCGGCTGCGCAATACGGTATTTCACCCTTCGAACAAAGCGTAACTACGTTCGCTACGCGAACTCCGTTACCGCCTTTCATCTATTCCCTATTCCCTACACCCTTCTCCCTTGAACGTACACGTCTCCGTTGAGAAGCTGGGTTTTGATTCCGACAAGTTTTTTCGCCTCAGACATGGAGGGAACGCCTAAGCCCATGAGGGGAGAAACGGCGTCGGCGCCGCCGCATAAAAGCTGTGGGGCGATAAAGACATGGAATTCGTCGATGAAGTCAGCGTCGAACAGAGCGCCCAGCAGACGTCCGCCGCCCTCGACCAGAACGTTCGTCGCGCCGGTTTCGGCAAGACGTTCTAAAAGACGGTCGAACCGAGCCGGGAAAGACGCGTCTGCTAATGAGTTGGAAACGACAGAGCCGGTAAACGGGTCGATAATCTCGCCGTCGTCCCACGTCAGCCAAACCGGGGCGAGCGACTGCGAGTTGCGAGTTGCGAGTTGCGAGTTGCGAGAAAAAATATCCTCTTGCCTACTGTCTTTAGTCTGGAATAAATTGGACTGTTGGAAGAAAGCATCCGTTTCCTGCCGGGTCGATTTATGCAGACCGAAAATGACTCGGACGGCTTTGCGGTGTGGCTCTCGCCCTTCTGGAAGTCGAGCGGTGAGCGTTGGGTTGTCGTGAAGGAACGTGCCCGCCCCGACGATAACGGCGTCGACGCGGCTGCGAAGGTTATGGACGACGGCGCGGGACGTTTCGTTGGAAATCCATTGAGAAGACCCGTCTCGGGCGGCGATTTTCCCGTCGAGCGTTTGCGCCCATTTGGCGATAACCCACGGTCGACGCCGGGTAATGTACTTTACAAACGGCTGGTTGAGCGTTTGGGCGTCCTGCTGACAGATTCCAGCAACGACTTCAATTCCAGCGTCGGTCAGCATCTTCATGCCGCCGCCGTCGACTTTCGGGTTCGGGTCGCGCATGGCGATATAGACTTTGGCGACGCCCGACTCGATAATCGCTTTGGCGCACGGCGGGGTTTTGCCGTAATGACAGCATGGTTCGAGCGTAACGTACATTTCCGCCCCGCGGACGTCCGCGCCGTTGCATTTCGCGTCGAGAAACGCCTCAATTTCCGCGTGCGGCCCACCGAACTTTTTGTGCCAGCCCTGACCGAGTACGACCCCGTCGCGAACGATTACCGCCCCGACCATCGGATTCGGCTCGACGTCGCCCTGCCCGCGCCGCGCCAGCGTCAACGCCAGATTCATGAATTGTTCGTGAGTGTTCATATAAATGATTATATCAGGGAAAAGGGGTTATGGGTAGGGGGAGTGAGGGATATTGGTTGCATGATGGAAGGAAAGAGAAATAAAAAAAGCGGGACTATCATCCCGCTTTGAGTTTACGTTTCATGCCCACGGGTTTACACCCGTGGCTCGCCTAAATACTATTTCTTTTTTCGCCAGTACAGCAGTCCAAGCGCGCCGAGTATCAGCAGCGCCCAGGTGGACGGTTCCGGAACGGCGTTGGGGTCGACAGATGCGAAGACGGAAAAAGCGTCGACTGACAGGTTCCAGTAATAGGCATCGGCAGGCGACAGGAACGAACTCCAGAAATTGACGTCTGCGTACTGACCTTCCAGACCTTCCGGATCGTTGAAGATTTCGTACGTTGCGCCGGGCTGGAGCGACGTAAACGCGAATTCGATAATCGCGTCGTCGTCAATGTCGAACGTGCTGGCAATGAGCTTGTCCATGCCGGAGGCGTCCTGTTCCATCAACAACGTTGCGCCGGCGTTGAGCTGGAAGACGTCCGTCTTTAACGTGCCGATGGAGTTGCCAGGCGAGAAGATCGCCGGGGCGTCAATGACGAAGGTTCCTTCGTATACGCCTTTGGCGTCCAAACGCCCGTCTTGAGCGGTAATCGTACCGAACTGAACGGATTCGTCGTAACCGTCGACGTAAGCGCTGTTGTCGATTTGCAGCGTACCAGGTCCGGTCTTCAGGACAGACCCCTTGCCGGAAACCGCGCCGGTTTTCTTGACGTCGCCTTCGTCAACGGCGAATTCCAGTTCCGCGCCTTGAGCAATGCTGATCGCACCGGGTTCGGTTCCAAGCGTACCAGCGCCGGAAACGAGCAACTTGCCTTCTTTGACTACTGTATTTCCAGTATAGGATTTGGGGTTAGATATGGTAAGCGTACCTGAACCGGATTTTGCAAGCGTACCCGTTCCAGTAAAATCGTCGGATAAAGTCATATCGGAATCGTAACCGTATTCCAGCGTTCCGCCGTTGAGCGTAATCGCCCCGGTTCCCAAGGTTCCGTTTTCCGTCAGCAACAGCGTTCCTTCGTTGATAGTCGTTCCGCCGGAGTACGCATTGGCGGCGCGGAATTCGACAACGCCGTCGCCGTTTTTCGTAATGGAGTAAAGACCGGAAGGTCCGTTGGAAATCTCCTTGGTAAAGACAAGTTTGGAGTTTTCTTCCGCGCTGATGGCAAAAGGTGCATCGTTGCGGAGAGTTAAGCGGATGTCAACCGTTGCAACGGTGGGATTGTCTGTCGTAGCTCCCTCAGCTGCGAAGGCGTTGAACGTGGTGTTGGTTTTGAAAATGTCAAAACTTCCGTTGTTATCGACAACGTTTCCGTTATCGTCTGTGTACGAGGTCGTGATCTTTCCTCCGGTAAAATTGAACGTCTTGTTAGCCAACGTATCGTTGCCTTCATCCATTTTTAGCCACGTTCCGCCGACGATATTATAAATACCGGCGTTTGTACTGTAGCCAATTGAGTCTTTGGCGTTGCTGACAAGCGTACCGTTTTCGTTAATTGTCATTGTACCGGCAATTCGGTTTCCGCTGCCGAAGTTGTTGGGCAGAATAACAGACCCTTCGTCAATCGTCAGGGTTGCGCCGGCGCCAAACCAGTTGGTGGTGGAGATGTCGCCTTTGCCGGTTTTCAGGAACTCGCACGTTGCGTCGGATGCGTTTCTCAGAGGACTGTCAAGCGACAGCGTTTTCCCTTCGGCAACGTCGATAGTCAGCTTGGAAGAGTTGATGATCTTTGAGCTGATGGTTGTGTCGGCTGTAACAGTCATCGTCGCGTTGCGATCGTAGAAGTCCAACCCGGCGTATTCCGGAGAGTTGTTGGTATTGGTAATCGTACCGCCGTTGAGCGTCATGTTGTTGACGTGAAGATAGCCGTTGAATTCGAGTTCTCCTCCGTTGATGGTAACGTCTGGAACGTTGCCGCTTTCGATGGTTCGGCTTCCGAAAACGTTGGACGACTGCCCAACGATTTTTGCGCCGGATTCAATCACGACTTCGCCCGTTCCAACGGTGCTGAATCCCTTGTTGTTGCCTTTCAGGTACAGCGTGCCGGACTTAACCAGCGTTCCGCCAGTGTACGTGTTGCCTGCATCGCCGGCGGTGATGGTCATGGAGCCTGCCCCGTCGTAAATCAAGCCGCCTTCGCCGGAAAGAACGCCCGTCCAGGTAATTGTCGAGCCGGCAGCCGGGGTGAATGTAACGCGGGTGTCGCCTTCGGTTGTTTTCGTTCCTGTCAAAGTTGCGTCAAGAGCGCTTGTCCAGTCCCCGCGCTGATTTTCCGGTAGGTCGGCTGACCCGGAGGTAATCGTGCCGCCTTCCAGATTGATGGCGTAGTTCCCTGCAACGTTGCGATAGAAACCGCGTTTTCCCAAGTTGAGCGTTCCGCCTGTCATGGTGTACGTACCGGTCATGGCGTTGTTATCTCGCGTTTTCAGGTCGATGCCGCCGGCGTTGACTGTACCGCCGTTATGCAGGAACGTTCCGCTGCTGGCAACAGACAGCCAGATGTCTTTGAATTCCGTAGTTCCGTTCATTGTAATGGAATCGCCAACGTTGAGAACGCCGCCGTTCATTTCGTAGGAAGCGTCAAAATTGGCGTAATGACCAACGCCCAGGTTGCCAAGGTTGACTTCCCCGCCGTTTTGGACTGCTTTAACAACTGTTCCCGCTGTTGCAGCCGCGGCGCCTGTACCAAGCTGGAACATGGTTGTTGCGGTAAATTTGGAATTGTCGTTGATGGTCAGAACGCCTGCGCCTCTGCCCCAGAATTCGTTGGAGTAGTATTCTGAATTCCCATTGAGCGTGATGTTGGTTGTGCTGTGCAGCCACTGCGTATGGAATTGGGAATCGTTGAGCGTAAGCGCTTTGCCGTAGGCGTAGACCGTGTCGAAGCAGGAACCATCGTTGACAACGTTGTTAAGCGTCAGCGAGCCTTTCGTATCGCTGTGACCGATTTCAATGCGCCCGTAGCCGGACAGCGACGTTGCGGTGAAGTCAATGTCGCCGTAATCGCGTTCAGTTGTGCCGTTAGTATTTTTAGAGCCAAAATTAAGTCTGGCTCCCGGAGCGATATAAAATTCTGTTGAGGCAATAGGGGCGCCAAAAAAGAGCGTCCCTTCTAATACGGACGTCCGCCCGGTATAGCCTTCGACAGTTGTAGTATCCGTTCGAGTGATTCCAACAGCGCCAGCGCCAGTTTTGATAACGTTCAGTTT
Source organism: Thermoguttaceae bacterium (assembly GCA_045586185.1). Lineage (GTDB taxonomy): Bacteria > Planctomycetota > Planctomycetia > Pirellulales > Thermoguttaceae > RUG11551. Next base: position 19,619 of record JAZMZV010000120.1, on the reverse strand, counting down.
ACCGCCGTTGGGATTGTCAATTACTCTGGAGTTGTTAATTCGCATATCTCCGGGAGAGCCAAGCGCGTAGAGGTATAAATCGTAGTCGCCGTCAGCGTTTTGGTATCCGGAGGTAATTGTGCCGCCGCCTTGAACCCAGTGGTTTCTGTTGTTGAAATACATCATTCCAGAGGTAATGGTCAGGGCTTTGTCGTTTACGTAGTCATAAGAGCTGGTTATAGAATTGAGCGTGCGATTGTTGTTGTCAGTAATTTTTGTTGATACATTCAGATCCATTCCGTCTGTCGGCGCAGCAACGTATGTGGGCGTAACCGCAGAAATAACGCCGCCTTCGACCTTGGCGAACGAAACGGTTGACCCGTTGACAAAATACGCGCCGGGAATGGCGGATTTGGTTGTGGTTGTATCGGTCGTCGTTACGTTGGAATCGAAGTACACAACGCCTCGCGGGGCGATTTGCCCGACGCTGGGCAGTTCAACCGTTCCGCCGTAATCGGAGAATTTGTAAACCGAATCTGTCTTGCCGAGAGTAACCGTTCCGTCAGCGAATGTAAGTTTGCCGGTTCCCAGAAGTTTAACTTTGCCCAAATCTGCCGTAGTTCCGCCCAAATTGACGACAGCGTCTGTTCCGTTATTAATAATACGATATCCAACGGCGTTTGCGTTGAGCGGCTGGTTGGTTTCGCCTGTCAGGTCGTTTGACTAAACAGAATCCGTCCAGGTAAAGTCGCCGGAAACGGCAACCGCTTGCGAGTCAGCCGTGTTGACAATCTGCAAAGCGCTGAAGCTGCCTCGATGGCTGTTTTCGGGAGCAAATCCTTTAACATACACGTTTGAGTACGTACTGGAAACTTTCAGATAGTTGACGCCTTCTGTAAGCGCGTCGATGTCGGCATGAACAGGCGTTCCCCAATAGTTTTTCGTTGGGATTGTCGTTGATCCGTTGCCGCCGTATTCCAGAGTATTAACATTGCTCCCGCCGATAGACACAGGGCGAAAAGAAAGATTGCCGTCTGTTGTCGGGTAATAATAAATATCGTATGCAAAATACGGCGCGGTCATTGTTATAGTATTGTTGCCGCCGCCGTCGTCCAGGTATCCGTAGTAAAGAATAGCGTTGTTGTCTGTCGACGGTCGCTCTGTGCTATATCGATACGTGTTGTTGCTGTTCCACGTACCGGTTACTGGCGTTTGGAATCCGTTGCTGCTAAGCATGGAAGTAAACGTTCCTGTCTTGTTATAGGCATTTTGAGTAGCGCCTGACGCGGTGTATTCGTTAATGCCGCTGTAGTCGGAAATTGCGTTGTTCCAGTACGACCAATCGACTGGATACGCGCCCAGCGTTCCGCCGGTTGGCGCGCCGAAATGCGAACCGAAGTTAATGGAAATGGAATCAGCGTCTGCAAAAGCGTTCGCGCAAAGCCCGGTCAACAGAGCTGCCGTTCCTAAAATCGCAGCAAATAAGTATCGTTTAGTGGAACTGATCATTTGTTACTCCTCGAATTGTCAGAGCGTTAATCACGTTTCAAAATAATGTAAATGGATTTATGTATAAAAGTATACATTACACCTTTATACTATACTTTGTTATTTAATATTGTAATCAAAAAATGGCAATTGTCAAGAATTTTAAAAATATTTTTGGAAATTTTTTGAGAGGAATCGGGGGGAATTTGTTGGTATGTAAAAGGTGGAAAGGTAGACAAAATGGAGAATGGTTTTGCGAGGACGTATTTCTCGGATCGCGAGCGAAGCTCGCCTTTTTGTGGGCTTCGGCGGACAGTATGTCCGCGAACCCGCAGGACGGAGGGGCTGTTCTACGATTGAGATTTTCGGAGGCTTCCGCCGCAAGCGATAATCTATGGAGATCGCGAAGCGTAATTCCGAATTCCGCATTCCGAATTATTTTCTCCCCCCTATTCCATTTGATTCTCGAATGAATTAAAATGTTTAATATTGGCGAGAATTGTTTTGCCCTTAAAAGTCATATTTGGAAAGGAACTCAGCTTTTATGAAACGACTATTGTTATGCGTTGCCGCGCTGATTTTGACGGCGTCCGTCTGCTCGGCGCAGGAAAAGTTTTCCATCTGGAACGGTCCGGCTCCGGGAGAAAAGGACGTCAGCAAGAACCCGACGCTGCTGCTGTTTCAGCCGGAAAAGAAGACGACCGACGCGTGTCTGATTATCTGTCCCGGCGGGTGCTATAACGGCGTGGCGGTCAGCATTGAAGGAACCCCAACGGCGAAGTATTTCGTCGACAAGGGCATGACCGTCGCGATTCTGGTTTATCGAACCCCGCGGCGTCCCGGCATGGAGAAATACCGCGTCGCGTGGCAGGACGCCCAGCGGGCTGTCCGATTCGTTCGCGCCCATGCGGCGGAATGGAAGATTAATCCGGAAAAGATCGGCGTGATGGGATTTTCCGCCGGCGGGCATTTGTCGCTCATGACGGCAACGACGTCTCAAACGCCCGCTTACGAGCCGGTGGACGACCTCGACAAGGTTCCCTGTTACGTCAATTTCGCCATTCCCGTCTATCCCGCCTACGTTTTAGACGACGGCGAGGATCAGCATAACGTCAACAAAGGCGTCGGCGCGAAACTCATGCCGGAATTTGCCTTTGACGCCAAGACGCCCCCGATGTGTTTCATTCACGGCGACGCGGACGGCTGGTCTTCGATGAACTCTATCGCCGTTTACAGCAAACTCAAGAGCATGGGAATCCCGGCGGAAGTCCACGTCTACGCCAAAGTCGGACATGCGTTCGGCGGTCTGGCGAAAGGAAATCATATCGGCGACTGGTTTAACCGGGCGTACGAGTGGATGAGAGTGATGGGGTATGTTAATTAGGAATTCGGAATGCGGAATTCGGAATTACGCAAAGCGCTGCTCATTGATTTATCTCGCAACTCGCAACTCGCAACTTTTAAAAAAGGAACTGCAATGAAACGACTATTTTTACTATTGGTTATTTTAAGTTTAACAGCGACCGCAATGGCGCAGGAACAGTTTTCCATCTGGGACGGTCCGGCTCCGGGCGAAAAGGACGTCAGCGCCAATCCGACGCTGCTGTTGTATCAGCCGGAAAACAAGACGACGGACGCGTGTCTGATCGTCTTTCCCGGCGGCGGGTACAACCATCTGGCGAAAGACCACGAGGGCGACAAAATCGCCAAGTATTTCAACAGCAAAGGCATGACGGTTGCTGTACTGTGGTATCGCATTCCGCGTCGCCCTGGCATGGAAAAGCACCGCGTCGCGTGGCAGGACGCTCAGCGCGCTGTTCGGTTCGTCCGCTCTCACGCAGACGAATGGAAGATTAACCCAGAAAAGATCGGCGTGTTGGGATTCTCCGCCGGCGGGCATTTGACGCTCATGGTTTCGACGTCGTCTCAGACGCCTGCTTACGAGCCGGTTGACGACCTCGACAAGACGCCCTGTTACGTCAACTTCGCCGTCCCGGTTTATCCCGCTTACGTTTTGGAAAGGACCGACAAAGGGTATACTCTCGAATCCAAGATTGTCGACGAGTTCGCCTTTGACGCCAAAACGCCTCCAATGTGCTTTATTCACGGCGACGATGACGTCTGCCCGTCGATGGCGTCTGCTGTCGTGTACGCCAAACTCAAGAGTATGGGCATTCCGGCGGAACTGCACATCTTTGCGAAGACCGGGCACGGTTTCGGCGCGAACCCGAAAGACAACCACGTCGGCGACTGGCTCAATAGAGTTTATGAATGGATGAAGGTAATGGGCTACGCGACTTAAGTTGCGAGTTGCGAGTAGCGAGTTGCGAGAATCAATTCCCTACTGCCTATTGCCTACTGCCTACTCCCTATTCCCTATTCCCTATTCCCTATTCCCTATTCCCTACTCCCTATTCCCTTAACATTTTAACGAAAGGATCTATCAATGAAACGACTTTTACTTTGTATTGCTGCTTTGATTTTGTCGGCGGCTTCGGTTTGCTCGGCGCAGGAAACGTTTTCCATTTGGCCGGAGGCGGCTCCGGGCGAAAAGGACGCCAGCACGAACCCGACTCTGCTGCTTTATCAGCCGGAAAACAAGACGACTGACTCGTGTCTGGTCGTGTTCCCCGGCGGCGGGTATTACGGATTGGCGAAAGACCACGAAGGAACGAAAATCGCCAAGTATTTTACCGACAAAGGCATGACGGTTGTCGTGCTGTGGTATCGCGTTCCGCGCCGACCCGGCGTTGAAAAGCACCGCGCCGCCTGGCAGGACGCTCAGCGCGCCATTCGGTTTGTGCGCTCTCATGCGGAAGAATGGAAGATTAACCCGGAAAAGATCGGCGTGATGGGATTCTCCGCCGGCGGACATTTGACGCTCATGACGTCCACGACGTCACAGACGGCAGCGTACGACCCAATCGACGACCTCGACAAGACGCCGTGCAACGTCAACTTCGCCGTTCCAGTTTATCCGGCTTACGTTCTGGACGACGGCGCAGACGGCGGAAACAAGAACAAAGGCGTCGGCGCAAAGATGGTAGACGATTTCGCTTTTGACGCCAACACCCCGCCGATGTGCTTTATTCACGGCGACGACGACGTTTACGCCTCTTTGGGATCGGTCGCGGTCTATAGCAAACTGAAGAGCATGGGCATCCCGGCGGAACTGCACATCTTCGCGAAAGTCAATCACGGTTTCGGAGCGAACCCGACAAACAACCACGTCGGCGACTGGCTCAACCGCGTCTACGAATGGATGAAGGTCATGGGATATGCCAAATAAGTTGCGAGTTGCGAGTAGCGAGTTGCGAGAATCAATTCTCTACTGCCTACTGCCTCTTGCCTACTGCCTCAAAACCCTAATCGTCAAGCTTCATGTACTTTGTTACAAACTTGATAACGTCGAAGGGAATTTCTTCCTGATAGCGAATCGCGCAGGCGGAAGGCGTCTGTTCTACAAACAGAACGGACGCCTTTTGACATGGGGAGTTAAACTGTTTTCCCATGGTCTTTTTGAATTTGGCGAACTGTTCAGCTTCGTCTTCTGTCAAGAGATTGTAGGATTCGATAAACCGCGCCAGGGTTCCGTACTGAACGTTGTACTGGAAAATTGGCGAGGACTGCGCAGGTCCGTTCTTTTCCAACGCCGCTTTAAGCTGGTTGAGCGAGTCTGCGCCGACCGAGACGCAAACGATGTTTTTCCCAAAGCCAAACGCGATTACAACGTCGTCGCTGTTGAGCAGTTTGCGCCACAGCTCGTAGTTTTTGTCTTCTTTTGAGAGAGTAAACGTCAGCGTATGAATTTTGACGTCGTTGACGATCGCCGCGTTGCGCTTTGACCCGTTATAGCACGAAAACATGGTCTTACTGCCGCTGAGAATTTCGTTTTTAATGAAGTCAAAGAGCATGTTTTCTATTTCCTTGGCGTCTTTGCAGAAGACGGCGGCGACTACCGTTGCGCCGCTGTCCGGTTGGGCGTAAACTGTTACAGCCGTTTCGTTATTGGAATCGGAAAACGTCTTGGCGACAATCGCCGTCAGCGCGTCGGCAAACCGTTTGACTTCGTTTTTCTGGCGTACGTCTGTATATTTCTTTTCGATTTGTTTGTTTATCTCGTTTTGAAGAGCGTTGAAGGTTTCCTGCTGATTGTTGAAAATCGCCAGGCGGCCCTGGCTGGAAACCGACAGCGTGGCGGCGCTGGTGGGATTGTAAAACCCCGACAGGTGCGTCGTTGAAGATTTGTATTGGCTGAACTGCTTTGCCGTTTCCGTGTTCGGGTCTGTGCAGAGCGTTACATCCAGTTTGAATCCGGACTGCGGGTCAAAGTTCAGCCCCAGCAGGAACGTGAGCCGGTCTTTCTGATAACGTTTCAGCGACTGCGAAATGGAATCGGTCAGCGTCTGAATCTGCTTTTTGAAAACGTCTGACAGCGGACCTTCCATTTCCAATCCCGCTTCCATCTGCGTTTGAAGCGTTTTTAACAAATCGTTGAGCTGTTGGGTTGTCATGCGGCTGGAATTGACCGCGGCGCCAACGAGATAGATTTTCGATAACTTTTCGATACTGTCCAGACACGGCTGCGGAATCGCCTTGAGGATGGCGGAATCGCTGTCTGTCGATACTGCCAGCCAGTTGCCTTGAAGGAGCAGAAAAACTTCTCCGTCGTCCTGGGTGAATTTGAATCGGTTGTCTTCCAGAGTCGTCAGAGTTCCTTCTTTACTGAGGTTCTTTTGAATCGTCTCCCAATTCTGAACGGGAAACACCGCGGCGGCGCCGTATTGCGGGTCGATAATCAGACCAATGGGTTTGTCCAGATCAAAGCCGCCCAACGGTCCGTTTTTGGACAGATACAAGCGTAAAATGCCAGTGTACAGCCTGAGAGTTGGCTCGTTGATTTTGGAGATGGTCGCGTCTGCCGCCTTTAGCGCCGCGTTAGCGCTTCGAATGGAAATCGTTACAGCCGGGGCGTCTTTGACTTCCAAAATAACGCCGGGATGAACGTCTGGCGCTTGCGCGTCTTGGGCTTCTTTGGTTTCCGAAACGGCGCCGGGCTGAACGTCCTGCGCCTGCGCGATAAAAGAAAATACTGAAAGAACCGTTGCCAGAACGCAAGAAATCAGCTGGGAAAAAGTCGTTCGCATAATCGTAAAGGAGCGGACTTTTTGCCCGCGATTGGGTTATTGGTTTTCTTCGGGAGCGTTTTCTGAATTGTCTTCTGGAAGCTGCGCCAAAGAGCCGGCTTTAACCAGGAGGTTGCCCATGGAAATGTCTTGACGCATAATAGACGCCGCCACGTTTTTTGCCGGGTCGGGCTTTTGAATCATCTTTTTAACGGCGCCGAAAACGCTGGCGGAACGCCCTTTTGCTTCCTGATGCTCAACTCGAGCGGGCTTGTCAAAGCTCTTCGCGAGCGTTTCCAGTTCAAACTGCTCAAACGCCATCGGGTTGATAACCAGCGGTTGAAACTCTTGTTCATCCTCCGCAATTTGCGGGGTTTCCGACTGCGGATCAAACGTTGTATTGGTCGGAGAAAGGAAGAACGAGTTAAACATCGCGAACCCGGCGCAGAATAGAACCGCGGCGGCGACCGCTTGCCAGACGCGATTGCGCGTCGGTAAGTTGCGAGTTGCGAGTTGCGAGTTGCGAGAAGGAACCCCGGCGGACTCTGTACTCGATCGCGACGCTTCGATCTGGTCAATCGCTTCTTTACAGCGCGCATGAAGGGATTCGGAGAATTCCGGCTGACAGCGTTGTCCTTCGGCTTTGAGTTGTTCAAAAATGTCTTGCATATCAGTAAAGTAAAGTGTTAACGTTCAAAAAATTCCGGATGTTTTTGCAATGTGCATTTGGCGCGATGAATCAGGGCTTTGACGCTTTGCGGCTTTTTCCCAATCGCAGCGGCGATTTCTTCCATGGAGCAGTTTTCGACATACTGAAGCCACAGAGCCGTCCATTGCGGTTCCGTCAGAACCGTTCGGATTTTGCTCCACAGGTTTTGGCGGCTGTCTAACCGTTCCGCAGACTGCGCCGGGATGAGGGCTTTGTCTGGAATAGTCTCTTTATGCTTTTCCGTCGTTTCCGACGCCGAGAAAAAGACGAGCCGATCCCGTTTGCTTTTCCGCAGCGCGTTGAGCAGTATCCTTCGCCCGATGGTAAACAGCCACGTTCCAAACGCCTTGTCGCTGTGATAGATTTTGTAATCAAATGTATCCAAACTGACGTACGCCTTGACAAACGTTTCCTGAACGAGGTCTTCGATTTCGTTCGGCTCCAGGGCGCTCATTTGCTGCAGGAAGGCGAACAGACGCGTTTGATGTCGGCGCATGAGTTCGTTAAATCCTATCCGATTGCCGGACAAAATCCACTGAACCAGTTCTACGTCAGTTAGTATTTGAAAATCTATCAATTGGGGCTATTTATCATTGCTGTAAGCTTCAGGGCGAATTGGTCCATCGCTTTTCGCATTATCTTATACACTATTTAATTAAAAAAAGATACGGCGCTTGCCAGTATCAATTCTAAAAAACGATAAACTTTATTTGGAAAATTCAAGGGGAAAAGATAAAAGTCTTTAACCCTTTTCGTAGCCCCCAGATTTATCTGTGGGACATGATAAAATTCCTCTCCCAATGCTTCCCTCCACTATTCTCTCTACGCCCCATTGGGGGCGGAGAGAGAATAGTGATTTGTGCGGTAAATTATTATTCTATATTATTTTAGTGCCACGCCTAAAGGCGTGGGCTACGATTAATCTATTTTGTGAATCTTTGTTATCCTCTCACCGCAAGGTTGCTATTATCTATCTTTTGTATTTTGACGTCCTTTCCACAAATTCCTCGATTGCGCCGGGCTGAGCCAGTCGGAAGTCGTCGATTGCCGGCGCGTTGGGGTACAGCCGACGAACGGCGGCGGCGAATCGACCGGACTCGAAACCGCATATTTCCCTGGAATCGGCGCCCATGTAGACTTTGACGTTCGTCAACCCGCACGACGGGGATTTGTACTTGAGAATGTACCCGTCCGCCGGATGGGCGCGGAGAAACGACTCGCACAGCGCGTCCATGTCCGCCGTCAGAACGCGCCCTGTCTGCGGTTGAACCAGTTCGATATTGTCAGGCGTTTCTGTATTAAAAGACTTCCGAATCAGACGGATTGTCGGGCGGGGACATCCCAAGCCCAAAGCCAGTTCCGGGCAGAAGGGAATGAGCGTAATATGAGCTTGCAGCTTCTCGTACAGACCGGCGTCTAACTGGAGCGCGTCCCACCGACAGACGGCTCCGGTCAGGCATTGACTTATAATAACAACAGGTTTGCTCATCAGGTAATCAGGGCGTAGAACAGCCAGGTTAGCAGCATCAACACGGCAGGTACGATTCCAAACAGGGTAACGGTCGGCATGAGGTAGTCGTTGGTTTTGACGCGCCGCTCGTTTTCTTCGATTTGCCGAGACATCTGAACGGACATGAGGTCTTCCGATTCAGAAAACGCCGGATGTCGGCTGATGGCGCCGACGGTGTCTTGGGCGCTGACCTGCTCTTTTTTCTTTGATGTGAAATCGAAATCAAGCTTGTCCTTCTCGTCGGCTTTGCCCAAAATGATAGGCGCAGCGTTCGCCCCGGCTTGCATGATGGTATTGACTGAAATCGACGTAACCGTTGGACGCTTTCGCATTTGAGCCGCGATGAGTTCCGCGCCGTCTACCATTTCGATGTCGCACGGCGTAGGAGGCGACCATTTCGCCAGTCGTTCCATAACGGCGTACGCAGACTGAATGCGCTTGTCCGGGTCTTTTGCCATCATGTCAGCAATGACGTTGACGAAATCTTCGCTTAACGTGGGATTGAGCAGACGGGGGTCAAGCGGGAGCAGGTCGATGTGCGCCCTCGCCTTTTCCATGGTCGTGCCGCCGGGGAACGGGACTTTCCCGGTAACGATATAGTACAGCGAGCATCCGAACGAGTAAATATCCCAAAGCGGAACCGGGTTTGTGGGGCATTTGACCTGGTCCGGGGAGAGATAGTCCGCCGTCCCGACGATTTTCCCGGCGCGGGGGTCGTTCTTCCCGCCGATTTGCGTCGCCAGACCGAAGTCCGTCAGCTTGGCGACGCCGTTAGGCGTAACGAGAATGTTGCCGGGCTTGATGTCTCGATGAACGAACCCCTGTTCGTGCGTGTGCTGCAACGCCATTGCCGCTTGAGACAGAATGCTGGCGGCGGACTTCATTGTCAGCGGCCGCCCGTTGCGAATGAGCTTGCGGAGGTTCTGACCCGGTACGTACTCGCAGACCAGATAGCAAACCCCGCCGTCTTCGCCTGCGTCCAGCGCCCCGACGATGTTTGGGTGGTGCAGCGACGACAGGACGCGGATTTCATGCTGAAAGTTTTTAATCGCTTCCGGGGCGCATTTGTCTCGCGGCAAGACCTTGACAGCCGCCTCCTGCTTGGTTACGCTGTGGCGCGCCAAAAAGACCTGTCCCATACCGCCCTGCCCCAGCGAGTTAACGATCTGATACGATCCCAGATTGAACTTGGTGTGTCCCGCTAAAAGCTGCTGAATCTGCCAGTCGTTGAGAACGCCGCGCTCAATAATATAATGGGAGAAGGTTTCCGGGAAGACTTCGCCCTCCATGGATCGGAGAATGTTGCGCGACGCGAGGTAATCCGCCCATAGCTCGTCCCAGGCAGGCAGGGAAATCAGCCCGCTTACCAGAACGCAGCGTTCGAAATTTTGCATGGAGGCGTTTTTCATGGCGGAAAACTCAATGGGGGGAAATCGATAATATATTTTCGACTATATCTTTATTTTACTCACATCTCGAAGTTTGTCTATAGCTCTGTCCGCCTTTTTTCAAAAAAATTCAACAAATTTGGCGGACAACGCGGCAAAGACAAATGCGAACGCTTGCGTCGGGGACTGCGGCGGCTTGACGCCGCCTTATCCAATGACCCGCTGACAACCTGCGCCGCAGCCGAAAAATTTGGAGTGCGACGGCTTGCCGTCGCTTTCGTACTTGACGGCTTGCCGTCAAGACAATGCGGAAGCATCCAAAAATCTCGAGAACGTGGAAAGTCCGCCTGACCCGCTGCCCGGGCGCTTACGCATCCCGGCTCGCCGTTTTTCTTTTCCCCCGTTTGAGATAGATATAAAACGCGATCAGACTAAATAAAATGCAGAAACCGATAAAAAATACAAAGAATTCGCGCCAATTCACGACAAAGGTCTTTGCGCCATGGTCTTTGAGCCATTGAGCTATTTCGGTCTTTCCGTATCGTTTGGCGGTATATAAAGCCGTCCAGCCCATTTTGTTTGTTGTGTTGACGTCAACGCCGCGTTCAACTAGCCATTTAACCAATTCCAAATCGTCATTAAAAACGGATTCATGCAAGAGCGACGAATGTCCCCATCTGTCTTTAGCGTTGACGTTTGTACCGCATTTGACCAGCCACTGAACCATTTTCAAGGCGTCGCTTTGGTCGGTGGAATTCAGAACCGGCTTCCTGACGTCGCCAAGAATGGCATAATTCAAGACGGTTTTTTCGGCGTCGTCTTTAGCGTTGACGTCTGCGCCGCGTTCAATCAGAAATTGAACCATTTCCAAATTGCCGCTATGAGCGGCGGTGTGCAAAACTGTTGCTCCCCATTCGTTTTTTGCGTTGACGTCTGCGCCGCGTTCGACCAGAAATTGAACCATTTCGAAATTGCCGCTTTGAACCGCGCTTTCCAAGACGGATTCGCCGGAATCGGTTTTAGCGTTGACGTCCGCGCCGCGTTCCAGAAGCGTTTTTACCCGATTTATATCGCCTGTCCATACGGTATAATGTAGAACGTTTGCGCCGGAATACATAGAATAATTGCAGCGATAGTCAAAATCAAATTCGCCGCTTTGAAACATTTGCTCAAAACGGTCCGCGGCGTCTTTGCCAAACAAACTAATCGCTTGTTGCTTTTGGATGTCAGAATCCTCTGCTGCGAAACATGCGCCAGCAAGACAAACCAGCAAAACAAATAGAACGCTCAAAATGGTTTTACGGGAGTTCATAAGGCGATTATTTTTTCAATAACGATTTAACAAACTGGGGAGGTTCATTAATTATTATAGCGAGTTGTTCGGTTTTGATCAAGAGACTGAACAAAATTTTCCGGGGGCGATGCCTCTGTCCCGCACATGAACTGTTTCACAGTCGAAAACCTTTCTGGATCGCGGACGTAAGTCCGCCCCCGATGGCGGGGGAGCCAATCCGCGCTGCCGCGCGCCTGCCAAAAGACGCTCCCGTTGGTCGCTCTGTCCTGTCGACAACCTACTCGAAACCATTGGGGAACGCCTTGCGTAATTGCTAATTGCTAATTGCAAATTGCTAATTTGTCCGATTTGGAACTCTGGCTAAACATTGCCCAATAACGCGAATTTGTCAATACTTCTGTATGTATCGTTTTTTTATTTAGAGAATTCATTTTTTTAGACCGATATAGTCAATAGGAGGGTTTGTAATTTTAAATTTCAGACTAGAATAGAAAGAGTATTCAATGCAGATTTAGAAAATGAACCCCTCCCACCCCATAAAAGGCTAAACGCTATGTCGTTAAACTTTCAGGAATGGTTTCCCCTGTCGACGTCCGTTCCTCCGCTTCAAGGCGGAGCGTCAGAATCAGTTCGCACCCCGTCGTTGAAGTTGCTGCACCCGTTGCCGTACGGCGCGCAGCTGATGGAAGACGGCGTGCAGTTTTCGGTCTTTAGCCGCCATGCAGAATCTATTAGCCTGCTGCTCTACGACCGCGTTGACGATACGGAGCCGGCGTCGGTAATACAATTTGACAAAAACAATAACCGCTGGGGCGACATTTGGAGCATGTTCATTCCCGGCTTGCGCGCCGGTCAGCTTTACCATCTGCAGGCGGACGGTCCGTTCTGTCCGGATCAGGGCTTGCGGTTCGATCCCAACTGTCGGTTGATCGATCCTTTCTGTAAAGCTCTGGCGGGAACGTTCCAGTCCAATTCAGACGGCGTCTCCCGCCCGCCCAAGTGCGTCGTGGTGGACGATTCTTTTGACTGGAAGGGCGACCGACATCTTCGTCGGGATTTATGCGATACAATCATCTACGAAATGCACGTCAAAGGGTTTACCCAGTCTCCGACGTCAAGCTGCAAGTACCCGGGCACGTACAAGGGCGTCATCGAGATGGTTCCTTATCTGAAACAGCTGGGGATAACCGCTGTGGAGCTGATGCCCATTCACGAGTTCCCGATTCTCGGGTCTGACGGCTTGGAGCCGCGAATCAAAAACTACTGGGGATACGACACGATGGCATTCTTCTCGCCTCATCGCGGGTACGCCTGGGACAAGACGCCCGGCGGGCAGGTCAAAGAGTTCAAACAGATGGTTCTGGCTCTGCATCAGGCGGGAATTGAAGTCATTTTAGACGTCGTGTTCAACCATACGGCAGAGGGCAACGAAAAAGGCCCGACGCTGAGCTTCAAGGGCTTGGAAAATCCCGTCTACTATATGCTGGAACCGGAACAGCAGTATTACCGGAACTTCAGCGGGTGCGGGAACACGTTCAACGGAAACCACCCGATCTGCCGCGAGCTGATATTTAACTGTCTGCGATACTGGGTTCACAGCTACCACGTCGACGGGTTCCGGTTCGACCTGGCGTCCATTCTCAGCCGTGACAGAAACGGCGCGATGCAGTCCAACGCCCCGCTGCTGGAACAGATTTCCGAAGACCCGCTTTTGGCGGATACAAAAATCATTGCCGAGGCGTGGGACGCGGCAGGCGCGTATCAGGTTGGGCATTTCGGACCTGCCAATTCCACGTCCCGCTGGGCGGAATGGAACGGACGCTATCGAGACGACGTCCGCCGGTTCTGGCGCGGCGATCCCGGTATGACAGGCGCGTTCGCCACCCGTCTGTCCGGCTCCAGCGACCTGTATCAGACAAGCGGCAGAAACCCGTATCACAGCATCAACTTTATCACCTCGCACGACGGGTTTACGCTCAACGACCTGGTCAGCTACAACTGGAAGCACAACGACGCCAACGGCGAATGTAACTGTGACGGGGAAAACAACAACAACTCGTACAATTACGGTCAGGAAGGTCCGACGGACAACGAACAGATCGAAGCCGTCCGAAACCGTCAGATTAAAAACTTCTTCGCGACGCTGCTGCTGTCTCAGGGCGCGCCGATGTTTGTCGCCGGCGACGAAGGACGACGAACTCAGCAAGGCAACAACAACGCCTACTGTCAGGACAACGACATTTCCTGGCTGGACTGGAAACGGACTCACAACAATCTTGAGACGTTCAATTTCGTTCGCGCTTTGATTGAATTCCGCAAACGCGAACCGACTCTGCGCCGCCGGCATTTTCTCACCGGTCAGCCGACGACGCCCAACGGGTTCCCGGACGTTGCCTGGTATAAACGCAACGGCGCCGCGTTCGACTGGAACGACCCGTCCAACTCGCTGACGTGCATGCTCTCCGCCGAGCCGCGAGTCAAGGTTGACGACCCGCCGAACATGCACATTCTGATTTTCTTCCATGCTGGAGCGGAACCGACGCAGTTCGCCTTCCCGCCGGCAACCCGAAGCCTGCCGTGGCGTCTGTTTATCGACACCGCCGCCCCCGCCGGTCAAGACGCGTTCCCGAACCTCAACGGCCCGCCCGCCAAGGTTGACGAACAGTTTACCATGGAAGGACGCTCCCTGCGCTGCTACGTGGTCAGCGGAGAGTGATGGCGAAAAGATTTTTAGCCGCAAAGAACGCAAAGTACGCAAAGAATGAAAGGCGGTAATGGAGCGAGCGTAGCGAGCGAAATTACGCTTTGTTCGAAGGGGGAAAACGTCTTGCGTTAGCCGATAACGCCCCCTGGATGGCGCCTGTCTCGGGCGCCTTGCTGTTACTAGAATAATCTCTTTCGCAGAAATGCCCGCTCGCACAACCGGCTCGCGGCAGTCCCCTGCCGCCTCCGATGGCAGTGGAGCCAGTCCGCGTTGCCGTGCATTTGCCAATACACGCTCCCGTCGGTCGTTTCCGTTTCTTTTTCCTTTTATAACGTCTGATATGCAAATATTTCCATCTATTTTTTACTTCTTTTTTTAAAAATATAATTGCAAAAACCTAAATTTGAATTGTAATAATAGCAGACAAGGGATTACCTCTTATATGGGATGTTTCTGTTTACCATATATATTAGGAAGAACCCCAAGTTTTTCAATACAATTATTTCATCAGGGGGGCAAGTTGCCTGATGAACCCTTTACTTTCCAAGTAAGCGATATGACCATGCATTTATCCCTCACTAGTTTGGCGCTTCGCGTTTGGAACGCTTTCTTTGCAGCCGTTTGCATTTTTGCGTCGGTTTACGCTGATACCGTCGATCTTTATGATGGCGACGACGTTGGAGTCGTATTTAATTCTACCCCCAATGTCAACGTTTTCAATGTTTATGGCTCTGTAACGCACAGCCAAAATGTTGCGATTGGCGTGCTTACCATTAATGGCAATGGCGGAACGCGTCAAATCAACGTTCAGTCTTTAGATCCAAACGCTCCTTATGTTTTTACCAAGCCCACCGACGACCTTCAGCTTTACATGACGAATATTGAATATTGCGGCAATGCAGATCAGAACGTTCGCAGCGTTTTTTTCAAAGACGAATACACTGGTTCGTCATCAAGCAGTATGGCAATGATTTTCCATAACGTTACAGTTTCGTCTTTTAACGCTCCTGATTCAGAAGCGTATTCCGTGTTTAATATTACCAACATAAATACGACAATTACGATGCTTTCGGATGATGGATATCCTAATACTTTTTCCAACAATAGAGGCTGCGCACGCGCCAGAGCCATTAATTTTAATCCCGCCAGTACAGCAAATGAATCAGCTGGCGACTGGATATTTAATAATAATTATGCCACTAATGGCAGCGTTTTGAATTGTTACCAATTACTATTGAAAGACGAAGGAAAATACACTTTTACGGAGAATTTCGCTACGTTAAACGGCGGCGCGATTTACAGTACGGGTGATTATGAAGATACAGGGAGCGTATCGAGTGCGGCAATGTGTCACCTTAATGACAACGAACTAACATTAAGATTTGAAGGCAATACTGCAGGCGAAAATGGAGGCGCGATTTATGGTTATGAAAGTGGAATTCGCCTCAGTGGTGAAAATACATTTAAAAATAACCGCGCTGGGATTGACTTGGATGGCAACCTGTTGTCTAATAATATCGCCAGTGGAAAAGGCGGCGCAATATGCTGCGAAACTTCGCAATACTCAGGTTCGTTTAAGCTTGGATACGTTTTTATAAGCGATGCTGCAAGTATATACGAATCCAATTTAGCGTACGGCGACGGCGGCGCGATTTATTGCGAGGGAAGCTTTGACCTCCGTTCTTGTAGCAGCTCTAAATTTTACAAAAACGTCGCTGGATACACTGATGAAAGTCGGGAAATTATCATCAAGGTATCGGCGGGGCAATTTATAGTTTCCAGTATGCTTATCTTAAAGATTCGCCATCGGAGTTCTCTGAAAACAGCGCTTATTCCGGCGGCGCGATTTACTGTGAGAGTTTAGTTCGTATTTGGGAATCGCCATCGGAGTTCTCCAAGAACAGCGCTGCTAATTCCGGCGGGGCGATATATATCACCGATAATTACATTTATATTCGGAATTCGCCCTCGGAGTTCTCTGAGAACAGCGCTGCTAATTCCGGCGGAGCGATTTATAGCGAGGGGGATGTGTATGTTAATAATTCGCCATTGACGGTATCTGAGAACAAAGCATCTCAAGGCGGCGCGATATAGTCACCGTATGTGGAATTTTACGGCGCTGGCGCCTCTGCGACATTCACAGGCAACTATGGCAATTTTAATAACGACGGCGAAATCGACTACGCTTGCGGCAACGACATCTATTTGACTGTAAACGATGATTATTCGCCCCCGCCCAGCGGAGGGGATGAGTGTACAAACTTGGCGTTTGTGTGCCCAGGAGCTTTTTCCTTCGACGGCGGTATTTACATCGAATTCGGCGAATACGACGACAACCCCTATAATACAGCTATCAATCAAGCGCAAGTTACGATTGCCGGCAGAGCTGGTGATAACACAAACTATTATCAATTGCGAAGAGCCAATATTTTTAACGGTGGAAAATTAACGGCTAAATTGGATGAAATCGAAGGCGTTAATGGAATCATTGTGATGGACGACAAGACAGAAAAGCTCGAGCTAAACGTAACTGGCGACAATAAAAAGAAGCTGACAATGAGCGCAGATGACGTTAGTGGTTCCGCTCAAGATAGCGATTTAGCGGTTCAAGGCTCAGGCGTAATTGAAAAGACGGGCGATGGAACGCTTCAGATTTTAGCGGAAGCTGAAGGGTTGGTCTGCGCGGAAAGCTTTGTCGTCTCCTCCGGACGGTTAGATTACAAAGGTTACTATACCGGCGCGTTAGAAGTGGGCGGTTCTGGAGCTGAGGCGATCTTTTCGCCCGGTAATTCCGTTGGCGACGCGAATGTTAAAGGAGACGTTAAAATCCGTAATAACGGGATTGCTCTATTTGAATTTGGAGAGTATCCCGGAGACGATTCCAATCACGACGTATTGTATATTACCGACGGAGATTTTTCTGCTGGCAATAATATGATTCGTCTGTATTTTGAAAACGCTGACGCTGATGACTGGTCGTACGAAGGTTGTAAATACCTTCTCGTTTCCGGCGCGGGATTGCCGGGGGGAGACTATACGTCCTGGCTTGACAATTATACGGATCTGTTCAGTCTGCTGAGTGAAGAAAACAATTTGTACCTTGTTTACCCTCTGCCCGAACCAATTCCAGAACCGTCAACGTGGGCGCTGCTGCTTCTGGGAGTTGCGGGGTTGATGTACTGGCGGAGAAGAAAGAATTAGCAATTAGCAATTTGCAATTAGCAATTACGCAAGCGTAGGCGAGCGTGTTACTTAAAAAAAGCGCGGCTAATTGCCGCGCTTTGCGTTTTTATCATTCCGGGCGTCGTCGACGGCGGCGCGGAGCTTTTTCGACTTCTTCGCGTTCGAAGCGATCTTCGATCTCCTCGATTTCCTTCTGACGGTCAGCAGCGGAACGACGAGAGGAACGGCTGGGGCGTTCTGACGCCTTGCGGCGGTTCATGTTCATAGCAACCAGCGTATCCATGACTTCGCGCCAGGACGGGATGTTGACAGTCTGACGGCGCTGTTCGCCTTCGCGGACGGCGGATTCTCGAGGTTCTCTCGGTTCCGGAGCGTCTTCTTCGTAACGGCGTTCTCGAGCGGGCTTTTGCTTCGGCTGACGGCGCGGACGTTCTTCGTACTCGTCGACTTCTTCATACGGCTTGTCGGCGAATTCGTCAGCGTCGTCTTCGAATCGTTCTTCCTTCTTCGATCGCTTTTCGAATTTCTTTTCTTTCTTCTCGGCTTTCTTTTCGCGTTTTTCAGCCTTTTCCGGTTTGGCTTTGGGGGCCTTTTTCGGTTCGTCTTCGTCGTCGAACATGGAGAACGCGTCGGCGGGAATGTCGAAATCGTCGTCTTTCGGAGCCGGTTCTTCTACAGGCTTTTCCGCCTTGACAGGCTTTTCCTTCTTCGCCGGTTTCTTAGCTTTCGGTTTGGGCTGTTCGTCTTCATCGTCGAACATGGAAAACGCGTCGGCGGGAATGTCGAAATCGCCGTCGAGGTTTTTCGGTTCCGGCGCGACCGGCTTTTCTTCAACCGGCGCAGACTTTTTCTCTTTCTTCGCGTTCTTTTTCTTCGCGGCTTTCTGGTTGACGCGGTCGATTTCGCTGTCGGGAATTAAATCGTCCAGCAAAGACGTTGCTGACGACGTTGTATCGGAAGTTGATTCCGGT
This sequence comes from Thermoguttaceae bacterium, assembly GCA_045586185.1. GTDB lineage: Bacteria > Planctomycetota > Planctomycetia > Pirellulales > Thermoguttaceae > RUG11551. The sequence goes on along the minus strand of JAZMZV010000120.1, from coordinate 1,267 downwards.
TCCGGCTGATCGATGACAACCGGCGCGACTTCAATTTGATGCACCGGGAAATAAACCGGCGTTTCTGTGGCGGCGGAATGAATTACAGAGTCGTCCATAATGCCAGCGGCGAACGATTCCGAAATCTGATCTTCCGGAATGGACGCTTTGACTTCCAGCGGAGCGTCAGCTTCCTCTGACGGAGCGGACTTGGTCTTTTTAGCTTTGCGAGGTTTGCGGGTCTTTTCGGGCTTTTCCTCTTTGACTTCAGCCGCCGATTCAGGTTGAGCTTCTGCTTTGGGAGCTTCTTTAGAGCTCTGCTTTTTGGTTTTCTTGGCCTTCGGCTTGGGCTGATCGTCTTCGTCGTCGAACATGGAAAACGCGTCGGCGGGAATGTCGAAATCGCCGTCCAGATTTTTCTCGACGGGATCGTTCCCCTTGATTTCGACTGCGTTCCATTTGTATTCCGACTCTTTGGCTGGCGGCTCTTCCGTTTCGTTGAGAAGCAACTCCTCGTTTTGATCTTCCGAAGCGGCGTCGGATTCGGTTACCGCGGTTTCTTCTTTTACCTCGGTTTCTTCGTCGTCAAAGAGCGAAAATGCGTCGCGGGGAATTTCGAAGTCGTCTGGTTGAGAGGTTGAAGGTTTTTCAGCAGAAGGATTAGCGTTCTCTTCTTCGGGGACAGTTTGATTGTTGGTTTCCTGATTTTGGACGGGATTCATCGCTTGCTGCAGCGACGCCCAATGTCCGGATTTTCGTGGGGACATAAATATATATTGGTTCTTAAGGTTTTTAAGCCGCATAACGCAAATGGCGTTTTTCGCGCGGCTGATCTGAAATATATTGCAACAGAAATATTTTTGAGTCTCCTATGTGGCTGAGACTGGTTAAATTTGGTTCATCCGACAATTTGGTACCTGATAAGCCATTAGCTATTAGCTGCTAGCTGTTAGCTTGGACGCTTCTGGTTCTTATCGTTAACTTTTAAAGCCTGAAGCAAAAATGAAAAGCTAGTAACTAGCAGCTAGAGGCTAACAGCTTATCGTCAGGTATAGACTTGCCGGAAGAAGCAAAAATATTTCTGAACTCCGTCTTGTCAAAATTGTTTTGTATATTATAATCAATTTTTTAATTTTTGACTAGGGAGATTCCCCCCATGAAACCCAAAAAGGCGCCACAAAATTCAAAAAAACAGAAATTTTCCGGATTAACCGCCCTCGTAACCGGCTCTAACTCCGGCATCGGGCTGGCGATAGCTCGAGAGTTTTTGACAGCCGGTTGTGATGTT
>JAZMZV010000119.1:0-1516 GCA_045586185.1 Thermoguttaceae bacterium | reverse complement strand
TTCCGAATTTTACCCCCGACGCAACCCCAAATTTCACTTCCCCGTCGTTTCGCGTTGCTGAAACGACTGCCGAAAGGACCGCCCGACGCGGAATTCTCATATAGAATTGGTATAGTCAAGCAGGTTCAGGACGCGCTTCAGGAGATGTACGATAATGCCGTCAACATGATAAATGAGGAGGCGACGCGAACTGCGAGACGCGATAGATTATCGTCCGACGACCTTCTCGACCCGGAAAAAGTCGGGGAAAAGTTACGTTCCCTGAACGACGCAATTGACGATTTACAGAAGAAAAAGGAAAAACTCAAGGAGAATAACGCGCCGAGAAAAACGACAAGCCGAATTGACCGAGCGATTGGTACATTACGCCGAAACCGTGAGGATGTTGAGTGGAGAGCGGAAGAAAAACAGCGAAAAGAGGAGGAAAACAGCATCGTCGCGCCTCGCTTTTTACGACGTCTTTTCGGTTTTGGAAGTGGAGGTTCCGGTGGCTCTGGAGGTTCCGGTGGCAGTTCCGGTGGCTCTGGTAATTCCGGTGGTTCCGGCAGGATTCCCATTCGCAATGTTCAGGGGGCGATTCGTGGCGTTGTGAACGTGACTTCCGGCATTCGCAGAGGAACGATGAGCCTCAGTTCAATGGCTAGTATGGCGGGTAAGGCGTTGAAGGCTCTCTCTGCGCTTGGACCCAGAGGCGTCGCTATTGGCGTGGCGCTCGCAGCTGCATTCGCTGGCGTGATTGTTGGGCTGATGAAGATGTGCGAACGTCTGAAAGAAGCGGCGGAATTGCGTAAAACCTTCAATTCACTCAATAACGAAGTCAAGATTCTTGGCTCGCAGATGATGACGCTCGGTTACATCAGCGACGACATGATAAACCAATTCGTCAACATTCAGGTCGAAGCCGAGAAAACCGCGTGGGCGAACCGATTTTTGACGGAAGCGGACAAGGAACTCGAAGCCAACTTGATGGAAATGCGCATTGCGTGGGGGACGTTTTCCGGTTGTCTCGGCGACGTGACGACCGAAATTGTAAACGGACTGTTCCCTATTTTAGAGTTTCTTGGAAATTTCCTGAGCGTGACTTTCGGAGGCATTTTGAAAGGATTTTATGAGTGGTGGATTATGATAAAAGACGCGCTTTCCGCAGTTGGAGACGTTATCGCGCCACTTATGGAAAAATTGAAACCGTTGGGGGATTTTCTCGGAAAAACGCTTGGTTCCGCTTTTCGAGGACTTGCGAACCCGGTCGCCACGATTGGAAAAGCCCTCGGAATCCGCTATTTTGAAAACGTTGGTAAACGCGCTGATGATTTCGTCACGAAAAATGCAGAACAAGCGAGGGAAAAGGAAATGCCGACCGTGAATTTCGGTCCGTGGCAGAAATTACAGACGCTCCTCAACGGCAACAAAAAAGCCTCGACGGAAAGTCTGACGTCCGCGTATGACCGAATCAACAACGCTGTGGCGAACCGTAACCCGGTCGTTGACGCGATTTACAAGCAGATGGAGGCGGAGA
>JAZMZV010000118.1:0-2614 GCA_045586185.1 Thermoguttaceae bacterium | reverse complement strand
TGAAAGGCGGTAATGGAGCGACCATCGGGAGCGGAATTACGCTTAGGCGAGCCACGGGGGTAAACCCGTGGGTGTACGTAAAGGCGATAACAGAGAGAGCGAAGCGAACGAAGTTACGCTTCCGCTAGAACCGCGTAGCGGTTCAATATTTCTAGCCGTGGGTTTTAACCCACGGAAGGAGTGAGGAGTTGATTGACGCGAGGAGCGCTTGCGACTGGAACGGCGGCGGCTTGACGCAGCCTTGTCCAATGCCCCGCCAACAACATACAGCGTACCCGGCTCGCGGCAGTTCCCTGCCGCCATGTCAGCAAAACATACCGCAAAGTCGAAAACAACCCCAGATCACGGACGTTGTCCGTTTGATTATTACAGTTCTCTTTTCAGAACGATAAATCAGCGATGTATTAAAAAACTTAAAAAACGCCAATTAAATCTTTTAGATATTGTCTACACTCTGTAATGGTGAAATAATTTTTATGGTACCCTTATCTATTGATTCTATCTTTATATTATATTGTTCCTCAATTATTTGAACCTTTCTTTTAAATTCTGTAAGTTCTGCATTCTCTTGATTTCGCGCTTGGATTATCCATTTTAACGATTCTTCAGAATTTTTTTCAACCCCCTGGCCATGTTGATAGCAGATCCCAAGCGCAAATTGCGCTTTCGAATATCCTTGTTCAGCAGACTTACGACACCAATAAACCATTTTTCCCTGATCTATATCAAGACCTCCATAACCTTTTTCATAACACTCGCTAAGAAGGTATTGCGCTTCTGGATGCCCTTGTTCTGCCGCCAAGCTATACCACTTAACCGCTTCTACATGGTTTTTGTTCTCACCGCCCTTGCCATAAAAGCAGTTTTGACCAAGCAAGTTTTGGGCGTCTGCATTTCCCTGCTCTGCCAATTTATGCAAATCGTCATGACCTGTTTTTATATTAGGCGAACGCTGATTCTGAGCGCTGTTTGACGAGACTGCAGCTACAACGCCAAATACAACCAATATAAAAACGAGTAAAACAACGCCGATTATCCTAAATAAATCACGCTGAGAATATAACAGAGGTTCATTCTGAATCGGATCGTCGCTTTGATGAATCGGATCGTCGCCTTGATGATGCCACGGTTTTATTCGAACGAATCTTTCAATTCTGTTGACCAGCTCCGTTATCGATTTCTTCGTTTGCTGAGCGACTATGAATTGTGATTTTCCTGAAAAATAATGGATAAAAGAGTTCGGATCCGGCGTTTTAAATGTACCTATTTTATACGGAATAATCGGTTTCTTAAATGTCAGCGCATCGTTGACTTCGTATTCAATCTGAGTTGGAGCCTGATTTACCTCTTCAGTCCAGAATAAAAGCAGCGCTTGACAATTCTTTATCGCTTCAGGAATCTGATGAGCAAAATTCTGACCTGGAAGAATGCCTTCTTCATCATTATCAATAAAGAACGTAATTCCCCGTTTTTCAAGTTCTTTTAAAACCGGCTCAACCAAATCAATGTTGTCATGCTTATACGAAATAAACACATCTCCAAAAACAGACGACGCGCTTTGCGGATTAACCTGTAACGTAAAGCTGCGGTCTGGAAGAGTTACCGGCAATGGGATGTCGCCTTCATTATTGATAATATAGAACGGCGTTTGAACCTTGCCCATTTTCAAAGCAGTCTTCTTAACTTTGTTTCCCAGATATGAAACAATAGATGAAACGCTGTCGCATTGATTGTCCATGGCGTCCAGTAAAAACGCCGTAAAAATTCCATGCTTGCGTTCGTCCCACTCATAGGCTACTTGACCTTCCGAACAGGAGTTAAGAATTGCTGCATTAAACGATCCATCAGGGAATAATTTGTTTTTATTGTCAACAATGTCCTGGACAATGCTTTTCATGCTGATTTGGTCTGCAGGAGTCAGCGTTTCTGATCCGCCGCGTCCATCCAACGTTTGACAACAATCTAAAATAATACACGTATTCTTCGCCTTGACCTTGACAAGATGTTTTTGAAGATCGTCAAAAGATAGCCCTTCTTCTGTAATGTCTTCGTCCATAACGGTCTGAGGACACAAGTAGCGCTGACCATTACGAAACATGCCATGTCCCCAGAATCCAAAAATAAACAAATCGAGATTATCCCCTTGTTTTATTAAATCCTCCAGTTGCCGCTGAATAACGTTTTTTGTTGAAGGAAATAAACGTCCTTGCCTGACGTCCGTTAGAAGTATAATTTCATCCTCTGAAAAACCATAATTCTCCTTGAGCGCGTCAGCAACGGCCTCCGCGTCCTGTCGAGCGTATTTTAGTTCCGATAAATTCTGGTATTGGTTAATTCCAATTAATAACGCCAGTTTTTTCATCGAGGATTCTGACATGGCAACGCTTTAATACATTCAGAATTGCAAATTTTTGGAATTATATTATTTCACTATCAATAAATTATAACAAAAAATAAAAAAATCGTCAACTAGGGGGAAAGATTTATAGAGAAAGGCGCGATAATATTTTGAGCGCACCCCTTCTCCCCCTCCTCTTACTTGACTTTTCTTATAAATATAGTAAACTCTGGGATATAAAAAAATGGTTTCTGGGGAGCGGACATTGTCCGCGAA